>CAMCYY010000020.1 GCA_945885335.1 Bordetella parapertussis
CCATACAAACTTCAATTTGCCGTAACTTCGCAACGATTTGCTCCGCCTTGTGGTGCTTGGTCGGCATAACCTGTTCCTCCAAAATAATGTCCAGTTCGTGAAATCCTCTCACATCTACTGGTACAGCTATTTCGGGCTCGGTCACGCTCGCGCATGGATCTGGTGTTCGAATTGAGCGAGCACGGCGTGGTGCAGAATGAAGCTGCAGCGCAGCGCTTTGCTGAACGCATCACGAAGCGCGGCGCGCAGTTCGCCATCGACCACTTCGGGGTGCACAAGGACAGCCTGGCGCTGGCCCAGCGCCTGCATCCGGCCTACATCAAGCTCTCGGCGGTACATACCGGCAAGCTTGGCACCGACCCCGGCACGCGGTTCTTTATCGAAGCCGTGGTGCGCGCCGCGAAGCAACTCGACGTGCCGGTGATCGGTCAGCGCATCGAGGATGAAGCCACCGTGCGACTGCTCGAGGAGCTGGGCTTTGGCGGCTATCAGGGCTTTGTCGCCGGCCGTCCGACGGATTGGCCGGAGGGGAAGTAGGGGTTGGAGGTGTGGTTCGCTGAAAAAATGTAAATCCCCCCGCCCCCCTTTGACAAGGGGGAGGCCCTGCGTTCAACGAGTCTGGAATACCTCCTTGTCAAAGGGGGAGGCCCTGCGTTCAATGAGTCTGGATTACCCCCTTGTCAAAGAGGGAGACCCTGCGTTCAACGCATCTGGTTCACCTCCTTGCCAAAGGGGGAGACTCTGCGTTCAACGAATCTGGCTTGCCCCTTGTCAAAGAGGGAGACTCTGCGTTCAACGAGTCTGGTTTATCCCCTTGTAAAAGGGGGAGGCCCTGCGTTCAACGGATCTGGTTTACCCCCTTGTCAAAGGGGGCCGACGCGACACAGTCGCGCGGGGGGATTTACTTTGAATACAACCTACCACTCCACCTTGCCCTTGAACTCCAGCTCCGGCCACCACGGATAGCTGTCGGGCATGTCCTTGCTGGGTTGCAGCGTGAACTTCGGCGGGCGCTTTTCCAGGAAGGACTGCGCGCCTTCGCCGGCATCGGATTTCGTGCGCAGCGAGGACAGCGCCTGCGATTCCATTTCATGCGCCTCCATGGGATGCGCCGCACCCAGCATGCGCCACATGATCTGGCGGGTCACGGCGACCGACAACGGCGCGGTGCGATCCGAATATTCATGGGCAATGGCCCGAGCACGTGCCAGCAACTGGTCCTGCGGCAAAACCTCGCTCACCAGTTTGTGCTCCAGCGCTTCCGGGGCATTGAATACGCGCCCGCTGAGCGACCAGTCCAGCGCCTTGGAAATGCCCACGACGCGCGGCAGGAACCAGGTCGAGCAGGACTCGGGCGCGATGCCGCGCTGCGTGAACACGTAGCCGAAGCGTGCGCTGTCGGAGGCGATGCGCACATCCATGGGCAGGATGAAGGTCGCACCGATGCCCACGGCCGGGCCGTTGATGGCGGCGATCATGGGCTTCTTGCTGTCGAACAGGCGCAGCACCAGTTCGCCGCCGCCGTCACGACGGATGCCGTTGATGTATTTGGGCGGGAACTCCTCGGGGGCATCCTTGCCGCCGCCCCAGGTGTTGTTCTGGGTGAGGTCGGTGCCGGCACAGAAGCCCCTCCCCGCGCCGGTGAATATCACCGCGCGAATGCTGTCATCAGCGTCCCACTGATCGGCGGCAGCCATGATTTCGGCATGCATGCGCCGGGTCTGGGCGTTCAGCTTTTCCGGGCGGTTCAGCGTGACGGTCAGAATGCCGTCGGCGACTTCATACAGGATGTGCTGGTATTCCACGATTTTCCCTCTTGTAATTACATCGGTTTCAATGCAGTTGCCGGCTCGACCGCGGGTAAGGCCGCAGATGACATCGCAGACAACTTCGCAGACAACTTCGGGGACAACTACAGGCTCATGTTTGATTCCCGCGCGATTTTCTGGAAGGCCGGCGCATTGCGATTGATGGCATCGCGAAATTCCTGCGGCGTGCTGCCGTAGGGCGTGGAGCCGTCTGCCGTGATCGCTTCGCTTACCTCTTTGGCATTGACCGCTTCGGTGATGGCTGCGGCGAGTCTGTTCACGCTCGCAGAGGGAGATCCCCGGGTGGTCAGCCATCCATGGAAATTATTCACCTCGTAGCCGGGCAGGGTGTCGGCAATTGTCGGCAGGTCAGGCATGGCCGTGCTGCGGTCCAGGGTGGTGACGCCCAGGGCGCGCACCTTGCCCGCCTTGATGCGGGCGATGTTCGAAGCCAGTCCGCCGATGTGCATGTCGATGCGGCCTCCGACCAGATCGGCTGTCACCTCGGGTGTGCCCTTGTAGGGAACGATCTGCACTGAAATGCCGGCCATGCTGGCGAAGTAGGCCGCCGCAAGATGTGTGGCCGTGCCGTTGCTGACCCCGACGTTCAGTTTGCCCGGATTGGCCTTGGCATGCTCGATCAGTTCCCGGACGGATTTCGCCGGGACCGAAGGGTTGATGATCATGACCAGCGGCGCCTTGGTGACCTGCGATACCGGTTCGAGATCGGTGACCGGATCAAAGGCCAGACTGGGCTGCAGGGTTTTCGCCCACAGGAAGGTGGCCGGCACCGGCGCAATGGTGAGCGCATCGGGCGCGGCATTCACGACTTCCCGGACGCCCAGCATGCCACCCGCACCGGGGCGGTTCTCGACGACGAACTTCTGCTTGAGCGTATCGCCCAGCTTTGCCGAAACCAGCCGCGCCACGATGTCGACGGAGCCGCCTGCGCCGCGGCCCACAATCACTCTGACGGGCCTGGCCGGATAGCCGGCCGGGTTCTGTGCCCAGGCCGACAGGGGAACAACTGCAATGATGATGGCCGTCACGAAAACGGCACGGGATGTCACATGTTTCATGCGCCTCCTCCTGTTGGAAACCGCAGTGCTGTAACGGTAATGAAGTGAAGCCGCGCTTTATGGTTGTATGTTTCAGTGCGTGGCGGCAAACATTGTAAGCTCTCCTTGCCGGCAGCGTTCCGGCGTCCCGCACATCACAACCCCGAGGAGGAAACATGGATGACTCACCGTATCTGCCGCTAACCGGACTCAAGGTCATTGATCTGTGCCTGGCCCGGGCCGGCCCCACCTGCGTGCGTCACCTGGCCGACTGGGGTGCCGATGTCATCAAGGTCGAACCCACCGAGGACATGCGTGGTGACGGCGAGAAGCGTCACGGCTTTGATGCGCAGAATCTGCATCGCAACAAGCGATCCATGCGTCTGAACCTGAAGTCGCCCGAAGGTCACGCGGTGCTGATGCGGATGGTGAAAGACGCCGATGTGGTCGTGGAGAACTGGCGTCCCGACGTGAAACACCGCCTCAAAGTGTCCTGGGAGGATTTGCGTCAGGTCAATCCGAAACTGGTCTATGGCAGCAATTCCGGTTTCGGCCAGGAGGGACCGATTGCCAAGCGAGGTGGCGTCGACCAGATCGTGCAGGGCATGTCCGGCCTGCAGACGGTGACCGGCGAGCCCGGCAGCGGACCGATGCGTACCGGCATCGCCGTGGGTGACCTCACGGCGGGCAACCTGCTGGCGCTGGGCATCATGATGGCCTTGTACGAGCGTGATCGAACGGGTCGCGGCCGCTGGGTCAACACCAGCCTGCTGGAGGGGCTGATCATGATGATGGACTTCCAGGCATCGCGTTACCTCATGGACGGACATGTCGCCAAGCCCGCCGGCAACATGCACCCCACGGGTGACACGCCGGGTGTCTATCCGTCCAGCGACGGCCACTTCAATATCGCCGGCGCCGCGCAGAACACCTACATCAAGCTGTGCGAGGTGCTGGGCAAACCCGAATGGTCGCAGCCCGGCCACAAATGGGCCACGCAGAAGGAACGCGTCAAGGATCGCGTGGCGTTGCAGGCGGCGATCGGTGAAGTGACGCGGACCAAGCCCATGGACTACTGGATCAAGGCAATGGAGGCAGGAGGTGTTCCGTGCGGGCCCATCTACACCATGGACAAGGTGTTCGCCGACGAGCAGATCCAGTACCTGGGCATGGCACAACCGGTGCAGCATCCGGTGCTGGGCGAGATCCGGATCGTCGCCTCGCCGCTGACATTCGTTGGTGCCAGCCGTGCGATCCGCATGCCCACGCCCGATGCAGGGCAGCACACCAATGAGGTCATGCAGGGCCTGGGTTACAGCGAACAGGAGATCAGCGATCTGCGCAGCAAGGGGGCCATTGCTTGAACGTGACATCGGCTGAACGTGAGTTGCGTCGCCTTGCGTAAAGTGCAAAGGCTGTCCGTCCGGGGTCTGCGAGAAGGCGGGCCCCGGGCAATTCTTCGTTTGCGCTTCGGTGTGCGTCGCCGCTGAAAAAAACGGCTCCAATCTGTTTTGAAAGGCCAGCGCCCCTCGGGTGCAGCACACTCCCTGCAGTCATGCCGGAAGGCCGGAATTTTCTTGGAAATTCGGATGAATACGCGTTAATCTCATGCCCGCCATCGGCAAGGCGTGGCGACAGACCGGCCAGGACACAGGTGGCCCACGATGAAATCGGCAACAGGAAAAGGGAGAGTGCATCAATGAGCGGAAATGTACTGATCAAGGGCGCTGCCATGTGCGTCATGGCCGTTGCAGCGGGCACTGCGCTGGCACAGGGCAGGGCCGATCCCGCCCCCGGCTACCCGTCGCGCCCGGTGACCATGGTCACGCCGTTCGCCCCCGGTGGTGCAGCCGATGTCGAGGGACGTGTTTTTTCCAACGCGCTCGCCGCCAGCTTGGGCCAGCCCTTTGTCATGGACTTCAAGCCCGGCGGCACGATGGCCGTGGGCATGACTTACGCGGCGCGGCAAAAGCCGGACGGCTATACCTACGTCTGGGTGTCCTCGACCTATGCCACCCTGCCGCTCATCGTCAAGGACGGTGGTTACGACCCGGTCAAGGACTTTGATCCAGTGTCGTTGCTGAACAAGCGCTACTCGATCCTGTGCGTGACCAACAACTTCCCGGCAAAGAACCTGAAGGTGTATGTCGCCTACGCCAAGGCCAATCCCGGCGCCGTCAATTTCGGCACGGGCGGTGCGGGCGGAACGCAGCACCTGCAGGGCCTCATGCTAGAGCTGGCAACCGGCACGCAGTTGACCTACGTGCATTACAAATCGGTGGGGGCCACCTATCCCGATCTGATCGCCGGACGCGCGCACATCGTCCCCGTCACTTTCGGTCTGGCCGTGCCCATGCTCAAGGCGGGCAAGCTGCGCGCCATCGCGCTTTCCGCCCGCGAGCGCAATCCGGCCCTGCCCGACGTGCCAACGGCGATCGAACAGGGCATCAACTGGGAGTACTCGAGCTGGCTCGGTCTGATCACGCCGGCCGGAACGCCTGCTCCTCTGGTCAACAAGATCCAGGGCACCCTTGCGCGGCTCATCAAGGAGCCCGAATTGCAGGGCAAGTTCGGGGATGAATACACGTTGCTCGCCAGCACGCCGGCCGAATTCAAGCGGCATTACCTTGCGGAGACCGAGCGCTGGAAAAAACTGGCGGCTGACACCGGTATCGAACTTGCGGCCAACTGAGGCGGGTACGCCATGAGTCTGGATCAGGTCATCAGGGAGCTCGCACCGACGGGTGTGCTGCGCGCTGCCATCAACATGGGCAACAAGCTGCTTGTCACAGGTCGCGCGCCCAACGGCGACCCGACGGGCGTCTCGCCCAGCATGGCGGCGGCGATTGCCGAGCGTCTCGGCGTGCCGGTGCAGTATGTTCCCTACGCGAGGCCCAACCAGATCGCTGGCGACGCGGGGACCGGCAAGTGGGACATCGGCAATATCGGCGCCGAGCCGCAGCGCGCCGAGAAGGTCACCTTTACCGCAGCCTATGCCGAGATCGAGGCGACCTATCTGGTGCCGCCCGGTTCGACAATCATCGACGTTGCGCAAGTGGACCGGCCCGGTGTGCGCATTGCCGTCAACGCGGGTGGTGCCTATGAGCTCTGGCTGGATCGCAACATCAAACACGCCACGGTGCTGCGCCCGACACCCGGACTGACCGCCTGGGACCTGTTCGTAAGCGGCGGGCTGGAGGCCTATGCCGCATTGCGGCCGGCGTTGCTGAAAGACGTGAATAACCTGCCCGGCGCACGCATCCTCGATGGCAATTTCGCCACGGTGCAGCAGGCGGTGGGCACAGCCAAGGGCAACACGGCCGGCGCGAAGTTCCTCTCGGACTTTGTCGAAGAAGCCAAGCGCTCCGGCCTGGTGGCCCGCTTCATCGAGCAGCATCAGGTAAAGGGCCTGTCGGTCGCGCCGCCTGTTTGATCGCCGCTTGTTTGATCGCCGCTTATTTGATCGTCGCTTTTGTGACTTTTGATTAATATCAATTTCATTAATTAAGCCTTTATCCATAAGACTGGATGTAAAAAATATGATCATGAATACTTCTTGGAAATGTCATCCCCGCCTGAGTTCTGCGGCGCTGCGCGGCGTCGCCGGTGTAACGGCGGGCCTGCTGCTTGCAGCCGGTGTTGCGAGCGCACAGACTTATCCTGCCAAGGCGATTCGCGTGGTGGCGGGGGCGGCGGGCGGTGCCGCCGATATCGGTGCACGCATCATTGCCAACGGCATCTCCGGCCCGCTCGGACAACAGATCATCATCGAAAACCGCGGCGGCGGAACCGTGCCGGCCGACCTGGTTTCCAAGGCGCCCGCTGATGGCTACACCCTGCTCTACGCCAGCAGCGGCATGTGGCTTGCACCGTTTTTGCGCGATAAGCTCTCCTACGACCCGGTCAAGGACTTCGCGCCAGTCACCCTGGCCACGACCGCGCCCAATGTGCTCGTGGTTCATCCTGCGGTAAAAGCCAACTCGGTCCAGGAACTGATTGCGCTGCTCAAAGCCAATCCGGGGAAGCTCAACTACGCCGCCTCCAACATTGGCGGTGCAGCCCATCTGGCGGGTGAGCTGTTCAAGTCCATGGCCGGCGTGGACATTGTCACGATTCCCTACAAGGGTGGCGGCCCGGCCAACCTGGGCCTGATCAGCGGCGAGGTGCAAATCATGTTCGCCACAGCGGGAGGTGTGCTGCCGTTCATCAAGGCCGGCAAGGTGCGGGCGCTGGCGGTGAGCACGCCAAAGCCGACGCCGCTGTTTCCCGACCTTCCCACCATCGCTGCAGCCGGCGGGTTGCAGGGTTATGAGATCCGCTCGAGCAACGGTCTGCTCGCCCCGGCGAAGACGCCCGAGCCCATCGTGCGCAGGCTCTACCAGGAGATTGCGCAGTTCATGAAGCAACCGGCGATCCAGAAAAGATTTTTCGACGAAGGCGCCGACGCACTGGCCAGTACACCCGAGGAATTCGCCGCAGTGATCCGCTCCGACATGACGGTGTTGGGCAAGGTGATCAAGGACGCGGGCATCCGCGAGGAGTGATTGCAGCCGCCGGAATTTCCGTCGCTGCATTCAGATCAGTGTCAAACGAGGAGCCGACATGGGCATGAAGATACGCAGGATTTCATATGCAATGGGCGCCGAAGTCACCGGCGTTGACATCACCAAACCGCTCAGCGATGAGGATTTCGCCGCCGTTCGCAAGGCACTCGTGGAGCACTGCATATTGCTGTTCCGCGGCATACCGCTTACCCGGCCGCAATACGTGACCTTCGGCACGCGCTTCGGCCCGGTGCGGATGGATCAGCCCGGCAACCTGCCGGAGCATCCGGAGATCAAGGCGCTGATCGCCCGGCCGCAAGAAACCGGACCGCTGCTGAGCAACTTCAACGGATCGGACTGGCATTCGGACATGTCCTATACGCCAACGCCCATCATCATCACCATGCTGCGGGCAATGCAATTGCCCGAGCTGGGCGGCGACACGCAGTTCACCAACCTGCATCTGGCCTACGACACCCTGTCACCGGGCATGAAGAAAATGCTGGAGGGCATCGAGGCCGTGCACATGGAGCAGGAAACCGAACTCGACCATTCATCGCCCGAAAAGCTGGAGGCTTCGCGCAAGGCCAAGACCACCGCGCACCGCCTGGTCGCCACGCACCCGGAGACCGGCCGCAAACTGCTCTTCATCGGCGACAAGGTGAGATTGCTCGCAGGCATGACCCTGGAGGAAAGCGAGCCGCTGCTCAACTACCTGCGCCTGCATACCCAGCGTCCGCAATTCGTCTATCGGCATGTCTGGCAGAAGGATGACATCGTGCTCTGGGACCAGCGCTCGACGAATCACAATGCCGTTGGTGACTACGACCGTCGGAACGAGCTTCGCCACATGGACAAGATCACGCTGCGCGGCACGGCACCCACCGGCCGCCCCTACGAGGACCCGACCGGGGCCCGCAATCGGACGGAGACGTTTGTCTATCACTTTCAATAGGCTTGCGACTTGGTGATCAGACAAGTGCCAGTCCCGATGCATTGCCTTTGAACGCGAATGTCGCACTGATGAACATCAGGGCGACTTTGAGAAATTTTTTACAGAAGTCCAGGAACAGCGTTTCGCCAGCTCAATGAACATGTAGAAACTTGGAGAGTGGCTACAATTTATCCGGCAGGCCATCTTTCAGAAACAACAGTCTGAATGAATTATCAGTTTGAACTAACCGACAGCGTGAATGGGCAATAGATACTGATTGCATGCTCACTTCCAGGCAGTGGCCAGTCGTGCCGCGCCGGGCACCAAGCCCAGGCCATCCGTCCGTCCTGCAAAATACCGCCGGTTCAGCGCCGCGGCATCGAGAAACTCCCAGCGTTCAAACCCCGCCTGCCTGCATTCCCGGGCGATCTCTTCTTCGGCCAGTAAAAGCGTCAACGGCTCCCCTGCCGCAGCGACGCGCTTCGCCAGACCATCCAGGGTTATTTGTTCGCATGCAGGCAGCGCTTCGCGCGGCATCAGGAAATCAAAGCTCACCGCGCTGCCGCCCGGACCGCTGCCGATAGCCGCCATGATCCGGCGGAATCCGCCCAGTGTCAGATACATCGTCACACCGAGCCAACTGAAGAATGCCGGCCGGTTCCGGTCGAAGCCGGCCCCACCCAAGGCATCCGGCAAATCCATGCTGTCGAAATCCACCGGCACGAAATGTAGGTTGGCTGGGACGGCAATGCCGGCCCGCTGCAGCAAGTCCCGCTTCCACTGCTGTGTTGCAGGGAAGTCAACCTCATACACCTGCAGATCCGGGTGCGCATTGCGGCAACCAAAGGTATCCAGTCCTGCGCCTAGCACCACGTACTGCCGCACACCGCACTCGACTGCCCGCGCCAGTTCATCCTCGGAATACCGGCTGCGCCCGACCATGTAGGAGCGGAACGCCTTCGATACGGCATGCTTGGATCGCTTGATCTCGTAATTGTGTCCGCCCAGGGCCAGCAGTGGTGCCACGATCTTCACCGCCGACGCGTCATCAAGGACCAACGGGCGATCGATCATCTGGTGTGCCGCGCGACGCATCGCCACCCGCATCGCCGTCTTGCTTGCCTGCCCGTGCTCCATGCTGCTGCCTTACCCGATCAATACTGCAAAGCGAACCGGAAATGCAAACGACTTCCGCCCGCGCCGGACTCTATCTGCGCACCCTGATGTGGTCAACCGTGCATCGACGCTCTGCTCAGAGCAGGGTAACAGGCGGGCATCGGTTCGATATCACAGCCATCACACCAGGGAGATAGCCATGCCCCACCCCCATGCGCGTAATGTGCCAGGTTAATAAAGCAGAAGGGGATGGTTCTGGAACAATAGACTCAATGGGAATTTGCCGATAGATACTGATTGAAGGCCTGCCCTGATTCAATTAACGGGGATGGCAAAGTCGTTTATCACGACGTTTTTTGGGGACAGCCACTCATCGTGCCAAGCAGCGGTCAAAAGCTGTGTGGGATAGATCGAAAGCTTCTCGGGCTGTTAGTCACCCCGGTAACGCCCCCACCGGCTGTAATCGAGCGCATTTCAGGCCGTCGAAAAACCCACTATAATCAACGCTGATCGCGGGTGTAGTTCAATGGTAGAACGAAAGCTTCCCAAGCTTTAGACGAGAGTTCGATCCTCTCTACCCGCTCCAGAATACAAAAGGCCCCGCGCGGGGCCGGTTGCTTTTGCGTGCCGGACTGCGCTCAGTTCAGGACGAGATTGCGCTCCTTGATGAGCCGCTCGGCACGGCCCAGGGCGGTGACGATTTCCTGCCTGAACTCCTCGGTGTTCGCGTAAGCAGCCTGCGAGCCGTCCGCTGCGAGCGACTTCTGGACCTCAGGCGATTTGAGAATGGCGACGCCTTCGCGATTGAACGCCTCCAGGATCGGCTGCGGCACGCCGGTGCGGGCGACCGATCCGATCCAGCCGACGTAGGCATATCCGGGCACACCGCCTTCGGCGATGGTCGGGACGTCCGGCAGGGTGGGCATGCGCGTGCCGGAGGTGATGCCCATCAGCTTCAACTTGCCGGAACGTATCTGCGGCAGCAGTGCCACCGAGGTGCCAAAGGTGACCTGGGTACGTCCGGCAATGGTGTCCAGAACGCTGGGTCCCACACCCTTGTAGGGCACGCTCACCATTTCAACGCCGGCCAGCAGGTTGAACAGTTCGCCTGAGAGGTGGGCGGAGGAACCGATGCCTGAGGTGGCAATGTTCAGTGAGCCGGGTTTGCTCTTGGCCAGGGCAATCAGTTCCTTGATGTTGTTCACCGGCAGATCGGCATTGACCGCCATCACCAGCGGGGAGATGGTGAATTGGACGATGGGCGTGAACACCTTGCGCACGTCGTAATCAACCTTGTGCGTGTACATGGCGCCCTGGAAGGTGCTGCCCGAGCAGACCAGCAGCGTGTAGCCGTCATTGGGCAGCCTCAGCACTTGATCCAGTGCAACGACGCCGCCCGCCACGGCGCTCACGTTCTCCATGACAAAGGTCGCGCCCCATTTTTCGGCGATTTTGCCGTAGACCATGCGGCCCAGAAAGTCGGTGCTGCCGCCCGGTGCGGTGGCGATGATGACGCGCACCGGCTTGGCGGGGTACCCCCCGGGAAGACCGGGCGGCTTTTGCGCCTGCGCCAGTCCCGCTGTGAGCGTGGTGAGTGCAATGCCCGCTGTGCACAAAGCCAGGGACAGTTTCCTGAATCGTGAACCCGTTGCTACCTTTGTGATTGCCCGCATGTATTCCTCCAAGTGTGAAGCTGGCTTGACCGGCTGACAGGGGCGGGTTCAGGCCCGTCTTCTTGTGCCATGGGGTTTTTCACGCGTCCCCATCGAGCCCTAGAATACGCTGCGACACATATCGGGGCAATGTTCACATATAGGACTGGTCGGTCTTATTGGTCTGGCGCCAATGGTGGTAGTCGCCAGCGCCTTTGCCTGCATATCACGTGGGGTGAACGGGCGCGACGGCCCGGAAAACCGGCGCCGCCGCGGTCATGCCGTTTGTGTTGCTAATCGAGCTTGAGTCCGGCGTCCTTCATCAACTTGGCAATCTTGTCGATTTCACGATTGATGGTTTCCTGGAATTGCTGCGGCGTCGCTTGCGGCGCGTCGGCGCCGTCGGCGGCCAGCTTCTGGACCACTTCCGGCGTTGCCAGGATCAGATTGATGTCGCGATTGACGGCATTGATGATCGGCGCCGGCGTGCCTGTGGGGGCGAGCAATCCGTACCAGCCTACCATTTCAAACCCGGGGACGGTCTCGGCGATGGTCGGAATGTCCGGCAGCAGCGCGGAGCGCTTAGGGCTGCCCACCGCCAGTGCCTTGATCTTGCCGCCCTTGGCATGTGACATGGTCGCAAGCACGCTTCCGAACAGCACCTGGATGCGCCCGCCAATCATGTCGAGCACGCCCGGGCCGATGCCCTTGTAAGGCACGTGCACCAGGCTCAGGTCTTCGAGGTACTTCAACTGCTCCATGCCGATGTGCGCGGCCGAACCGGTGCCGGATGATGCGTAGTTGAGCTGGCCGGGCCGCGCCTTGGCATAGGCCAGGAACTCCTTGACCGAGCTCACCGGCAGCGCGGTTGATACCGCGAGTACATAGGGCTGGGAGGAGAACTGGGCGATGGGCGCGAAGGCCTTGCGAACATCGTAGCTGGTCTTGGCGACCAGGGCGGCATTCACCACGGTGCTGTTGGCAGTGACGAGCTGGGTGTAGCCGTCCGGTGTTGCTCTTGCCACCATGTCCATGCCGATGATGCCGCCAATGCCCGAGGCGTGGTTTTCGACCACGAAGCTGTGCCCCCAGCGCTCACCCAGTCGGGCGATCACCAGACGGGCGATGATGTCGGTGCCGCCGCCGGGAGAGGATCCGACGATGATGCGTATCGGCTTGTTGGGAAAATTCCCGGCCAGCCCGGATGGTTTCTGGGCCAGAGCGGGCAGGGCGAGAGTGGTTACGAGTGTGAAGCAGATTGCAGAAGCGTGTGGCATCCATCTTGAAAAATTCATGTCTCCTCCAGGGGTGAATTGCAGCGCCGGCCTTTGCCTGGCTTTTAGCCCGGCAATGATGATCTGAAACGCGCGGCGCAGGCTGCACAAAACCCATAAAGCAGAATTACCGAATCCGGACAGCCCGGTTCGAGGCGCCATGGGCCGGCCGAGGATTGTCACGGCCATGTCGGTTACACTCGTGCGTCACCCCTTTGATCCTGTTGAGTGCACTGCAGCCATGGCCGCTTCCCGGGAAGGCAAACTCGTCGTCGCCATTTCATCCCGTGCGCTGTTCGACTTCGAGAAGGAAAACGAGGTTTTCGAGCGCGAGGGTGAAGAAAAATACACGGGGCTGCAGTTGGCCAGCCTGGATCTGCCGGCGCGCGAGGGCGCGGCGTTTCCGCTGGCGAAAAAGCTGCTCTCTTTCAATACCGAAAAGGCGCACCGGGTCGAGGTCGTCATCCTGTCCAAGAACGACCCGGTCAGCGGCTTGAGGGTGTTTCGCTCGGCCAAGCAGGCCGGGCTGCCGGTGGAGCGCGGTGTGTTCACGCGCGGCCGTTCGCCCTACCGCTACCTGAACTCCCTGGACGCAAACCTTTTCCTGTCCATGAATGAATCCGATGTGCGTTCGGCGATCGCCATGGGCTATCCGGCGGCCATCGTCTATCCGCGCTCCAGAATGGAGGCGCAGCATCCGGATGAAGTGCGCATCGCCTTTGACGGCGACGGCGTGCTGTTCAGTGACGAGGCCGAGCGCGTGTACCAGCAGGATGGCCTGACCGCTTTCCAGGACCACGAAACCATGCACGCGAACCGGCCATTGCCGCCGGGTCTGTTCAAGCCCCTCCTGGAAGCCCTGCACCGCCTGCAGACTGCCGGGTCGGACGTGCCCATGCGCATTCGCACGGCGCTGGTGACCGCACGCAGTGCGCCGGCGCACGAGCGCGCGATCCGCACGCTCATGGACTGGAACATCGGCGTGGACGAAGCCATGTTCCTCGGCGGGCTGGACAAGGGCTCGTTCCTGCGCGAGTTCGAGCCGGATTTCTATTTCGATGACCAGCGCGGCCATGTGGAGTCGGCGCAGCGCCATGTTGCATCGGGACATGTGCCCTTTGGCATAGCCAACGAGGTGAACGAAGAGGTAAAGAAAAAATGAAGGCAGTGAAAATACTGTTGATGGTTGCGGGCGGACTGATAGCGCTGGCCGCCATTGCAGTTGCGGTTTTTGCGGTGACTTTCAAGCCGGACAGCTACAAGCCGGAACTGGTGGCGCTGGTGAAGGAAAAGACCGGCCGCACGCTGGACATTGATGGCCCGCTCGGGCTGACGTTTTTCCCCAAGCTGGGTGTTTCCGTTGGCAAGACGCAGTTGTCCGAAGTGGGCGGCGGCAAGACCTTTGCCAGTCTCACTGAAGCAAAAGTTTCTCTGGCGCTGATGCCGTTGTTGTCCGGGCAGGTGGTGGTGGATCGCGTGGTGTTGAGCGGCCTGTCGGCAGAAGTGGTAACGCGCAAGGACGGCAGGACGAACATTGATGACCTGACCGGTGGCGCATCCAGAGACAAACCCAAACCCGCGGAAAAATTCGCACCGCCTGCGGTGAAGCTGGACATCGCCGGCATCGAGGTCACCGCAGACAATCTCGTCCTGCGCGATGAACGCGAGGCCAGGCAGACCAGGGTATCTGCGCTGAAGCTGACCACGGGCCGCATCGCCGAGGATGCGCCGGGCAAGCTCGAACTCAAGGCGCGCGTCCAGGGCGAGGGGCTGGATGTCATCATCGACGTGGCCGGCAGCTATCGCCTGAGCCTTGGCGAGAGCAAGCTGTCACTTCCCGAAGTCGCGGTGAAGATCGCAGGCGAAGCACCCAGTGCGCCCAAACCGTTTGCGCTGGCGTTGACGGGCAATGTGACGGCTGACTGGGTCAGGGAAACCGCGAACGGCGAACTGACCGCGAAGTTCGATGACAGCACGGCAAAGACGAAATTTGAAGTGAAGGGGTTTTCGCCATCGGCGATTCGCTTCGATGCCGAGGTCGATCGCCTCGACCTGGATCGCTATGCCGGGCAGCAGAAGCCGGCTGGTCCTGCGGCTGATTCCGCGGCGGGTGCTGCTGCGGGCAAACCGGCAGCTGAGCAGCCGATCGACTTGTCCGGCCTGAAAGGGCTGAACCTCACTGGCGAGGCACGCATCGGCCAGTTGACTGTGGCGAAACTGAAAATCGAAAAGGTGCGCGTTGGTCTGCGCGTTCTGGGTGGCCGCGTTGACATCAATCCGGTGGTGGCCTCGCTGTACGGCGGCACGCTGGCTGGAAGCGCCACGCTCAATGCCAATGGCAACCAGATCGCACTCAAACAGCAACTCACTGGCATCAACATCGGGCCGCTGCTGCGCGATGCCATGGGGCGCGATGCGCTGGAGGGGCGCGGCAATGTCACGCTGGAGGTGCAGACTGCGGGCCAGTTGCCCAGTGCGCTGAAGCGCGCGCTGGCCGGAACGGCGTCATTCCGTCTGGAGGACGGTGCGGTGAAGGGCATCAACCTGGCCGACACCTTCCGCAAGGCGAAGTCCATGCTGGGTTCGAAATCGGCGCAGGAGCAGGGCGCATCGTCCGGCGACAAGACCGACTTTTCGGAAATGACTGCAAGCTTCGTGATCCGTAACGGTGTGGCGCACAACGACGATCTGTCCACCAAGGCGCCTTTTCTCCGGTTGGGCGGTTCAGGTGATATCGACATCGGTGCCGGCAACCTCAATTACCTGGCGAAGGCGGCGGTCGTGAATACCTCGGGCGGGCAGGGTGGCAAGGACCTTGAGTCGCTCGCCGGGTTGACCATACCGGTGCGCCTGTCCGGGCCCTTCGATGCAGTGAAGTACAAGATCGAATTCGGCAGCGTCGCCACCGATGCGGTAAAGCAGAAAGTCCAGGAGACGCTCAAGAGCGGCGTGCAGGACAAGCTTAAAAACCTGTTAAAGCGGTGAGGCCTCCCAAAACGGCTGACGTCATTGCGTCGCGCGTGGCGCCCAGGAATGACCCCGCCGACTCAACTTTCCCCCCCCGCCTGATTGCCTGGCAGAAGCGCCATGGCCGCAACGACCTGCCCTGGCAGAACACCCGCGATCCTTACCGCATCTGGCTGTCGGAGATCATGCTGCAGCAGACGCAGGTGGGTACGGTCATTCCCTATTACCTGAAGTTCCTTGAGCATTTCCCCGACGTGGTCAGCCTGGCGCGCGCCGACGAGGATGATGTGCTGCGCCTGTGGAGTGGTCTGGGCTATTACTCGCGGGCGCGCAACCTGCACCGCGCCGCGCGGCAGGTGATGGAACTGCATGACGGCAGATTTCCGGAGCAGCGAGAACTGCTGGAGGAACTGCCCGGCCTGGGGCGTTCCACGGCAGCCGCCATCGCGGCTTTTGCCTTCGAGGCGCGCGAGGCCATCCTCGATGGCAACGTCAAGCGCGTGCTGGCGCGGCATTTCGCGATCGCGGGCTTTCCGGGTGACGGCAAGGTGGCGGCGCAACTCTGGGCGCGCGCCGAGTCGCTGCTGCCGGCGCACGGTGTGGCGCGTTACACCCAGGCACTGATGGACCTGGGCGCCACGGTATGCACGCGCAAGCCCGAGTGTGACCGTTGCCCTGTCAACGATACCTGTGCGGCATTAGCGCAGGATGCGGTGTTGAAGTTTCCTGCGCCGCGCCCGAGGAAGGCCATGCCGGAGCGCGAAACGGCAATGCTGCTCCTGATGCACGAGGGCGAGATACTGCTGGAGAAGCGCCCCGGCACCGGCATCTGGGGCGGGCTGTGGTCATTTCCCGAGGTGGCGCATGAGGCGGTCGGTCGGGAGGCGGAGGCAAAAGCAGTCTGTGCAGATCGCTTTGGCTGCAAGGTCGTGCAGATCGAGCGACTGGCGCCGTTCGATCATGTGTTCACGCATTTCCGCCTGCATATTCAGCCTCTGCTTTGCCATGTTGGAAAGCAAAGTCTGTCGGCGCGATCAGGAGCGGCGAACGGATCGCTGTGGCTGACACTGGAGGATGCGCACAGGGCGGCGGTGCCAACACCGGTCAGGAAGCTGCTGACACAGCTGGCAAAGTGATTTTTAGTGTATTTATCTGATAATAATTATCGTATTGAATTGCTTGAATAAACGATCTAAATTCAATATTGATAATATTATTGCATACCTTCAGGGGCTGCCCCGATGCCGTGCTGCTCCAGGAATCGCTGCAGGATATTGAGCCGTGACAGGCTGTCTTCGAGTTCCAGCAGTTTCTGCTTCGCCGCTGGCGGCGCTGGCAGGATTTCCGACAGCCGGTAACCCACCCAGGCGGCATCGTCAAAGCGGTGCGGTGTGGCGAACACGCCCTCCCCCTGATCCTTTACCACCATCTCGAGCAGGCGCCGGCAGGCATTGAATTCTTCCGGCAGTGCGATGGGAGCCTCCTCCGGCAGCATTTCGATATCTGCTGAAATCAGTCCCTGCGCATTGACCTTGCTGTCGAGGATGCGAAAGCGCTGTCCGCCGCGCGTCATCACATTCAGCACGCCAAGCTGCTGCATGTCGCAATCGATGATGCGGGCGAGGCAGCCGATCGACTCGGGCGTGGCCGACGTGCCCACTTCGCGGCCGTCGCGAATCAGGCACACGCCGAAGGGTCGCTGGCGCTTCAGGCAATCGCGCGCCATGTCCATGTAACGTGCCTCGAAGATGCGCAGCGGCAACTGGCCGCCGGGGAACAGCACGGTATTGAGCGGGAACAGCGCCGTGCGCTCCGCTTGCCCATGGTTTGCCACCCCGCTGTTCACGTCCTGCCCCAGCGCGCCATGAGTTCGTGTTTCACGCCAAGCTGGTCCAGGATACGGGCCACAACGAAGTCGATGACTTCATCCACGCTCTGCGGCTGGTGATAGAAGCCCGGATTCGCCGGCAGCAGCACCGCGCCGGCCCGCGCCAGGCGCAGCATGTTCTCGAGATGAATCACCGACAGCGGTGTCTCGCGCGGCACCAGCACCAGCTTGCGGCCTTCCTTGAGCATCACATCGGCGGCGCGCTCGATGAGATTGTCGGCGAGGCCGGCGGCGACCGCGGCCAGTGTGCCCATGGAGCATGGGCAGATCACCATGGCATCGGCCGGATTGGAGCCCGAGGCGACCGGCGCAAACCAGTCTTCCTTGCCGAACACGCGGAGCTGCCCCGGCTTTGCGCCGTATCGACTCGTGAACTGGCGCTCGGCATCGGGCGCACGCGCCGGCAGCGTGAGATCGAGTTCCTGCTTGGCGACGATGTGCGCAGCCTGCGAGTAGAGCAGATAGACGTTAGCGCCGGCTGCGAGCAGGCATTCCAGCAATCGCAGGCCATAGGCCATGCCGGAAGCGCCGGTGAGGGCTAGTGTGATGGTCATTGTCGTGGGGCTGCTCATGCCGACGGACTCAGCGAATCAATCGTCAAGCTGGCGATGGCGCACCAGCACCGGTCCGGCGCCGGGCTGGGCGCGGAAATGTGCGGCCAGCGCTTCGGACAGATACACCGAGCGATGCTGTCCGCCGGTGCAGCCGATGGCGACCGTGAGGTAGGCGCGGTTGTCGCGGCGGAAAGCCGGCAGCCAGTTCTCGATGAAGGTGCGGATGTCGGCCAGCATGCGCCCTGCGCTGGGCTCTTTTTCGAGGAAGGCGATGACTGCCGCATCCCTGCCGGTCAGTGGACGCAGTTGCGGGTCGTAGAACGGATTGGGCAGGCAGCGCACGTCGAACACGAAATCGGCATCCAGCGGTATGCCCTGCTTGTAGCCGAAGGACTCGAACAGCAGCGAGGTTTCACCACGCTCGATCTGCAGCAGGTCCTTGATCCAGTTGCGCAGTGCGTTGGGCTGCAGGCCGCTGGTGTCGATGCGGTGACCGGCTTCGGCCACGGGGGAGAGCAGATCGCGCTCATGCGCGATGGCTTCCTCCAGCGTGACCTGACCGGTGGCGAGCGGATGGCGGCGGCGTGTTTCGGTGAAGCGCCGGATCAGGGTGTCGTCCTTGGCGTCGAGGAACAACAGGCGCGCATCCACGCCATTCAACTTCAACTGCTCGACGCGCTGCGGCAGCAGGCTGACGGTTTCGCCACCGCGCGCATCGATGCTGATTGCGATGCGCTCATTGCCCGAGGTGCGCAGCAGTTCCACCGTCTCGGCGAATAGCTTCACCGGCAGGTTGTCCACGCAGAAGTAGCCGTTGTCCTCCAGCACCTTGAGGGCGACGCTCTTGCCGGAGCCGGACAGGCCGCTGATCAGGACAACTTGCATGGCATCGCCTTTTGTCGCGTCCAGCCCTGCTCAGCCTTTGAGGCAGGTGTCGCGCATTTTCTTGTACTCTTCACCCTTCAGGCCTTTGGCTTTGGCATTGCAGTCAGCCATTTTCTGTTGCTGCGGGGTGAGCGCCTTCTTGTCGGACTTCTCGTCACTGCCGCCCTTCAGGCATTCGTCGCGAACCTTCTTGTATTCATCGCCCTTCAGGCCCTTGGCCTTGGTGCTGCACTCGCCCATGCGCTTTTGCTGCGCGGTGAGCTCCTTCTTTTCCTGTGCGCCTGCGACAGGGGCGAACAGCATTGCTGCGGACAGGGCCAGGGAGATCGCTGCGAAAAACTTTTTCATGGAATGCCTCTGCGTTTGGAACGTTGAAATACCCGCAACTCAGTCGGACTGCTGTTTCCTGATTTCGGCACGCTGACGTTCAATGAACTCAGCGGTGGTGTTGATGCCGCGCAATTGCAGCACATGGCTGCGCACCGCCGCCTCCAGCAGTACTGCCAGGTTGCGCCCGGCCGTGACCGGAATCACGACCTTGCGTATGGTCATGCCGAGGATATTCTCCGACAGATCGTGCAAGGGAAGTCGTTCCGCCACTGGCGCGCCGCCGCCGGACGGATTGTCCAGATGCACAATCAGGCGCAACTTCATTTTTGGCCTTACTGCGGTCTCGCCGAAAATGGTGCGGATGTTGAGCACGCCCAAGCCACGCACTTCGAGGTAATCCTTAAGCAGCGGCGGGCAGCGGCACTCCAGCGTTGTCGTCGCGATGCGCGATATCTCCACGGCGTCATCGGCCACCAGGCCGTGGCCGCGGCTGATGAGTTCCAGCCCGAGTTCGCTTTTGCCCACGCCGGAATCGCCGGTAATGAGCACGCCGACGCCGAGCACGTCCATACACACGCCGTGCAGTGTGATTTTTTCGGCCAGCGATTTGGACAGGTAGTGTCGCAACTGGTCGATGATGATCGCGCCGGACTGTTCCGAGGAGAAGACGGCGATGCCGGCGGCTTCTGCTGCGGCCAGCATGCGCCAGTCGGCGCGCACGCCGTCGGCGTGGATCACGGCTGCGGGCCCGGCCGCAAACAGCGTATCGAGCATCTGGCGCAGCGCGCTGTCATCGAAGGCGGAAAGGTGGCGCATTTCCACGGTGCCGAGCACCTGGATGCGGTTTGGATGAATCAGGTTGAGGTGGCCGACAAGGGCCGGTGCATCGACGACGTCGCGGCTGACCAGCGTGCCGCCACCGCGCTGGCCGCCTACCCAGGCCAGGCCGAGCTTCTCGCGATTATCCTCATGCAGCCGCGTGACGCTGATCTGGAGCATTGGGCTGCCACGCGGTGATGTGCTGGTGAAGGGAGGCGACATCGGCATCGCCGCTGAGACGCTCGCGCAGTTCACGGTCGCTGAACATCTGGGCCAGTTCCGACAGGATCTGCAAATGCTGTTCCGTCGCCTGTTCGGGTACCAGCAGCACGAAGGCCATGTTCACCGGCTTGCCGTCTGGTGAATCGAATGGTACGGGGCTGGCGACGCGGATGAAGGCGCCGACGGCTTCCTTCAGGCCCTTGATGCGGCCGTGGGGAATTGCCACGCCTTGTCCGAGGCCGGTGGAGCCTAGTTTTTCCCGCGCAAACAGGCTGTCAAAAACAAGGCTGCGCGCGATCGCCTGGTTGTTCTCGAACAACAGTCCGGCCTGCTCGAAAATCCGCTTCTTGCTCGTGACTTCGAGATCAAGAATGATGTTGGAGGGGGGGAGGAGCTTGGCGATGAGGTTCATGGGCTGTATGCGATCCGCCCGCCAGCAAGCGGTGCCGGATTAATCCCGGGCGGATGAGAAGAGGCGCGAAGTTTACCGCAATCCGGTCCTGCGGATGCGCCCGGCTGCCGGGCTATCAAATGGGCCGAAAAAGTGCGCAAAACCACGAAAATCCCAATGGAATGGAGGTCTCGGAGGCCATATCCGCATGGCCCCCGCATTTCCCGGTCTATTCTTCCTCGGCCCGGTGCTTGAGGGAGTCGTGCGGGTGGGCCTGCACCGAGGCCTTGTACTTGAGGATGCTGCGATCCAGCTTGTCGATCAGCGCATCCACAGCGGCATAGAGATCCGTATCGTTGCTTTCCACGTGGATGTCCTTGCCGGGAACGTGCACAGTGACTTCGGCCTTCTGCTGCAGTTTTTCCACCGACAGGATGACGTTCACATCGATGACATGATCGAAATGTCGGGTGACCTTGGCGAGTTTGCTTTCGACATAGGTGCGAATCGCAGGCGTGACTGCGACATGATGGCCGCTGACGGTCAGATTCATCATCATCTCCTGGTTGTTGAGGGGCCTTACGGGTAAGACTGGTAGGCGTGGTGCAGGTTCAATGCGGTGTTCAGAGGGCTTTGCGCAGATTGACTGGCGGCAGATGCAGCGATTCGCGGTATTTGGCGATGGTGCGGCGTGCGACGACGATGCCCTGCTGGCCGAGGATTTCGGCGATCTTGCTGTCCGACAGCGGTCGCTTGGTGTCCTCGGCGGAAATCAGTTGTTTGATCAGGGCGCGGATCGCCGTTGCGGAGCAGGCGCCGCCGGTGTCGGTGGAGACATGGCTGCTGAAAAAATACTTCAGTTCGAAAATGCCGCGCGGCGTGAGCATGAATTTCTGCGTGGTGACGCGCGAAATCGTCGATTCGTGCAATCCCAGCGTGTCGGCGATTTCGCGCAGTACCAGTGGTCGCATTGCCACTTCGCCGTGCTCGAAGAAATGCCGCTGCCGGTCCACGATGGCCTGTGACACGCGCAGGATGGTCTCGAAGCGCTGCTGCACGTTCTTGATCAGCCAGCGCGCCTCCTGTAGTTGCGAGGACATCTGGCCTGCGGCGCCGCGATTGCTCTGCAGGATGTCGGCGTACATGCGATTGATGCTCAGCTTGGGCACGGCATCCTGATTGAGGCTGGCAACCCACAGGTTCTTGGTCTTGCGCACGACGACGTCTGGCACGATGTAGCGCGTCTCGGTCTGGGTGTAGTCCGAACCCGGCCACGGGTTCAGCGTCTGCACCAGGCGCTGGGCCTGGCGCAGCTCGTCGTCATTGCAGGCCAGCAGGCGTTTCAGCCGGACGAAATCGCGAGTCGCCAGCAGGGACAGGTGCTGGCGCACGATGGCAAGCGCGGTGGCGCGCGCCGGCGTGTCTTCGGGCATCGCGGCCAGCTGCAGCTCGAGGCATTCCGAGGGCGTGCGTGCGCCGACGCCGGTGGGCTCGAGATGCTGCAGATGTTTCAGTGCGATGCTGAGTTCTTCCGGCTCGACATCCAGTTCATCCGGCAGCAGTTCTGCGAGTTCTTCCAGCGGCTGGGTCAGATAGCCGTCTTCATCCAGTGCCTCGACCAGCAGCGACACCAGGTCGCGGTCGCGGTCGGACAGATTGAGGAGGCGCA
Organism: Bordetella parapertussis; assembly: GCA_945885335.1. Classification (GTDB taxonomy): domain Bacteria; phylum Pseudomonadota; class Gammaproteobacteria; order Burkholderiales; family SG8-39; genus CAIYPG01. The sequence goes on from CAMCYY010000020.1 coordinate 22,112, forward strand.
ATTGCGACAGCAGGTGTTCGCGCAGCGTGGGTGATACGGCGGCGACCTGCGGAAAGTCGTCGTCATCGCCGTCGTCGCGCGATCCGGACGAGCGGCTGGCATCACTGAACCAGTCGAGGTCGGTGGAATTACGCTCGGTCTGGCCTTCATCGGGGCGCGCCTCGTCGGTGGAGGCCGCAGATTGCTCGGGTGATGCCGCAGAGCCGTCCGGGCGCAGCAGTATCGAGGTTGGTTCCGGCGCGCTGTCTTCGCGTTCCAGCAGGGGGTTGTCGGCCAGGAATTGCTCCAGTTCCTGGTTGAGCTCCGTGGTGGACAACTGCAACAGACGGATGGACTGCTGCAACTGCGGCGTCAGCGTCAGGTGCTGAGACAGTTTAAGTTGCAGGGTTTGTTTCATGCAGGCAGAGACAGCATCAAGGTGCCGGAACTTCCAGAAAGTTGCTAGAGGCGGAAGTTTTCGCCGAGGTACACGCGTCTGACATTTTCATTATAGACAATTTCGTCCGGCATGCCAGACGCAAGCACTGAACCTTCGTTGATGATGTAGGCACGATCGCAAATGCCCAGTGTTTCCCGCACGTTATGGTCGGTGATCAGCACGCCGATGGAGCGATCCTTGAGAAAGCGGATGATTTTCTGGATATCGAGCACGGCAATGGGGTCAACGCCGGCGAAAGGTTCATCGAGCAGGATGAATTCGGGCTGTGTGGCCAGGGCCCGGGCGATTTCCACCCGGCGCCGTTCGCCGCCGGACAGGGAAATTGCCTGGGATTGACGCAGGTGGGCGATGTTGAGGTCGTCGAGCAGGCCCTGCAGTTGCCGGCTGATTTCATCCTCGTCACGGGAGCGGAGTTCAAGGATGGCGCGGATGTTTTCCTCGACAGTAAGCCGGCGGAAAATCGAGGCCTCCTGCGGCAGGTAGGACAGGCCGCGGCGCGCCCGCTGGTGCATGGGCATGTGGCTGATGTCGTGGCCGTCGAGCACGATGCGGCCGCCGTCGAGCGTCACCAGCCCCACGATCATGTAAAAGCAGGTGGTTTTTCCGGCGCCGTTCGGCCCCAGCAGTCCCACGACTTCGCCGCTGGACACCTCAATCGATACGTCTTCAACTACGACTCGTGACTTGAAGCGCTTCTTGAGGTTGGATGCGATCAGCTTGCTCATCGGATTGCGCGCCGGCGCCGGGGGCATTGCATCTGACTCAACCGGGACATGGGGCGCCCGCTCCCGGGGTCGGCGCTGCGGTTCCCGCCGGCGCGGCCGTGCCCTTGGGCATGAGGATCGCACGCACCCGGCCACCGGTCTGCGCAGCGCCTGCAGCGGGTGATTTGCCGGAATTCACGCTGAAGAATTCGGTGCGGGCATCGTAGGAAATGTAATTGCCGCAGACATCGTCGCCGCCGCCGCGGCGCAGCCGGGCGCGATTGATGAATTCCACGCGGTCGGCCTTGACGTCGTATTCGATGCGCTCAGCCTCGGCATCGACGAACTCGTTCACGGCTTCACGTTTCTGGCGGAACGTGGCCAGCGTACCAGTGGCGCCGGTTGCCGTGCCGTACTGGAATCCGTCATTGTCCTGGCGCACGATGATGCGTTCAGCGCGTATGGTCAGGGTGCCCTGGGTCAGCACAACCTTGCCTTCGAAGGTTGCGGTTTTCTTCGCATCGTCCGCGTTCATGCGGTCCGCTTCGATGTTGACCGGCTTGTCACGGTCGGCTTTTTCCGCAGCAGCCGGTGTGGCCAGGCACATTGTCCCCAGCATGACCAGCGCGACCAGGCCTGGCATGGCCTTCCTATTTGCGTCGTGCGACATCGTAATGCCCCTTTACTTGCGATTGCAGGGTGATCTGCCGTGTCAGCTTGTTGATTTCAATGCCCACG
>CAMCYY010000021.1 GCA_945885335.1 Bordetella parapertussis
GAAGATGTTCGGGTCGAAGATGATGTCTTCGGGCGCGAATCCGACGCTTTTCGTCAGCAGGTCGTAGGCGCGTTTGCAGATCTCGGTCTTGCGCGCGAACGTGTCGGCTTGGCCCTGCTCATCGAAGGCCATCACGATCACCGCCGCACCGTAGCGCTGGCACAGCTTGGCCTGGCGCAGGAATTCCGCCTCGCCTTCCTTCATGGAAATCGAGTTGACGATGCTCTTGCCCTGCACGCACTTCAGACCGGCCTCGATCACCTCCCACTTGGAGGAGTCGATCATCACCGGCACACGCGAAATGTCTGGCTCCGAAGCCACCAGGTTGAGGAAGCGCACCATGGCGGCCTTGGAGTCCAGCATGGCCTCGTCCATGTTGACGTCGATGACCTGGGCGCCGTTTTCCACCTGCTGGCGTGCCACGGCCAGCGCTTCGTCGTATTGCTCGTTCAGGATCAGTCGCGCGAAGGCTTTAGAGCCGGTGACGTTCGTTCGCTCGCCGACGTTGATGAACAGCGATGTGTCGTCTACGTTGAACGCTTCCAGGCCGGACAGGCGCAGCTTGTGATCGTGAGCCGGCAGCTTGCGCGCCGGCAGCGGTTTGACGGCATTCGCGATGGCGCGGATATGGTCGGGTGTCGTGCCGCAGCAGCCACCGGCGATATTCACCAGTCCGGCTTCGGCGAACTCTTTCAGGAGCGACGAGGTGATGTCCGGCGTTTCGTCAAAGCCGGTATCACTCATCGGATTGGGCAGGCCGGCGTTCGGATAGATGCAGATGTGCGCATCGCAGATCCGCGACAACTCCTCGACATACGGCCGCATCAGGGCCGCGCCCAGCGCACAGTTCAGGCCGATGGTCATCGGTTTGGCGTGGCGCACCGAATTCCAGAATGCCTCTACCGTTTGACCGGAGAGGATGCGGCCGGAAGCATCCGTCACCGTGCCCGATATCATCAAGGGCAGCCGTACGCCCTTTTCTTCGAAGAAGGTGTCGATGGCAAACAGCGCAGCCTTGGCGTTCAGCGTGTCGAAGATGGTTTCGACGAGGAATACATCGACGCCACCCTCGTACAGCGCCTGCGCCTGCTCCAGGTAGGAGGCGACCAGTTCATCGAACGTGACGTTGCGCGCACCGGGGTCGTTCACATCGGGGGAGATCGATGCCGTCTTTGGCGTCGGGCCGAAGGCGCCCGCGGCAAAGCGCGGCTGGTCCGGCGTCGAGTATTTCACGCAGGCCGCTTTGGCCAGACGCGCTGACTCCACATTCATTTCGTAGGCCAGCGCCTCCATCCCGTAATCGGCCTGGGCCACGCGCGTCGCGCCGAAGGTGTTCGTCTCGATCAGGTCGGCGCCGGCGGCGAGGTATTGCTCGTGGATTTCACCAATCACCTGCGGCCGCGTCAGCGACAACAACTCGTTGTTGCCCTTGATGTCACGATCGATTTCCGCGAAGCGTGCACCGCGATACTCGGCCTCGCCCAGCTTGTAGCGCTGGATCATGGTGCCCATCGCGCCATCCAGGATCAGGATGCGGCGTGAAAGCAGCGATTTAAGTTCTTCAGTGCGGTCTGGTTGCATCGTCAATCACCCAAATAGAAAACCCGTTCAGCATTTGCGCAGCTAAACGGGTTTCCCTCGCTTTAGCCGCATTTGTTTGTCTCACCGCTGAACCGGGAGGCGCCCGCAAGCTGAAATCAAATCGGCGCGAGGCAGAACATTAACGAATCAAGGGCTTATTGTCAATTCAGAGAGGGGGGCCAGGCCGTGCCGCCGCCGTTCCTTGATGCACTTTTCATCACCACGTTGCACTTCGCGGCAGGGTGGGGGGCGCTGGGCGTAGATGTCACCGGTGACCGATGTGCCGATTTAGCCGCACAGGGCGCTGACAGCGCATTGCCGGCAGGAACTGTCAGAACCGGCATCGGCGCGCTCCACTGCTCCTGCTTCAGGCGCGGAAGTCTCGATTGGCGTGGGCCATCCGGACACGCGCATGGCCGAAGTCGTACAACCCGAACAGCATCGCGACCCAGAACAAGTCACCCGCCATGGCGTTGCGCAGGAAAGGCAAGGCCTGGGTGTAGCACTCCACAAGTCCGCTCAGGCTCTGAGCATAATCTACCTGCCCATGCCCTTCAGGGAATGCCCAGACGACGAAATTGGTAATAATGAAGAAAATCATGGAGCCGCCCAGCGTGGCCGTGCCGGTCCTCAGCCAGGTGCGCTGTGTGCCCAGCCAGCGCCCGAGCGCGATCACGGCAAGGAAGCCGCCATACACGCCGAAGCTCAGCACACCGGGCGGATAGCCGAGCAGGACGTCGCTGATGACCAGTGCGGCCAGTACTGCGGCGCAGGCACGCCATCCGGGCAGCAGCGCACCGGCGAACAGGGCCACTGCGGCCACCGGCGTGAAATTGTCCGGATGCGGTATCAGTCGTCCGGCGATTGCCAGCGCGATCAGGGCGAAAATCAGTTTGCTGTTGTTCGAAATCATGCCTGCTTTCATCGTTGTTCCGTCGCCCAATTCAATTGTTGCGTGGCAAGTCGGTCAGCTTGCGGTGCGAGCCGTCCTTCTTCATTTCGTTCAGCGCATTGGCTAGCGCGCGCACCGTCTCACGCGGCATTTTCGTATTGCAGGCCAGCCAGTAGTCTTGGCTTATGATTGCGGAGAATACCACCTTCACGCCGGGTACTCCTGCTTCCAGGGCAACCTCCCGCGCGGTGTAGCCCTGTGTGACCCAGAGGTCAATGCCGCCCGCCTTGTTGCGGTCCAGGGTCAGCTTCGCCGGGTTGTCGCGGTCGCGATCATTCTCGAGCAGCAACGTAAACCCACGTTCGCGCAGGTACTGGGCACGTGCGTCCCCCACAATGCCGATGCGGAATGCCTTGAGGTCGTCCACTTTGGTTAATTTCTCATTGAAGTCTTCCAGTGCAAACGCTGACCAGTAGCCGCGTGAAATCGGTCCCACCCACTGGAACAGGTTGTTGCGCGAGGTCAGGCGTGCGGTGGAGTAAACACAGGCTTCGGGTTCGGCTTGGGCGCGGGCGTAGGCCTCGGTCCAGGCAATCATGCTGGTCTGCGCCGGCACGCCGGCGCGTTTGGCCATTTCCAGGACTACTGCAGTGGAGATACCGGCCAGCTGGCCCTCGCGCGTGAAATTCAGCGGCGGGTTGTCCTCGGTGAGGAAGGTTACGGCATGTACGGGTTGCAATACGACAACGGTCAGCAAGGTTGCAAGCAGCATGCGCATGTCACGTTCTCCCTGTTCTAGCATCGTGAATATGGCGGCGCAATGATTCTACCTTGAGACTGACCGGCGAGTTTGCAGTCGGCGGCGTTCCGGGGCCGCGCTACACTTGATCTGTGCCCGGTCTTCCGCATCCGCCCTCATCCCTTCCGCGCCATCCGCCCCTGCATGCGGCCTTCCTTGTCTGGGGGCTGGCCGCCGCGTTGTATTTCATCGCCTTCTTCCAGCGCGTTACACCCGCAGTGATCACCCAGGAGCTGATGGCGGAGTTCGCCATTGGCGCGGCGGCATTGGGCAATTTGTCGGCGTTCTATTTCTACAGTTATGTCGGCCTGCAGATCCCCATCGGTGTGTTGCTGGATCGCTGGGGGCCGCGTCGCGTGCTCACGCTGGGTGCGGCGGTGGCCGCCGCCGGGACAGTGGCTTTTGCCTTGTCGCCGAGCTATGCGCTCGCCGGACTGGGCCGCCTGCTGGTTGGAGCGTCCGTAGGCGTGGCTTTTGTTGCCATGCTCAAAATTGCAGGGCACTGGTTTTCACCTTCGCGCTATGCCATGTTGTCGGGCCTTGCGCTGTTGACCGGCATCCTCGGTGCCATCGGTGCGGGTGCCCCGCTGCGCCTGGCAACCGACCTCTTTGGCTGGCGGGCCGCCATGCTGGCGCTGGCCGTGGTGACGGCCGTGCTGGCAGTCGTGATCTGGATGTTTGTGTGCGACGATCCGTCCGAACGCGGCATGAAGAGCTATGCCCTTGATGTGCCGGCGGCAGACATATCGGTGCTTGCCGGTCTGCGCGAAGTGGCGGCTTATCGCAACCTCTGGCTGATATTTTTTCTGGCCGGCGGTTTTACCGCGCCGATGCTGACCTTTGCCGGCCTGTGGGGCGTGCCGTTTCTGACCACACATTACGGTTTTTCAGTGACACGGGCGGCGCTGGTGACCTCCGCGATGCTGCTTGCCTGGGGGATGGGCGGCGTGGTGCTGGGTTCCCTGTCCGACCGTATGGGTCGCCGCAAACCGGTTTACGGCGCGGGGCTGGGTGTGGCGATTATCGGCTGGAGCATGGTCTGGCTGGTCCCGGGGTTGCCTGTGCCGCTGCTGATCGCCGTGTTGCTGGTTACCGGATTTTCCACCGGCAGTGTGGTTATCGCTTTCGCCTTTGCCAAGGAATCGGTGCCCGCGCACCTGGCAGGCACGAGCAGCGGCGTGGCGAACATGGGCAATATGCTGGGGGGCATGATCATGCAGCCGGCGGTGGGCTGGGTACTGGACCACCTGTGGTCCGGTGACTCGCAGAACGGTGTGCGTGTCTACGACTTCGCCGCCTACCGTGCCGGATTCTCACTCATGCTGGCCTGGCTGCTGGTTGGGGTGGTCTTGCTGACGCTGACGCGCGAGACGCATTGCAGGCAGCGATCGTGACATTGCAGGCAGCGATCGTAGTCAGGCCGCCAGCAATCCTGGTGCTGGCGGCGAAGCCTCAGCGCGGGGGAAGTATTTTGACTTTCAGTTCCGTCAGACCGGCAATGGTTGCAACCAATTGGTCGCCGACCTTCGCAGCACCGACACCGGCGGGCGTTCCGGTCATGATGAGGTCGCCCGCTTCCAGTGTGTAGTGCTGCGACAGGAAGGCGATCTGCTCGGGCACGCTCCAGATCATCTGGTCGACGTTGGAATCCTGTTTGACCTGGCCGTTGACTGTGAGCTTCAGCGCTGCTTTTGCCGGATGGCCGATACTGGCAGCCGGCGTCAGCGGGCCCATCGGTGCGGCCTGGTCGAAATCCTTGCCAAAGGTCCAGGGCCGGCCCTTGTCCTTGCCAACCTGCTGCAGGTCGCGGCGCGTCATGTCCAGACCGACGCCGTAGCCGAACACATGTTCACTGGCCTTGTCCGCCGCTATCTTGTAGCCGCCTTTGCCAATGGCGACCACCATCTCGGTTTCCCAGTGGTAGTCCGAGCTCATGGGCGGGTAATTGACTGCACCTTCGCTGCCGGCATTCACTGCAACAACGTCGTGCGGGGCCTTGGCAAAAAAGAAAGGCTGCTCGCGGCCATCGCTGCCCATTTCCTTCTGGTGCTCGACATAGTTGCGGCCGACGCAGAACACGCGGCGAATGGGAAAGCGGGCATCGGAGCCCACGACGGGGAGGGACGGAATATCCCAAAGCGGGATGGCGGTTTTCATGAGGGCTATTGTGTCACCTGTCACTTGTTCCGCCAATCACCTCAGGACGTTTGCACGGTTTGAAAGCAGGCATAAAAAAAGGCGCCTGGTTAAGGCGCCTTGAAAGCTAAAGCCCTTTCGGGCTTTGCCCCTGCTCAGTGGGACGGGGCAAGCCCCGTCCCGAAACGTTTTACATGTGGTAAGCCGACTCGCCGTGGGAGGTCGTATCCAGACCCTCGCGCTCTTCCTCTTCGGGAACGCGCAGGCCGATCACCAGATCCACAATCTTGTAGGCAATGAACGAGACCACGGTGGACCAGATGATGCAGGTGCCGACGGCCCAGGCCTGGCTGGTCAGTTGCGCCGCCATGTCGAAGTCGCCGACCTTGTTCGCTACGTAGTCGTAGACTCCGCCGCCACCCAGTGCTGGCGAGGCGAAGATGCCGGTGCCAAGGGCGCCGATGATGCCACCCACGCCGTGCACGCCGAACACATCCAGCGAGTCATCTGCGCCGAGCATCTTCTTCAGGCCGCTGACTGCCCACAGGCAGACTGCGCCTGCAACGACACCCAGAACGATGGCGCCAACAGGGCCGACGAAGCCGCAGGCCGGAGTGATTGCAACCAGTCCGGCAACCGCACCGGAAGCTGCGCCCACCATGCTCGGCTTGCCCTTGAACATCCACTCCAGGAACATCCAGGACAGCGTTGCGGCGGCCGCTGCGACGAAGGTGTTCAGAAAGGCGAGGGCGGCGAGGCCGTTGGCTTCCAGGTTGGAGCCGACGTTGAAGCCGAACCAGCCAACCCACAGCAGCGCCGCACCGACCATGGTCAGCGTTGCGCTATGCGGCGTCATCGCTTCCTTGCCGTAGCCGATGCGCTTGCCGAGCATGTAGGCACCCACCAGACCGGCGATACCGGCATTGATGTGCACCACGGTGCCGCCAGCGAAGTCGATGGCGCCTTTCTGGAACAGGAAGCCGGCATGAGTCGCAGCCAGTTCAGCCGCCTTGGCATCCGGATAGGCATCAGGGCCATCCCAGTACCAGACCATGTGGGCCATCGGCAGGTAGGAGAAGGTGAACCACAGCACTATGAACAGGAGCACTGCGGAGAACTTCATGCGCTCTGCGAAGGCGCCGATGATCAGGGCCGGGGTGATGGCTGCAAACGTCATCTGGAATACGACGAACATCAGTTCGGGAATGTAGACACCCTTGCTGAAGGTCGCGCCAGCGCTTTCCGTGGTGACTCCAGCCAGAAACATCTTGCTGAATCCGCCAAAAAAGGCGTTGCCTTCCGTGAACGCCACGCTGTAGCCGTAGACAACCCACAACACGGCAAGCAGCGAGAAGGTCACGAATACCTGCATCAGCACCGACAACATGTTCTTGGTGCGGACCAGGCCGCCGTAGAACAGTGCCAGGCCGGGAATGGTCATCAGGATGACCAGCACGGTTGCCACATACATGAATGCCGTATCGCCCTTTTCAATCTTCGGGGCGGGTGCGGCGGCGGGTGCTGCTTCAGCCGCAGGAGCGGCTGCCGTTGCAGCGGCAGCAGGTGCCTCAGCAGCGGGTTTGTCCTGCGCCCACGTCGGCGTCGCGATACTCATCGCGCCGAAAATCGCGAGCAATGCAAATAACTTTCTCATTACGGTTCTCCCTTACAGGGCCTCCGCGCCGGTCTCACCGGTGCGGATGCGGATGGCTTGTTCGAGTTCGAACACGAATATCTTGCCGTCACCGATCTTGCCGGTGTTGGCCGATTTCTCGATCGCTTCGATGACCTGATCGAGCATGTCGCTCTTGATCGCAGCCTCGATCTTCACCTTGGGCAGGAAGTCGACGACATATTCAGCGCCCCGGTAGAGTTCGGTGTGGCCCTTCTGCCGTCCAAAGCCTTTGACTTCGGTGACCGTGATGCCTTGCACGCCAATTGCGGACAGGGCTTCGCGGACCTCGTCAAGCTTGAACGGCTTGATGATTGCCGTAACGAGTTTCATGGAAAAGCTCCCTAAGATTGAAAAAAAGAAGGGCCGCCAATTCTGGCTGGCGGCCCCTCCGCCTGAATGGCGTTAGAACGTCTTGGCTACAGAAACTACAATGGTGCTGTCGCTGATGTCTTTCGGATTTCCAACGTTCTGGGTTACGCGGTAGAACTGCTCCTTGGCATTGGTGCCAATGGCGGCCACGCCCCAGGTGAAGCCCATGGCGTCATAGGTCAGACCGAGTTTGTAGTCGGTGTAGCTCAGGTTGCCGAAATTCTTCACTGTCTGCTTGCCGTAGTGCCCAACCAGGTTCAGGCCGGCGGCCAGCGGGAACGTGGCCGTCAGGTCGAGGTAGCCCGAGCCCTTGGAATTAGCGGTGGTGCTGAACGGGTCGGCGCAGACCAGAGCGACTCCAGTGGCGCTAATACCGCAACCGCCGCCGTAGGTAAGGCCCTTTACGCCGAAGAAATCAGAAGTGGTCATGCTGTACTTCGCGGTGAGCCAGTTCCAGCTCGCACCGACGTAGATTTCAGTGTTGTTGTACTTCGGCTTGGCGGGGCCGAACGTCGAGTAGTAAGCACCGGGGTACATGTAATGTAGGATGCCGACATCCAGGCCAACAGGGCCGGCGCTGAATTTGTAGCCGCCGTAGATATCCAGTTCCAGGCCGGAGCCATTGTTGTACTGCAGGCCGCTGACGTTGGAGCCCCAGGTGCCGAGGTAGAAGCCGCTGGAGTGCGAGTAGTCAAAACCACCCTGGATGGCTGCGCCTTCGAAAGTCTGGGAAAGTCCGCGGAAGCGGTAGTCCGAAACCAGGCTCAAATTACCAGTAACCGTATGCGGCGACGCAGCAGCGGCCTGCGCGAACGCAACAGAAGGTGCTGCAAAAGCAGCAGCAACAGCAGTAGCGAGGAGAGTTTTTTTCATTTAAAGCACCTTTTAGGGTTAAAAAGTAATGCACCGCACAAGAATTCACGATGTATCCCAGTTTGGTAAAGAGCATTCCCCATGCCAGGTTTTTTTATTATATAAATCATGTTGTTATAATCGATGTCGTAAAGCCGCAACAAAATGAACGCACCAAGAACATGCGCCCCGGAATTTTTCGCACCGAAGCGGTGCGCACCGGGGGTTGCGAATCGGCTATTGAAAATGTCTGTGCTAAATTGTGAAACATGTCCCAATCCAAAGTATTTGATGATCTGAGCATTCGCATCCGGGAAATGCTCGCGGCAACGCCTGCAAAGGATGTGGAAAAAAACCTTCGCACCTTGTTGTCCGGCTTCTTTGCACGATTGGATCTGGTGAGTCGCGAGGAATTCGACGCACAGGCGAAAGTTCTGGCTCGGACCCGCGAAAAGCTTGCTGCGCTTGAAGCACGCGTCGCGGAAATGGAAAGGCAGTCAGGCGGCTGAAGCGTCGGGTTTCAACTGCCATCGTGATCGCAGATTGCGAGCGGTGATGGAATCAGGTGTGACTGAGCGCAGTTGATTTTGATCAACCTGCTATCTTGCCTGAATCGGCGTACCAGCGAGCCCGGTCAATCTGTCGCTGATTCGGGCGTTGCAATCAGCGAACGACCTCAGATCCGATAACCTGAACCGATCAGGACTTATCCGGCTTCCCCTGCCTGACCGCGCAGGCCCGCTGCACGGGCAACAGCGGTAGAGGCCGCATCAACGGCCCCTACCTCTTGAAGCGCTGCCGACTAGCCCAGTGAGGCCAGCGCGGCGTTGAGCGTGGCGCTCGGGCGCATTGCCCGAGACGTCTTCTCGGGGTCGAAGCGGTAGTAGCACCCGACGTCGACGGGCTTGCCTTGTGCGGCGATCAACTCCTGGCTGATCTTTGCCTCGTTCTCGGTGAGCGTTTTGGCGATGGGCGCGAAGTGTGCCTGCAACTCCTTGTCCTTCGTCTGTGCTGCGAGCGCCTGCGCCCAATACAGGGCCAGATAAAAATGACTGCCGCGGTTGTCGATCTGGCCCAGTTTGCGGGCCGGCGACTTGTTGTTCTTCAGGATCTGGCCGTTTGCCTGGTCCAGCGTGTCCGCGAGAACCTGCGCCTTGGGGTTGTTGAAGACGCGCGCCAGATGCTCCAGCGATGCTGCAAGCGCCAGGAATTCGCCCAGTGAATCCCAGCGCAGATAGCCTTCTTCCTGGAACTGCTGAACGTGCTTTGGTGCCGTGCCACCGGCCCCGGTTTCAAACATGCCGCCACCATTCATCAGCGGAACGATCGAGAGCATTTTGGCGCTGGTGCCAAGTTCCATGATCGGGAAGAAATCGGTGAGATAGTCGCGCAACGCGTTACCCGTGACCGAGATCGTGTCCTTGCCGGCGCGGATGCGATCCAGCGAGAACTGCATCGCATCTTCGGGCGTCATGATCCGGATCTCGAGGCCGCTGGTGTCGTGGTCCTTGAGGTAACGCTCGACTTTGGCAATGATCTGCGCATCGTGGCTGCGGCTCTTATCCAGCCAGAACACCGCCGGGGTGCCCGAGATACGGGCACGTGTGATGGCGAGTTTCACCCAGTCCTGCACTGGAGCGTCCTTGGTCTGACACATGCGGAAGATGTCGCCCTGCTCGACGCTCTGCTCCAGCAGCACTTTGCCGTCCGCGTCCACGGCGCGAATCGTACCGTTGCCCGGTGCCTCAAATGTCTTGTCATGCGAGCCGTATTCCTCTGCGGCCTGGGCCATCAGGCCGACATTCGGAACAGTGCCCATCGTCTTGGGATCAAACGCGCCATTTTTCCTGCAGTCGTCGATGGCGACCTGATAGATGCGGGCATAACAACGATCCGGAATGACGGCCTTCGTCTCGTACGATTTGCCGTCGGGACCCCACATCCTGCCGGATTCGCGGATCATGGCGGGCATGGAGGCATCAATGATCACGTCGCTGGAGACATGGAGGTTCGTGATGCCCTTGTCCGAGTTGACCATGGCGAGCTTTGGCCGGGTCTTGTAGCAGGCTTCGATGTCCTTTTCGATCTCGGCCTTCTTGGCTTCGGGCAGCGAGGCGAGCTTGCTGTAAAGGTCGCCAACGCCGTTGTTCGGATTGAAGCCCAGTTCCTTCAGCGTGGCAGCATGCTTTTCGAGGACATCTTTGTAGTACACCGACACCGCGTGACCGAAGATGATGGGATCGGAGATCTTCATCATGGTGGCCTTGAGGTGCAGCGAGAAAAGCAGGTCCTGCTTCTTCGCATCTTCGATTTGCTGCTCCAGGAATTCCCGCAGCTTCCGCCGGCTCATTGCGGTTGCGTCGATCACCTCCCCGGCCTTGAGCGCAAGTTTGTCCTTGAGCACGCTGCTGTTGCCGTCCGAGCCCTTGAATTCGATTCGCAGGGTGGTGGGGACGCTGACGGTGACCGACTTCTCGCTGCCATAGAAATCGTTGCTGTTCATGTGCGCAACGTGCGTCTTGCAGTCGCGCGTCCAGGCACCCATGCGATGCGGGTTGTCCCGGGCATACTGTTTCACCGACGCCGGGGCACGGCGATCGGAATTCCCCTCGCGGAGCACCGGATTGACCGCACTTCCGAGCACCTTGCCGTAGCGTGCCTTGATCTCCTTTTCGGCATCGGTTTTCGGATCATCCGGATAATCCGGAACCTTGTAACCCGTGGATTGGAGCTCCTTGATCGTGGACTTGAGCTGAGGCACCGAGGCGCTGATGTTGGGCAGCTTGATGATGTTCGCCTCCGGGCTTTCGGTAAGCTTTCCCAGTTCGGCCAGGTGGTCGCCGATACGCTGTCCGGCCTGCAGGTTTTCGGGGAAATTCGCGATGATTCTGCCCCCAAGCGAGATATCCCGTGTCTCGACGGCGATGCCGGCCGGCTTTGTGAACGCCTGCACGATGGGGAGCAGCGAATAAGTGGCCAGTGCTGGTGCTTCGTCAACCTCTGTATAGATGATTTTCGGGGTGGTCATATTGTTTTCCTGTTTATTTGCGGACCGTGCCGACGGCAGCGTTGCTCCTCGCAACGGGATTTGCCGTGGCTCAAGGGGTTCTCGGACGCATATGTAATTTTACCGTTAAATCAGGCCACGTTTGCCGCCTCCGCCCGGGCTTGCCAAATTTTGCGATGCAATAACACGGGCCAAAAGTGGTGTGTAGTCCGGAGGATGCATGGCAGAGCCATCGTTTGAGCTGATTTCGCTTCGGAAGCACTGCAGTCAACGTATTTGCGTTACGGCGCGTTGTTTCAAGGGCGATTCGCCATGATCTGTTACGACAGACGTCATCATGTCCCTTGCCGTCCTGCACAGCCGAGCGCTTTCCGGCATGGAGGCACCGCCGGTTACGGTGGAGGTTGACCTTGCCAACGGACTGCCGGCATTCAACATCGTCGGCCTGCCTGAAGCAGAAGTGCGCGAAAGTCGCGAACGGGTTCGTGCAGCGCTGAGCAACTGCCGCTTCGATTTTCCTGCGCGGCGTATCACGGTGAATCTCGCGCCGGCCGAGTTGCCCAAGGAAAGCGGTCGTTTCGATCTGCCCATTGCGCTAGGCATTCTCGCCGCGTCCGGCCAGATTCCGCAGGAAGGCCTCGGCCGCTATGAGTTTGCCGGTGAACTTTCCCTCACAGGTGAACTGCGTCCCGTACGAGGGGCGCTCGCGATGGCATTTGGCGCGGCCGACAGCCAGCGAATTTTTATTCTGCCACGCATCAGTGCTGGTGAGGCCTCGCTTGTCAGGAAGACCGAAATCCTCGAAGCCGCATCCCTACTGGAGGTTTGTGCCCATCTTCTGGGCCGGCAGTCGCTGATGAAACCGGAGATGAATATTCCGCCTCGGAGTGATTCGCAACTTGACCTCTCGGATGTGCGAGGCCAGGCGCATGCCAAGCGTGCGCTCGAAGTAGCCGCAGCCGGTGGCCACAGCATCCTTATGGTGGGGCCGCCCGGAACCGGCAAGTCCATGCTGGCTGCACGTCTGTCCGGATTGTTGCCATCGATGACCGAAGCAGAGGCGCTCGAGTCTGCAGCACTGCAATCACTGGGTGGCAGGGGCTTCATTTCCTCAGACTGGTGCCGCAGGCCGTTTCGAGCGCCTCACCATTCCGCGTCCAGCGTGGCCATCGTAGGCGGAGGCAGCAATCCGCGTCCCGGTGAAATTTCGCTGGCGCACAACGGTGTGCTCTTCCTCGATGAGTTGCCCGAGTTCGACCGGCGGGTTCTCGAGGTCTTGCGCGAACCGCTGGAATCGGGCCGGGTGGCCATCTCGCGCGCTGCGCGCCAGGTCGAATTTCCGGCACGGTTCCAGCTGGTTGCGGCAATGAATCCCTGTCCATGCGGCTACCTCGGACACTTCAGCGGGCGTTGCCGTTGCACGCCCGATCAGGTGCTGCGCTATCGGGGCAAGTTGTCGGGACCGCTCATGGACCGGCTCGACATCCAGATTGAGGTTCCATCGCTGCGGGAAAATGAATTGTTTTCACAGGGACATGGCGACCTCACCGAGCGTGTGCGCTCGCGCGTGGAACGCGCGCGCGATCACCAGTTGCAGAGACAGGGCTCAAGCAACGGACAACTGGGCAGCCGCGAAATTGACAGGCATTGCCGCATTGATCAATCCAGCGCGGATCTCCTAAAGCAGGCCATCGCACGACTCAATCTTTCGGCGCGCGGTTATCACCGGGTGCTTAAGCTGGCTCGAACGATTGCTGACCTGGGTAGTAGTGCCATGATCAGCACAGAGCATATTGCCGAGGCGATTCAGTATCGTCGCCTCGATCACGCACCCTGAGACGCGCTCGGCTGCCCGCTCCCCGAATATCCCGAAGCGTTTCGCGGGCATCTCCCGACTTGCTGCGCGAGCGACGACAGCGATACTGGTCTGTGCATTTTCGCGTCGTGTCTGGCGCCGCCTTGCATGAGTGAAAAGAGGGAGACGTGACGAAGAATTGCCCGGTATCGCAGCGAGCAACGGCAGCGGTTGCAAGACTGCATGTGCATATCCATGTGTGATGTTGCTTGTCCAGAATTCCCTGCATAAATGGTGTGTTTGCCTGTGCTACTTTACAAAGAACAATCAGAGCATATAAACCGGCTCTGCGGCAGTTTGCATTAATCCTAGGGAGGGATGCCTTATGTACCGGGTCAAGTCGTGCCTTTCTTCGCACGCACCTATTGGTGTCTTGCTGGCATCGATATCGGAGCATGAAGCAGCAGAATTGCTGCAGGGCTGGGCAGGATGCGCCTCGCAATCCCAATCCGAAAACACGCCGTGGTCCAACGCGGCGATCAAAGGCGAGAACGCGGCCTGATCGAATGCCGCGATTCAGCCCGAGCAATTGGCGCCGGCCAAGTCAACCTGATCAAGCAAGCGCAATCGAGGCGTGAGTCGAAAGCCGGGTTTTCCCGGCTTTCTTTTTCATGTCCCTGATTGGAGTGCCATCCATTGTCATTTGCCCCAATGTGACTAAACTTGGCACCTTCTCAAGATAATCTGTTAGTTTCTGATGGCGATCTATGCAATTGGCGATGTTCAGGGATGCTTAGACGAACTGCAGCGACTTATCGCCAGCCTCGAGTTCAGGCCGGGTGCTGACAGACTCTGGTTCGTAGGGGATCTGGTCAACCGCGGTCCCCAGTCACTCGAAACGCTGCGCTATGTAAAAAACCTCGGAGATGGCGCCGTCACGGTCCTGGGGAACCATGATCTGCATTTGCTGGCGGTTGCGGAAGGATTTGCCAGGCATCGTGACGACGACACAATGGGCGCCATTCTCTTGGCACCGGATCGCAACGATTTGCTCGAATGGCTACGCAGGCGGCCATTGTTGTATCGCGATACAGACCATGTGCTTGTCCATGCCGGGCTGTTGCCCCAGTGGACTGCTGCATTCGCGGCGAAACTTGCAAATGAAGTCGAGGAAGAATTGGCCGGACCTCGTTATCGCGAATTTCTCGCCCATTTGTACGGGAGCAAGCCGGATCGATGGTCTGATGATTTGCGTGGTGCGGACCGTTGGCGTGTGATTGTGAATGCTATGACGCGAATGCGTTTTTGCAGTCCTGAGGGCGTCATGGAATTTGCCACCAAAGGCGAAGCAGATGAGGCGCCGGCAGGTTTTCTGCCTTGGTTTGACGTGCCGGACCGCCGAACCGGGGATGAGGTCATTGTCTGTGGCCACTGGTCGGCGCTGGGTGTCAGGATTTCTCCCGGCGTGCTGGGCATTGATTCCGGGTGTGTCTGGGGCCGGCAGCTCACTGCGATCAGGCTGGATGACCGCCGGCTTTTCCAGGTGGGTTGCCGTCCGCTTCAAGTGCAAGTGCGGCGGCAATAGCACAGTGCGCTTCACTGGCCAGCGCGCGTCTGTCCCGGCCGGCTGAACTCAGCGGTTCCAGGAACTGTAAGTCCGCCACGATCTGCCGTGCGGCCGTTATGTGCCAGAGCGACTGAACAAAAGTTGTTTCACCGACAAAATTGGGTGCCCCGCAATAGTTTCCCTGTCTGTCACGGTAGCGCAACACCACGGGCTGAATGATTGCCAGTGAATCAATGGCGGGCTGAAACAAGGCGGCGTGAAAGCGTGCCAGGCCCTTGCCGTCGGTGGTCGTTCCCTCGGGATAGATGCACACCAGGCTGCCGCCATTGATCGCAGCGGCAATGGTTTCATTGGTGCGCTTTGCCGATGATGACCTGCCACGCTCGATGAACAATGTCCCGGCCCGCTGGCACAGCCAGCCCACCAGCGGCCAGCGCCTGATCTCTGATTTCGCGACAAAAACCGCGGGGTAGTTTGCCGCCAGCACGAAAATGTCCATCCAGGAAACATGATTGCTGACAATGACGCAGCGGGGCGGCATTGGGTGATGCCTGTCTTCAGCAGGTACGACTACAGAAAGGATGGACAGCAATTTTCCTGACCATCTGCGCATGGCGCTGCGCTGCTGTTCAGCGGACATGAAGGGATAACGCAGACGGGCTGTTGCCAGGCCATCCATCAGATGCCATGCAAGATGCGCGACGCGCGCACAGCGTGTCAGGAAAGGGCTGCTGCGGGAGGATTGGAGGTGGTGCGTCAAGCGGGACTGACCGGAAAGTTGAGGGACGCGCCTCTGAAGGCGTCTGTCAAACCCGGTGTTTGCGCAGACAAGGTGTCAATCAGGATGTCTGCGCGTCAGTCCACTCAATGCGTAACACGGGTGATGCCAGCGCCGGACACCAGGCGCACGCGTTCACCGGAGCGAAATGTTTCGTCGGCTTCCTGGACGATGGCCCGCAACTCGCCATTTTCCAGCCGTACCGTGATTTCAACGCCCTTCTTCTGGGTTACGTTACGCTCAATGGCCTGTCCAGCTACGCCACCTGCCACAGCACCCAGTATCGAACCCACGGTGGAGCCGCGGCCGCCACCAATGTTGGCGCCGGCGATGCCACCGATGGCACCACCTGCGATCGTGCCCACAGGACCCTTCGAGCCTTCTATTGTGACTTCCCGGACCGATTCGACGACGCCCATGCGCACGGTTTGCTCCTGCCGGGCCTGTTGTGATGAATACACGCTGCCGGAACTGCTTTGCGTCGCACAGCCGGAAACGAGGGTGGCGCCGATGATCGCTGCGGCAGGGAGAAGGAAGAACGGTTTTCTGGTCATGATCGTTCCTGTCAGAGTTCGGTTCCAAAATGTTTTCGGTATGCAACCGCGATTGCCGCGCGGTCTGCCACATGGTTCTGGCCGCCGCGTGAGCTGATCTTCAGCGATCCCATCAGCGACGCCAGCTGGCCTGTGGTGCGCCAGTCACGCCCTGTCGCTATGCCGTACAGCAATCCGGCGCGGTAGGCGTCGCCACAGCCGGTGGGGTCAACCACCTCGCTTGCAGTAACGCACGGAATATCAATCTGTTGACCCCCGGTGTGTATGGTCGACCCGGAAGCCCCTCTGGTGACGATTAGAGCTTTGACGAGGCCAGAGAGTTCAACCAGCGAGCGGCCGGTGCGTTCCTCGAGCAGCTTGCCCTCATAGTCATTGACCGCGACATATGTGGCCTTGGTGATGAAATCCAGCAGTTCCTCACCCGCAAACATCGGCAATCCCTGGCCGGGATCGAAAATAAACGGGATTTTCAGCTCGGCCAGCTCCCTTGCATGCTGCAGCATGCCGTCGCGGCCGTCGGGCGCAACGATGCCCAGTTTTGCGCCTATCCCGGATGTGACGTGGTTGAGATGCGAGTGGTTCATCGCGCCCGGGTGGAAGGCGGTGATCTGGTTGTCGTCAAGGTCGGTGGTGATGAACGCCTGCGCTGTAAGTTCTTCGGGGACTTCACGCACACATTCTCGCGTGATGCCAAGTGTATCCAGCCGGGAAACATAGGGCGCAGCATCCGAGCCGACCGTGGCCATGATGAGCGGTTCTCCGCCCAGCATTTTCAGGTTGTAGCCGATGTTGCCGGCACAGCCGCCGAATTCGCGGCGCAGCTGCGGAACCAGAAAAGCGACGTTGAGAATATGAATCTGTTCAGGAAGGATGTGCTCCTTGAAGCGGCCCTGAAAGACCATGATGTTGTCGTAGGCAATGGAACCGCAGATGAGAATGGACATTGATTTCGGGAAAATAAAAAAGGGAATGGTGTTGTGCCTCTGAGGGGTGTGCCCTCAGACAGCTATTGGATTTGGTCGACTATTTCAGCGCAGCCAGCGCGGCGTCGTAGTCGGGTTCGGTCTTGATTTCCGGCACGAGCTGAGCGTGCAGCACTTTGTTGCTCTCGTCCAGCACCACAACTGCCCGTGCAGCCACTCCGGCCAGCGGACCGTCCGTGATTTCCACGCCGTAGCTTTTCAGGAACTCGCGACCGCGCATGATCGAGAGCGGCACAACGTTTTCGATGCCCTCCGTGGTGCAGAACCGGCCCATGGCAAAGGGCAGGTCGGCCGAGATGGTGATAACCACGGTATTGCCCAAGCCGGCCGCCTTTTCATTGAACTTGCGGGCCGAGGTTGCGCAGATGGCGGTATCCAGGCTCGGCACGATGTTCAGCACCTTGCGCTTGCCGGCAAAATCCGTCAGCGAAACATCCTTCAGATCCTTTCCAACCAGCTTGAAGTCGGGTGCCGACTGCCCTTTTTGCGGGAAGTCGCCTGCTACCGTGATCGGGTTGCCGCCGAGGGTGACGTTGGCCATGTATTTTCTCCTGTTGGGCTGCGCTGTTCGGGTTGCGAAGAATAGCGTAAATGTCCGGAGCAATGCTCAGGGGTAAAACAGATACAAACGGTACCCGGTTGCCTTGACCGATGAGGCCTCGAAGTAGACCTTGACCGGCACCTCGGTGTTGGCGGGGAAAAGCGGGTCTGCCGTGTTCCCAGCCGTGGTACCACGCGGCGCATAGTCCGCCGCATTGAGCACACGCCGCGCTACCGGCTGATCCTGCAAATCTGTCAGGGTCAGCTCCAGTGCCGGTGGCATCTGGGCGAATGGTGCGCGATTGCGCAACGTGGCGGAGAGCACCATGACCCCGGGATTGGTGCTGTGGGCCTGCAGGTCGGATGATTCAATGCTCATCATCTCCGGCTTGCGCGGCAGCGGTAGGTCGCAGCCAAGCACTACACACAATTCTGCGAGATGGGGTTTGGTTTCCGGCAGGAGAAGCGCGATGTCGCCCCGCAGGTGGTAGGCAACCTGGGTCGTCAGCAGGATCGCCAGCATGGCTAGCCCAGGCCAGCCTATCCAGGGGGATATCGTCGCGGCACCGGCAGGCCTCTTTTTTCCAAAATCCAGTTCCAGATTGGCGTCAGCAAGCGCCTCGGCTGCGGAGTTCGCCGCTTCCGATGCGGTATCTGCCGGTTCTGGCAGATTGCCTGAAGGCCCTGGGGTCAGGACCAGCGATTCATCTTCAGCGCTGGTCGGGCTTTCCGATACCTTTTCCTCTGAAGGCATGGCCGAGGGCAGTTCGAACGATTCGGCAGATGTTTCTCCCACAGTCGGAGGCTCTGCGGAAACCTGATGTGCTTTGGCATCGAATACCGTCGCGCAACGTCCACAGCGCACTTGGCCATCGCGTGCGGTGATTTGTGTTCCGCTTGCCCGGAATGCAGTTGCGCATGACGGGCAGCGGGTAATGAGGGCGTCCTGCATCAACGCATCCCACGATCAGTCATGGAATCCCCTGCTCCGCCCATCATTGCCCCGGCTTGCGCTGCCCGGAAAGGCATACCCAGCCTTCTTCTTCGACGCCAGGTTCAAATTCAAACCATGGCGAATAAATGCCCTCGACCTCCGCCGCCTGTGCGCTCAACACGCCTGCAAGCGCGATGCGGCCACCTGTACGCACGTGGCTGGCAAGCAAGGGGGCAAGCATTTTCAGGGGATTGGCAAGAATATTGGCCACGACCAGATCGGCTTTCATTTCAAGCGTGCTGCCCGCGTCGATAAACTTGGCTGTCACATTGTTACGAAAGGCATTGTCCCGTGCAGATTCGACTGCGGCAGGGTCGATGTCCACGCCGACAATGCGGCTGGCGCCCATCTTCGCTGCGGCAATGGCCAATATACCCGAGCCGCAGCCGTAATCGAGGACAGTCTCGCCGCCGCGTACCCGGCTCTCCAGCCAGCGCAGGCACAACTTCGTGGTGGGATGGCTGCCGGTGCCGAAGGCGATGCCGGGGTCGAGTGCGATATTGATGGCCGAAGGATCGGGCGCTTCATGCCATGAGGGCACGATCCACAGGCGCCCGCAGATGTGTATGGGCTGGAATTGCGCCTGTGTTTTGCGAACCCAGTCGTCGTCATCCACGGGTTCAAGCAAGTACCTGGGCAATGTGGTCAGGCCTGCCGCAGATGCTGCGGCAGCCAGCATGATTTCAGGTGCCATGCCTTGTGCGTTACCGCCATCATCAATCAAGACACGCAGCCTTAGTCGGGGCCATTGCTCCGGTTGCCCGCCATCATTGCATCCAGGCTCGTCATAGATCGGAACTTCTGCCGGCGTTCCGGCGAAGGGATCTTCCGCGCTTACCGATAATGCGCCTGCTTCCAGTAGCGCATCCGACAGGCGATCCGCGTCTTTTGAGTCCAGTTCGAGGACGAGGCTGACCAGCGCCATGAACTAGACGGCCGACTCGGCTTTTTTCTGCTGGCTGAGTTTCTTCTCGACGTAGTGGATGCTTACCCCGCCCTTGATGACGTGATTGTCGACCAGCAATTCCTGATGCAGCGGAATGTTTGTGAGTATGCCTCCTACCACCATCTCCGACAGCGCAATGCGCATGCGCCGGATGGCCTGATCCCGGTCTTTTCCGTACGCAATGATCTTGCCCACCATGGAGTCATAGTTGGGTGGCACCGTATAGCCGTGATAGACGTGGGAGTCGACGCGAATGCCGGGGCCGCCAGGCGGATGGTATGAGGTGATCTTGCCCGGGGAGGGCACAAACGTAAAAGGATGTTCGGCGTTGATGCGGCATTCGATGGCGTGGCCGCGGAATTCAATGTCACGCTGGCGGAACGCAAGTTTTTCGCCAGCGGCAACACGAATCTGTTCCTGCACGATGTCCACACCGGTAATCATTTCCGTAACCGGATGCTCCACCTGGATGCGGGTGTTCATTTCAATGAAATAGAACTCGCCATTCTCATACAGAAACTCGAAGGTGCCGGCGCCGCGATAGCCGATGCGTTTGCAGGCATCGACACAGCGGTCGCCGATGCGCGCGCGCAGGCGCGGGGTGATGTCGGGTGCTGGAGCCTCCTCGATGATTTTCTGGTGGCGGCGCTGCATGGAGCAATCGCGCTCGCCCAGGTAAATCACATTCTTGTGCTCATCGGCGAGAACCTGCACCTCGATGTGGCGCGGGTTCTCAAGATATTTTTCCATGTACAGCGTCGGATTGCCGAACGCGGCCTGGGCTTCGGCGCGAGTCAGCGCCACGGCATTTTTCAGGGCGGCTTCGGTGTGCACAACCCGCATGCCGCGACCGCCACCGCCGCCCGATGCCTTGACGATCACCGGATAGCCGATCTTGCGCGCGAGCTTGACCAGTTCCGCCGGATCTTCGGGGAGGGCCCCTTCCGACCCTGGCACACATGGAACGCCGGCCTTGATCATGGTTTGTTTGGCAGTCACCTTGTCGCCCATCATCCGAATGGTTTCAGGACGGGGGCCGATGAACACGAAGCCGCTTTTTTCCACGCGCTCGGCAAAATCGGCGTTCTCGGACAGGAAGCCATAGCCGGGATGAATGGCTTCGGCGTCGGTCACCTCTGCCGCGCTGATGATGGCAGGCACGTTCAGGTAACTGGCGGACGAAGCCGCAGGGCCTATGCAGACCGATTCGTCGGCGAGTTTCACATACTTGGCTTCGCTGTCAGCCTCGGAGTGGACGACAACGGTTTTGATGCCGAGATCGCGGCAAGCGCGCTGGATGCGCAGGGCGATTTCTCCGCGATTGGCAATCAGGATTTTTTCGAACATCTCGCAGGTGTCTGGAATGAGGGATGGGGTGGCAAGGGGCGGCGTGAGCCCTCTGCCCTAGCCAATCACGATCAGGGGCTCGCCATATTCCACCGGCTGGCCATTGTCGACGAGGACGGCTTTGACGACGCCGTCGGCGTCAGATTCGATTTCGTTCATGAGTTTCATGGCCTCGATGATGCATATCGGCTGGCCTTTCTTGACCGTATCGCCGACTTCCACAAAGGGTTTGGCGCTGGGAGAGGCCGACCGGTAGAACGTCCCGACCATGGGCGATTTCACCACATGGCCCTCAGGTTCGGCTGGTGCGGCCGGTACCAGAGGCGGAGGTGGCGCTGCCGGGGCGGTCATGGCGGCAGGTGCCGCGGGGATTGCCACGGAGGTCTCGACGGCTGGCCGCCCGATCTTGACGATGCGGACTTTTTCTTCGCCCTCGGTCACTTCGAGTTCGGCGATGCCAGACTCCTCGACCAGGTCGATCAACTTCTTCAGCTTGCGTAAATCCATGTTTTGCCTCCTCTGCCGGGATTGAATGCAGCCCGGTTGTACGCCGGGCTGTCGCCCCGGCTTAAGGTCTTGGTTGAAGGGCGAACTGCAGGGCAAGGTCGTAGCCCATGCTGCCCAAGCCAGAGATGGTGCCTGTTGCCACATCCGAAAAATAGGAGTGGTGGCGGAATGCCTCACGGCTGTGAATATTGGAGAGATGCACCTCGATAAAAGGAATCTTGACGGCAACCAGGGCATCACGAAGCGCAACGCTGGTGTGAGTCAGTCCCGCAGGATTGATGATGATGAACGAAGATCGCTGTACTTTCGCGGCATGAATCCGCTCGATGAGCTCACCTTCATGATTGCTTTGGAAGCATTCGACCGGGACGCCGAGAATCTCACCAGCCAGGGACAGCCTGCGATCGATGTCCTTCAGGCTTTCGCTTCCATAAATCTCGGGTTCGCGCGTTCCCAGCAAATTCAGGTTGGGTCCGTGGAGAACAAGTATGGATGGCTGCTTTTTACCCGCTTTTTGCGGATGCGCCCGGGTGTCCTTAGGCTTCGTCATGGCCGCAAGTTTGCCGCAAATGACGTCAAGTTGTCCAATTTTTCAGGATGTTGGGCGAAACTACCCCTATCCAAGGGCTTTGAGCAGCAATTTTTCCAGTTCAGCCTCCGTCAATCCTCCCAAATGCGAGGTGATGACACCGCCATTGCGACCCAGGATCACCGTGTAGGGCAGGCTCCCCACCTTGTTTCCAAGCTCCCGCAACAGCTCGATGACCTCATATCCGGCGATTAACAAAGGATAGTTTATTTTGAATTTTAATGAAAAATCGACAACTTTATCGACTGAATCGACGGAGATGCCGACTATTTGAAGACCTTTTCCTCCAAAAGCTGACTGCATTTTGACTAATGCCGGGACTTCTTCCCGGCAGGGCTCGCACCAGGTCGCCCAGAAATTGACAAGCAGCACCCTGTCACTCCACTGCGTCAGGCTTTGCGGCTTGCCCGCCAGATCGGGCAAGGAAAGCTGGCGCAGATTTTTTGGGCGGACATCGGGGACTGCAGGATCGGAGCGGAACAGCCGATGGGCTGCAACGCCAGCCGCGCCGGCTGCAATTGCGGCAATGGCCGCCAGTGCTGTGCGTCGGGAGTCAGCCATGCGGCGACCGGTCATTGATCTGTCCGGTCATTGTCTGCAGCAAAGTCGTGACGTCTTCACTATCGACTTCCAGCAGTTCCCGTACCTTCGCGATGCCGGCCCGCTCCAGCGGCCGGCCTGTTCCGGCGGCCTTCATTGCAATGCGCTCATCGTTGGCGGGATGGATTGCCAGGCTCAGTGGGGCACCGTCCCAATCCATTTTCAGCACAGTCACGATGCGCAGTTGGTCACCCACCTGCCGCTGCTGCTCGGACACCTCGTAGCGGATATCGCGATTCAAGAAATACAGTTCGATGGATTTTCCATCGTCTGTAAAGAGTTGCAGATCGATGGCGCTGTAACGGCCGGCTGTGCCCTTCAAGACGGATCCGCACAAATGTGGCCGCCATGCCGACAGGGTATCCATTGCGGATAGCGCAATTTGACGCAGGTGCCTGATGCGCTCGCGCTGTTCGGTCTCCTGATACAACGATTGATGGATGCGGAGCGCTTCCTCCACTTCCGCATTGTCCGGCAGCGCGTGGGTGGCATCCGCACCCAGCTGGCGTGCCGCCTTGCGTTTTGCCAGGGCGAAATCCTCGATGCCGTCTTCGGCCATGATGCGGGCCGCAGCGGCTGCAATGCGCGAACGCATGTGCTGCTGCTTGATTCGGTTGTCTTTGGGCATATTGCGGATTCCTGTCGGCGTATCCACTGGTCGGTGGGTTCGCCGTCTGCGCCTGACGTTGCTCAATGGTGTGGTGTTGCTGATAAAACGGAAATCGGGAGAAGTTCGTGGCGCAACTGCTAGAATTCTAGCGCCTTCCCCGCGCGTTCGCGGCAGGATAACGAACGATCTCATGCACATTCATATTCTCGGCATTTGCGGCACTTTCATGGGCGGGCTGGCGGTCATCGCCCGTGGGGCAGGCCATCGTGTCACCGGATGCGATGCCAATGTCTACCCACCCATGAGTACCCAGCTCGAGCAGGCTGGCATCGAGCTCATCCAGGGCTATGGCGAGGAGCAATTGAAGCTGGCGCCGGACTTGTGGGTCATCGGCAATGTGATTACCCGCGGCAATCCGCTCATGGAGGCCATACTCGATCGTGGCGATGACTATGTGTCTGGCCCGCAGTGGCTGTCGCAATATATCTTGAGCGGTAAGTGGGTGCTCGCAGTCGCGGGGACTCATGGAAAGACTACAACCGCCTCTCTGCTGGCCTGGCTACTTGAGGCCGGCGGCAAGCAGCCCGGATTCCTGATTGGCGGGGTACCAGAGAATTTTGGCATATC
>CAMCYY010000022.1 GCA_945885335.1 Bordetella parapertussis
GTATGGGAAAAGGAGAACATTCATGGCAGGTGCTTTCGCGCTCGACGGAATACGTGTGATTGATTTCGGCCAGTACATTGCCGGCCCCATGGCGGCGATGTTTCTGGCGGACCAGGGCGCGGATGTCATTCGCGTTGATCCGCCCGGCGGGCCGCGCTGGAACACGCCAGCCAATGCCACCTGGAACCGCGGCAAGCGCAGCATTGTGCTCGACCTGAAAGTTGCCAGCGACCTGGCGATTGCGAAAAAACTGGTCGCTACCGCCGACGTGGTCATCGAGAATTTCCGCCCCGGCGTGATGGATCGCCTGGGGCTGGGTTACGCAGCCATGAGTGCGGCGAATCCGCGTCTGGTCTATTGCTCGCTGCCCGGCTTCGGCTCGGACGACCCGCGCGCCGGCCTCAAGGCCTGGGAGGGCGTGCTGGCGGCGGCGACCTGCGCTTTCAGCCAGAAGCCCGGCACGCCGCGTGTGCATGCGCCGGCGACACGGCCGGTGTATTCGGCAATTCCGTTTTCATCATCCTATGGTGCCTTTCTTGCGCCGGTGAGCATTACCGCCGCACTGCATGCACGCGCGCGTTCCGGTACCGGCCAGCGCATCGAGATTCCGCTGTTCGATGCCACCTTCACTGCCATCGGCAGCCGCGGCCTGCGTTATCACAAGGCCAAGGTGCCGGCGGTGCCGTTCAACTGGTCGCGTCAGCTCCCGACCAAGGACGGCCGCTGGTTCATGTACGTGCACGGCAACAAGCGCTTCGAGGCTTTCATCAAGGAGATTGGACTGGCCGAGCCCCGTAATGCGGGTGCCAGCGCGAAGGAACTCGGTGAGCGCTTTGATGAAGTGTTCACCGCGCGCTCCGCCATGGACTGGGAGGCGTTCTGCGAAGGCGTCGGCACCGAGGGCGGGCGTTGCAATACCAGCGCGGAATGGCTCAAGCATCCGCAGGCGCTGGCATCGAAAATCGTTGATGACTTTGATGATCCGGAGCTGGGGCGTTTTCGCGGGCCCGGCATCACGCCGCGCCTGTCCGAGACACCGGGGGCGGTGCGTTCGCCACGGCCGCGGCTTGACGCACATCGCCACGAAATCCTCAAGGAACTGGAATCACGCAAGCCGGTCTCCGGTGTGAAACGCACGGAACTGCGCGGCGCACTCGAGGGCATCAAGGTACTCGACCTGTGCATCATCCTCGCCGGCCCGACCTGCGGCCGTACGCTGGCCGAGTTCGGTGCCGACGTGATCAAGATCGATAGCCCGCACCGCAACCCGGTGCAGTCGCACAATGACATCAATCGCGCCAAGCGCAGCATCCTGCTCGATTTGAAGACGGATGAAGGCAAAAAGATTTTCTGGCAGTTGGTGGACCAGGCCGATGTGATTCTGCAGAACATGAGAAAGGGCGTGGCGGACACATTGGGCATCGGCTACGAAGCGATCAAGGCGCGCCGGCCCGGCATCGTGTACTGCTCGCTGAACACCTTCGGCCAGATCGGACCCTATGCCATGCGTCCCGGCCATGAGCAGATCGCGCAAGCCATCTCCGGCATGCAACTGCGCTATGGCGGCGGCGACAGGCCGGCGCTGGCGCCCTATCCGGTGAACGATTACGGCACCGGCCTGCTCGGCGCCTATGCGGTGGCGCTGGCACTGGTGCACCGGAACAAGAGCGGCAAGGGACAGCATGTGGACAGCGCGCTGGCCTACACCGCGACCCTGCTGCAGTCGGCCATGCTGCAGGATTACCCCGGCAAGAAATGGGATGAGCCTTCGGGCCAGGAGGCGCTGGGCACGGGGCCCCTGTATCGGGCCTACGAGGCGCAGGGCGGCTGGCTGTTCCTGGCGGCGAAGGAAGGTGAGCTTGCGCGCTGCGCCGAACAGAAGGACCTCGCCGCAAACAGCGGTGCGGCGCTGGAAAAGGCGCTGGAGGAGCGCATCCGCGGGCTGGGTGTCGATGCGCTGGTCGCGTCGTTGCAGAAGGCCGATATCGGCGCCTATCGCATCCTGCTCGACACGAATGCGCTGATGGATGATCCGCTGGTTATCAGCCGTGGGCTGTCACTGACGCGCGAGCATGATGAAATCGGACCAGTGACGACGACCGGGCCGGCGCCGCGCCTGTCCGCTACGCCTATTGTGGTGGGGCGGCCTGCGCCCAAGCCCGGGTCGGATGCGGCTTCGATCCTGGCCGAAATCGGCCTGGGTGGAGAGGTGGATCGATTGCTGCGTGAGCGCGTCATCGTCATGGATGGCATCAGTGGCGTGAGTTGAAGCAACGTCAATAAAAAAACAGAAGCAGATTCCTCGGGTTTTGCCCTCGGAATGACAAGTTTGAATCGGGTAAAAACCTCAAGGAGAGATGATGAGCATACGTTGGGACAAGGTGCAGGTGGATGGAAATACGATGGGCGTATACACGGCGGTGCCCGACCTGCCGGGCCCCTTGCCCTGTGTGGTGGTCGCGCAGCACGGCCCCGGCCACGACAACACGATTCAGGACGTGGTACAGCGCCTGCATCGCGAAGGTTATGTGGCAGTGGCGCCTGCGCTATACCATCGCCAGCCGAAAGAGGTCGATCCGAAAATTTCCCGCGTCACGCTGCTGAAGGACAATGAAGTCATCGCCGACATGAACGCCGCGCTGGCGCATGCCAAGTCGGTGGCAACGATTTCGCGCGCCGGGGTCACCGGTTTTTGCATGGGCGGCCGCGTCGCCTACCTGATGGCGTCAGCGAATCCCGAGTTCAAGGCCTCGGTGGTGTTCTATGGTGGCAATACGATGAAATCGTGGGGCGAGAACCAGGGACCCACGCCGTTTGAACGGTCGAAGCACATCGGCTGCCCGGTGCTGGGCCTGTTTGGCGTGGAGGATACGAATCCTTCACCGGATGATGTGAAAAAAATCGATGCCGAACTGACCCGACTGGGCAAATGGCATGAATTCCACACCTATCAGGACACCGGGCATGCTTTCTGCAACTTCCTTGCCGCCGACCGCTATCGCGATCGGGCCGCAAAGGCAGGCTGGGGTGAAATGCTGGCGTTTTTCAATCTGAACCTGAAGCAAGGCAAGGCCTGACTCTGATCAGGCCAGCGCGCGGGCCGGTCGAAAAATCGCTTATGCTTGGAACCGATGTGCGGCAGGCGTGTACACGGTTCGGAGACAGGAAATGAACGACAACAAGATGGACATCCGGCAGGAAGACATTTTTGTCATCACGCCGGCGGGCACGCTGCAGCTGCAGTCGTCGGACACGCCGCTTGCCGCCGAGCAACTTGAGTTGCTGATCCTGGTCGATGGCCAGTCAACGGTCGAGGCGATCACCCGCCGCCTGCGCGCGGTAAAGCCCGATGCGGTGGAACGCATATTTCGAGATCTGATGGCACGCGGACTGGTGGTGCGCGGTGTCAAGCAGGCAGACGACTCGTTGGATTTCACGCGCTTTTTCAGCGTCAAGGCAGAGCCTTCGGCGGCAGCCATGGCCGAGGCCGGCAGCGAAGCCTCCTCGGGCACCACCTCTCTGCAGAAACAGGGCTATTTCGTGCGCATTGCTCGCAGTGCCACCAAAAAACGCACGCTTGCGGCCGGAGAAAAGCTGTCGGTGATCATTGTCGAGGACGAAGAGCATCTGGGCAAGCTGCTCAAGACCTATCTCCACCTGGAGGGTTTCGAAGCGCGCGTTGCCACCAACCGGGCCGAGATCGTCGCCGCACTGCGCGGCGCACCTCTGCCACAACTGGTGTTGCTGGATGTCATGCTGCCGGACGCGGATGGTTTCGACATTCTGGCTGCCATCCGGCGGCATCCGGCGCTATCAGCGGTTCCTGTCGTCATGCTGACTGCCAAATCCACGCGTGAGTCTGTGCTGAGGGGGCTCGCCGGCGGGGCTGACGGCTATATCACCAAGCCCTTCGAGATCGACGTGCTGATGAAGGCGGTCCGGTCCGTGCTAGGTCTGTCTGAAGCCTGATGGCGAATCCGGACTGACAGACATGGACGCGGACGAACTCAAGCGGCAGATGCTGGTGTTCAGTGCAAACCATCGCCGCGGACTGCCGGCAAAGCTGGAACGCATTGATGCGCTGTGGCAGGTACTGCGCTCGGGTGCAGCTGATATCGAGGCAGGCGGGGAGCTGCTGCGTGCTCTGCATACCATTGCCGGTTCGGCCAAGACTTTCGGAATGCCCGCAGTTGGCGATGCGGCTCGGGCGGCAGAGAATTTTTTCGAGCCGTTCTGTGCGGGCGGCGCCATGCCGCAGGCAACTGACCGTGAGGCCTTCGGGCATTTGCTCGACGCTTTGCGGCAAAGCACTGTCGGTTGATAGCGAACGTGGACTCGCAAAAATCAAAAACACCGGGATGGCTGCGCCTGTCGTTTGGCGTCAAGATCAATTTCATCCTGGGGCTGGGCCTGGCCATCCTGGTGGCGGTGGGATCGATTGCCTCGCGCAGCGTGGAGTCACTGGTCGAGGCCAGCGGTTACGAAAGCGCCTCGCTTGCCGAGATTGGCAGCCTCGACAATGTGATCGGGGCGTTGCGGCGCACTGAATCCTCGGCACGCAAGTACGTGATCACCGGTGATGCGGACGACCTGTCGCGCTACAAGGCGGTACGCAGCCTGGTGAATTTCAGTGCAGCCGGACTGGATGCCTCGGATGGCGACGCCACGCAGCAGCGCCGACTCAATCAGTTGCAGCGCACGGTCACCGAACGGCTGCTGCGCCTCGACGAATTGGTGAAGATGCGCCGGGAGCGCGGCATTGCTGCGGCAACCGACGTTGTGCGCAGCGCGCGCGGCGAGGAGATAAACCTGCGTATCCAGATCCTTGCTGACCAGTTTCGCGAGCACGAGTTGCGCGGCCTGGGCTCGAGACGGGCCGAAACAGCCTTCAATGCCGAGACCACGTCCTTCCTGGTGTTGTGGGGCATTGCCTTTGCCATGAGCCTGCTGGTGTGGACAATGGTGATCATCCACCGGCACCATGTCGGACGCCAGGCGGCCGAACAGGCCCTGAAGGCCAGCGAGGCTCAGCTGCGCCTCATCACGGATGCGGTGCCGGCACTGATTGCCTATGTCGATCGCAATGACAGGCTGCAGTTCCACAATCGCGCCTTCGAACGCTGGTTCGAGCGCAGCGTGAGCGAATTGCGTGAGCGTACGCTGCGCAGCCTCATGGGCGGGGCGATCTACGCAAAGGCCGTCCCCCATATTGAGATGGCCCTCGCCGGTCAGGCCGTGGATTTTGAAATCGACCTGGGCAATGTCCGTGGTTCGGAGATGCATCTGTCCGTGCAACTGGTGCCGCGTCGCGACGAGCGTCGTGCCGTCATCGGTTACTACGTCCTCGCCACGAACATCACTGCGCTCAAGGAAGTGGATCGCCTGAAGAGCGAATTCGTCACCACGGTCAGTCATGAGCTGCGCACGCCGCTGACCTCCATACGTGGTTCGCTTGGTCTGGTCGCGGCTGGTGTCACCGGTGTGTTGCCGGACAAGGCAAAGGAGCTGGTGACCATCGCGATGCAGAACTGCGAGCGCCTGGTGCGCCTGGTCAACGACATCCTGGACAGCGAGAAAATGCTGTCGGGGAAGATGGAGCTGTCGATGCGCGCACTGGATCTTGTCGCGCTGATCGAACGCTCGGTGCGGGAGAACGAAAGCTATGCCGCCACGCATGGCGTCACGGTGACCCTGCAAACCGGCGCGCCGGAAGCACGCGTCATGGCGGACACCGACCGCCTGGTGCAGGTGGTGACGAATCTGCTGTCGAACGCCTGCAAGTTCTCCAACAAGGGCGGCGTGGTTGAAGTGACCGTCGAGGAGTCCGGTCAGCGTGTCAGGGTGAGCGTGGCTGACCGCGGTGCAGGTGTTCCGAAGGAGATGCAGGGACGACTGTTCGAGCGCTTTGCTCAGCTGGACTCCAGCGATGCGCGGCGCAAAGGCGGGACCGGCCTGGGCCTGAGCATCTGCCGCGCCATCATCGGACGCATGGACGGCCACATCGGTTTCGTCGAGCGCGATGGCGGCGGCAGCGTATTCTTTTTCGAATTACCCGCCCTCAAGGCCGTTGCCGGACAAGGCAATGGTGATGGGGGTGGTGACAAAATGGCGGATGAGTCATGACGCAAGCGTTGGAAAAAGTCATGCTGGTGGAAGACGACAGCGACATTCGCACCGTGGCCGGCATGGCCCTGGAAATGGTGGGGGGGCTGAAAATTCTGGCTTGCGAGTCCGGCGCGCAGGCGCTGGAGATGGTCGCGGGGTTCGCACCGCAACTGGTGCTGCTCGATGTCATGATGCCGGGCATGAATGGCCCCGAAGTGCTGCAGGCACTGCGTCAGCGCGCCGACACGGCGGCCATTCCCGTGATTTTCCTGACGGCAAAGGTACAGGAGGGAGAGATCGCCAAGCTGCGCGCCCTGGGGGCATTGGACGTGATTGCCAAGCCGTTCGATCCGATGACACTGGCGGCGACTGTCAGGGCGCTGTGGGCGGCGCGGCCCAATCCCTGATGAATAAAAAAGGCCGCATGAAGCGGCCTTTTTTATCGGAAAGCCGGCGTGGCTCTATTCCCCGGCTTCGATCTTGAGGTCGTCCTTGAGTTTTTTCCACTGCGCCACTTCCTTGACGAGGACTTTTCTGAAGTCCTCCGGTGTGCTGCCGATGGCGGTGATGGCATCCCGTTCCAGCGCTGCAGCCAGGTCAGGTGCCTTGACCGCCTTGGCCAGCTCCTGACTGATTTTGTTGACAATGGCCGGCGGTGTTGCGGCCGGCGCAAGCACGCCGAGCCAGCTGGGGTATTCGTAGTCGGGGAAACCCAATTCCGCGATCGTTCTCACATCCGGGAGCACCGGAATCCGGTTGCCCGACAGCAGCGCCAGCGCTTTGAACTTGCCGGCCTTGATCTGCGGTGCGCCGGTGCCCAGCGAAATCGGCGCAACGTCAATGCGGCCGGCAATCAGGTCGATCACGTACGGTGCCGAGCCCTTGTAGTGAATGAAGGTCACATCGGTGTTGGTCAACTGGTGCAGCCAGGCGCCGACCAGATGGGTGACGCCGCCCTTGGCCGCCGTACCCCAGTTGATTTTGCCGGGGTTGGCCCGGGCGTAGGCGATGTACTCCTGGTAGGTGTTGGCCGGGAAGTCGCCGCGCACCATCAGGAACATGGCCCGCTTGGTGATGATCGAGACGGGTGCAAAGTCCTTCACCGTGTCATAGGGCAGGTCGGGCGTGAAGGCGGGCAGGATGGCGAGACCCGATGCCGACAGCAGATAGGTATATCCATCCGGCCTGGCCTTGACGACGTATTGATTGCCGATCACGGTGTTGCCGCCGGGCTTGAAATCGAGCAGGAATGTCTGTCCCAGGCTGGCATACAGCTTTTCCTGGTACGGACGGAACTCGCGGTCCCCGGGACCACCGCTGGTGAGCGGAATGATCATGGTGACCGGCCGGTTGGGCCAGGTGGCGGCGGGATTCTGTCCCAGCGCCGCGGTTGATGACAACAGTGCTGCTGACAGGCCGGCCAGAATGTATTGCTTGAAGTCGCGCACGGTTTCCTCCATTCAGCGTTTTGATGCCGCTTGTTCAAGGGTGCTGCAGGTGTAACGCACAGCGGAACTGCTTTGGGTTCCGCTTGTTATTTTGCGCAACCTTACGCGCTTGAAACTGCGTCTGCAATAGCACCGTATCGAAACAGAATTTCGGCTTTTATCCGTTCAGATATACGCATAAAGGCGGCGCATGGCGCCGAGTCCATGCGCGATGGAGGACTTGCGGAAAGCGGTTTCCCGGCGGCAGCGCCGTGGGTGGATCAGCCTTTGGCGAGGCCGTTCTGGATGAAGTCTTCGATGATGGGCGCCAGTTCCGCCGGGCGCTCCAGATGCATCATGTGCCCGGTATCTTCGAACCAGATCTGCCGGCTGTTCTGAAAACAGGCGAAGCGGTCAGCGCCCGTCGCACCGGGCGTGAGGTCTTTGGCGCGCAGGATGGCGCCGCCCTGGCGGGCCAGCAGGATCAGCGTCGGCGCGGTGATGGCGTGCCAGGCAGCCATCGCTTCCTCCAACCGGTTGCTGGCGTCCATACCGTCATTCAGCGTATGCGCCGGGTCGTGCCTCAACTTGATACCGCCCTCTGCTGCATTGTCAGTATCGGGCACGCTCCAGTTTTTCGCGATGAAGCTGATGCGCTCCGCAGTGACGCGTGGATTGGCGCGCTGCAGCCGCGCCTCCAGTTCTGCGTGCGATGCGTAGGTCGGTGCGGCCAGCGGCTTGTCGAGGCGCCGCATCCAGCGTTTGTAGCGTTTCAGCATGTCTTCAGCCGAGCCGGGCTTGGCGCCATAGGCATCGATATTGACAAGGCGGGCGATGCGCGCCGGTTGCAGACCGGCATACACGCAGGCCACGTTGGCGCCGAAGCTGTGTGCCACGAGATTGACCTGGCCCTCCGGCTGAAAGTGGTGCAGCAGGCGGTCGAGGTCGCCGAGGAAATCGCCATACCAGTAAGTGTCGTTGCCGCTCCACTCGGTTTCGCCATAGCCGCGCCAGTCCGGCGCAAGCACATGCCAGTCGCCACGCATTTCATCGACCAGAAACTGGAACGAGGCGGAGGAGTCCATCCAGCCATGAATCAGGAACAGGATGGGTGCGCCGGGCCGGCCCCAGCTGCGTATGTGATAGCGCAGGCCGCGAATGTCCGCGAACAGCGAGGTGCTCGCGTTCACGCGGCCGAGCCTGCGTCTTGAAGGCCGGCAGGGAAGAATTCCTCGATCAGGCGTGCCAGTTCTTCCGGGCGCTCAAGATGCACCATGTGTCCGGTATCGTCCAGCCAGATCTCCTTGCGGGTGCGGTAGCAGGCAAGGCGCGCCTGCAGCCGGCCGTCGCTCAGGTCAGCGGTGCGCCTGACTGGAGATCCATCGCTTGCGACCAGCCACAGCACCGGCGCGGTGATGGCGCGCCAGCAGGCCATGGAATCATCCAGGCGATTGCTGAAATGCGGACCGTAGTTGGAGGCATGTGAAGGGTCGCTGAGCATGGCAATGCCACCGTTGGCGTCTTCGCGTGCCAGGTGGCGTGCCAGCCAGGCGATGCGTTGCGCGGGCACCTTGGGGAACTGCCGGTGCAGCCGCTGTTCCAGCGCGGCGAATGAGGCGTAATGGCCGAACCGCTTTCCTTCGCGCGCCAGCTTCAGCAAATGGGCCCATCGTGCCGGCGCACCTTCCGGCTGAAAATCGCGTGCACCAAAGCCGTCGATGTTGAACAACCGCGCAATGCGTTGCGGGCGCACGCCGGCGTACACGCAGGCGACGGCGGCGCCGAAACTGTGCGCCACCAGGTTCACCGGCGTATCGGGCTGGAAGTGATCGAGCAGGTGTTCCAGGTCGGCGATGAACTCCGGAAACCAGTAGGTATCGGTGCCGGCCCATTGTGTGAGGCCGTAGCCGCGCCAGTCTGGCGCCAGCACATGCCAGTCATTCTTGAGGGCATCGATGGTGAACTGGAACGAGGCCGAGCAATCCATCCAGCCGTGCAGAAGAAACAGCTTCGGCGCGTCTTCGCGACCCCAACTGCGCACGTGGTATTTCAGGCCGCGCACCGGCACGAAAATCGACTGGCTTGCTTTCATCGCGCTGGCACCGCAGGTTTTTCGGCGAGGAAGTTCTCGACCAGTTCAGCGAGCACCTCGGGCTTTTCGATGTGCACCATGTGCCCGGTGTCGGGCAGGCGCACCTCACGTCGTGTCAGGAAGTGCTTCAGGCGTTCCTCGGCGCCGCCATTGGCCAGTTCCTTGGCGCGCGAGCGGGTCGATCCATGTTCGGGGATGATCCACAGCACGGGCGCAGTGATGTTGTGCCAGCAATGGATGGTGTCATCCAGGCGGCTGCTCATGTGGATGCCGTCGTTCTGGGCATTGGCCGGATCGGTCACCAGCATGACGCGGCCATCCTCGCGCTGACGGCCCCAGTGGCGTGCAAGAAAGGCAATGCGCTCCGGCGACACGCGCGAGTGCTCCCGCTGCAGTCGACTTTCCAGTTCCTCAAAAGTGGCGAAATCGCGGAAGCCCGATCCCTTCTTGATGCGGTCCAGCCAGTCTGCGTAGCGGGCTGGGGGAACTTCGGTGTGCGGGCTGGCAGCGACGTTTTTGTCTCCGTCCTTGCCCTTGTGCTCGAGTCGCGCTGGCTTGACACCCTCGGCGCGCGGGCCGAAACCGTCCACGTTGATGTAACGGGCAACGCGTTCCGGGCGCACGCCGGCATACATGCTGACAATGTTTGCGCCGAAGCTGTGGGCCAGGATGCTGACCGGGGCGTCGGGCTGGAAATGTTCCAGAACCCCGTCGAGGTCGGCGATGACATCCGGAAACCAGTAGGTGTCGCTGCCCTGGCGCTGCGTCTCGCCATAACCACGCCAGTCCGGCGCGAGGACGTGCCAATCCTCTTTCAGGGCATCGACGAAAAACTGGAACGAGGCGGAGGCGTCCATCCATCCGTGCGACAAAAACAGCTTGGGCGCTCCCTCGCGTCCCCAGCTGCGCACGTGATAGCGCAGGCCCCGAATGTCCAGAAAAATAGACTCGCTGGGCTTCATTCTTGGTGTCGCATTCTCTCACAATCCGTGCAGTCCATGACAGAGGCGCGGCTGCGCCGGGCAGTTGCGTCGTTCAGGTGTTCGTCTCGTGAAATTTATTATTATTATCAATTATGAAATGAAAGCATTTACTGAAAAGCGCTATGATTGATATTGATATCAACCATTCAGGGAAATACCGGTCTTGCTGGTCATGTCCCTCGGCTCTGCGGTATTCTTGGCGGAATCATGCTTCCCGCAACGCCCGGGGACACGCGTCAATGTCCGGGGCATTTTCAGGGCCATATCCTGCCACTAGCGGGATTTGCCGTGCGCGAAAGCGGGCAGTGAAAATAAAAAAAGGCGGGAGTCCAGGGACATGCCGCCGCCAGGAGAATTATGCGCACGCATGCACCATTGACCATCCGCACCGCGGCCCTGTTTTTCATTCCGTTGATTCTGACCACGGAACTGCACCAGTTGTCGCATTCCGTGGTGCAGGCTTTTCTGGCGCGGCTCGGTGACCCCACGATCACGCTGGCGGCCTTCAGCATCGCATTTTCATTCAATACGGTGTTCAGCAGCGTCATCAGCGTTGCTGCGCAGGCGGGGCTTTCCTTCATTACGGACAAGCGCTCGTTCTGGCGGCTTGGGCGGTTCTATTTCTGGTTTTCCCTGATTCCTTTTTTCATCATCGAGGTGGTGGCTCTGACATCGCTGGGTGACTGGCTGTTCGGCGAAATGATCGGCGCGAGCGCAGAGGTGACCCGGCTTGCCAAGCCGGCCTCGGCGGTCATGGGTTTGTGGATCATTCCGAACCAGGTGCGCAATCTTGCGACTGCACTGTGCCTGAAGCAGCGGCGCACCATCCTGCTGTCGCACGCAACCACCTTGCGCCTGATTTCCCAGGCCGTGATGCTGATGGCACTGCCCTTTTTGATGGAAGGCGCCGTGGCAGGCGCGGCGTCGCTGGTTGGCGCCATGACCGTGGAGGCTGCCTACCTGTATGTCGTTACCCGCTACATCTATGCCGAGTTGCCCAAGGACAGCGGTCATCAGGCTTCCTACCGTCAGATATGGGGATTTTCATGGCCATTGATGGTCACCACGGCCTCCGAGAATGGCGTTCCCTTCGTGATCAATTTTTTCCTCGGCCGCCTGGTCAATCCGGATCTGGCGCTGGCCGCGTTCGGCGTGGTCAATGCGCTTAAATCCCTCATCGTCTCGCCGCTGCGCAACCTGGTTCAGACCACCCAGGCGCTGGTGCAGAGCCGGGAAGACATGCGCGTGATGCTGCGCTTTACGCACTGGCTGGCGCTGATCTATGTGGTGGTGGTAGGCATCCTGTTCTATACACCGATGCGCGAGGTGGTCCTGAATGGCATCATGGGACTGCGCTCGGACCTGAGCGCCTATGCGACCCCAGCCGTCCGCATGATATTGCTGGTCGCCATTGTGTGGGGCTACTCGTCGCTGTTTCGCGGGCTGCTGTCCGCGATGCGCCGGACGCGATCCATCGCGGCGACGGCCGTGATCCGTCTGGTG
The DNA here is from genome assembly GCA_945885335.1 of Bordetella parapertussis. Classification (GTDB taxonomy): domain Bacteria; phylum Pseudomonadota; class Gammaproteobacteria; order Burkholderiales; family SG8-39; genus CAIYPG01. Next base: position 12,111 of record CAMCYY010000022.1, read on the forward strand.
GTCGTGGTGGCGGTGGGCAGCATCACGCTGCTTGAACCGGGCCTCAATGGCGCAGTGGTTGGCGTCGCGGCTGTGGGAGCCGCCTTCCTGGTCGAGGCGGTGCTGCTGGGTTGGCAGGTATCGCGCTTCAGCAAGGTCCCGGGGCCTTTGTTTGCCTCTGAGATCGAACAGGCAGCGGGTCGCGGAGCGGGGCACTAACGACCGGGGATGACTCGAGGGGGGGGCGTCCGCGTCGGCTCGCCCATCAACGCAATCTGCTCTTTCAACTCCAGAATTCGATCCTGCGCCGAACATCTACAAGGGCTAATTTACGAAAATGTGCCCCCTTGCAGATCCCCCGCTTCAGTTATCAAGGGGGCGTCAGGGCGGGTTCGTCCATCAACGCGATCTGTTCCTTCAACTCGAGTATCCGGTCCTGCCAGTAGCGTGGCGTGTTGAACCACGGAAAGGCGGCGGGGAAGGCGGGGTCGTCCCAACGGCGCGCGATCCATGCCGAATAGTGGATCAGGCGCAGGGTGCGCAGGGCCTCGATGAGATGCAGTTCGCGCCGGTCGAAGTCATGGAAGTCGCGATAGCCCTCCAGCACGTCGCCGAGCTGCAGTGCCATGGCGTCACGGTCGCCCGATAGCAGCATCCACAAATCCTGGATGGCGGGGCCGCTGCGCGCGTCGTCAAAGTCCACGAAATGCGGGCCATCGTCAGTCCAAAGTACGTTGCCGGCATGGCAGTCGCCGTGCAAACGTATGGTTTTCACTTTTCCAGCGCGCTCATAGCAATGCGCAACGCTCTTCAGCGCCTGGTCGGCCACGCTGCGCCATGAGGCAAGCAGGTCTTCGGGAATGAAACCGGATTTGAGCAGCCAGTCACGCGGCTCGATGCCGAAGCTGGCGATATCGATGGCCGGCCGCGTCTTGAACCGTCCGGCGGCGCCGGTGGCATGGATGCGTCCGATGAAGCGGCCCATCCATTTCAGCGTGTCGCGATCTTCCAGTTCGGGCGCGCGTCCGCCGCGGCGTGGAAACACCGCGAAGCGGAAGTTCGCAAAAGTGCACAGGGTCTGCGATTTGTGCAGCGTGAGCGGCGGCACGACGGGAATTTCGCGCGCAGCCAGTTCAGCCACAAAGGCATGCTCCTCGAGGATCTGCGCGTCTGTCCAGCGGCCGGGCCGGTAGAACTTCGCGACCACGGAGGTGACGGCATGCGGTTCCGCATCCAGCGCAGCTTCCTCCAGCCAGATCTGGTAGACGCGGTTCTCGAAGCTGTTCAGTGCCAGCAATCTTCCGTCGCCACGCATGCCGGTGCTGTCAACGGCGTCAAGGACCAGGTCGGGGGTGAGGGTGGCGTAGGGCGCGGCCATCGTGGCCGGGGTGGCAGAAGGTTTCATGCCTCCATTGTATGCGTGCTCTGCCGCCAGCTCAGGCTTTGCCAAACAGAGCCTGCAAGGGCGGCGACTATAATCGGGCGTTCAAGCCTCCTTTTTTCCTTCCTACAGGTTTCCGCGCCATGGCCATTGAATCCTATCTCGACACATCCCCCATCCTCGGTGCCAACGTCTTCCTGCACGCCTCGGCCCAGGTCATCGGGGATGTGGTGCTGGGTGAAGATGTCTCGATCTGGTTCAACGCCGTGTTACGGGGGGATGTAAACAGCATTCGCATTGGTCGCGGCAGCAATGTGCAGGATCTGACCATGGTGCATGTGTCACACAAGACGGCCGCCAAGCCCGGTGGCTCGCCGACGGTGATTGGCGAATACGTCACCATCGGGCATTCCGTGGTGTTGCATGGCTGCAGCATCGGCAACGAATGCCTGATCGGCATGGGTTCCATGGTGATGGACGATGTGGTGGTGCCCGATCATGTGATGGTCGGGGCCGGCAGCCTGGTGCCGCCGGGCAAAGTGCTCGAGAGCGGAATGCTCTACGTGGGCCGCCCGGTTAAGGCGGTGCGCGCGCTGACGCCGGAAGAAATCACCTTCCTGCGTTATTCGGCCGAGCACTACATCCAGGTCAAGAACAATTACCTCAAAAAAGCATGAAGTGAAGAAGACATGAAGTCGTGCTGGAATGACCGTTTTGAGTTTTGCAGTTTCGAGACGGTTTTCTCGCGCGCCACTCAGTCTTCCGTGATCTCCAGCGCAACCAGATAGCGCGACACCATGTTGTAGGTGGCGATGACGCCGATGATTTCGGCGATCTGCTGGTCATCGGGCAGGGCGGTTTTGACGGCGGCGAAGGTGGCATCAGACACCTTGACCCTGCGCGTCATCTCGATGGTCAGCGCCAGGATGGCGAGTTCCGTTGCATCGAACGCCGGACTGCGCGCAGCGGCATCAATGACGCGCAGTGCGTCGAGCTGGACCTGATTGCCGCCTTCGGTCAGGAACACCGGCGCATGCTGCATCCATTCATATTCGGCGTCGTTCAGCACGGCGATGGCGCAGATCGCCAGTTCGCGCAGTTTTCCGGAAACGGTGAGTCCGGTGCGTACCGCGCCCAGGTGCGCGTTCCAGCCCTGCGCGAAGGGCGGGCTGTTCAGCAGCATGCGGTCCAGGTGGTGCAGCGTGCCGCCGCGCCGCTTGCGGATCGCGGAAACAATGGCGGCGGGTTCGGCAAGGTCTTCGGGTTGGTAGGGAATGCGGGGCATGAAAGTCTCTCTGAGTTTAAATTTGTCATTCCGAATCGCTCGTAAAATGCGGCGAAGTCTCTGCCGTTTCATGTAGAAGCGGATTCCTCACTACGTTCGGAATGACGGTTTCAACGGAAATTGCAGGCGCTACCAATAACTGAGCGCGCCGCGGAAAATATTGCTGAGGTCGGAGCGCTGCACCTCGCGCGCGGCGTTCGTGATGAGGCGCTGCTGCGCCCAGGCGCCAGTGGTCAGCGCTTCGAGGTCCTGTTCGCGATAGCCCACGCCGCCGATGCCGTTCGGGATGCCACTGGCCTTCATCATGGCGATGAGCTGCTTCGCCACGACTTCGCCGGCGTCCTCGGGCGCGGCATCGCGCACATCGGCACCGAGGCAGGCGGCGCCGTGAATGTGTCGCTCCGGGCAGGCCGGTGCATTGAAGCGGAACACCGACGGTGCGTTGACGATGACCGACATCCCATGCGGCACCATGGCCTCTTCACCGGGATAGCCTTCAGGATGGAAATCCTTCACCAGGCCGGCCACCGAATACGACATGCCGTGCGGCACATGGCAGCCGGCGTTGCCAAAGGCGATGCCGGCCAGCGTTGCGGCATACATCATGTTGTCGCGCGCTTCAGTGTCCGTCGCATCAGCGATGGCACGCTGCATGTATTGGCCTAGAAGTTTCAGCGCGGCCTCGCAGCCGATGTCGCTCCAGGGATTCGCGCCCTGGCTGGCCGGACGCAGCGTGGGGTTCGCTGGTTTGGCGCGTTTCGTGTAGGGCTTGGCGGTATAGGACTCCAGCGCATGCGACAGCACATCGAAGCCGCTCGCTGCGACCACGTTCGCCGGCAGCGAGTAGGTGGTCGTGGGGTCGATCAGGGCCAGCGTCGGCTTGAGTCGTTTGGAGACGATGCCGGTTTTCACCTGTATCGACAGCAAATCAAAAATCGCGATGCCGGTGCATTCCGAGCCCGTGCCGCAGGTGGTGGGGCAGGCGATATGCGGCTTGAGCGGGCCGGGCACCGGCCGGCCTTCGCCGATTGGCGCGTTCACATAGGCGAGGAAATCCGCCGGATGCGTCGCGTACAGGTTCGCCGCCTTGCAGGTGTCGATGACCGAGCCGCCGCCGAGCGACAGGTAGCCGTCGAATTTCCCCTCGGCAGCGAAGCGCGCCGCGGCGAGGAAAGACTGGTCGGTGGGTTCCACCTGCACATCATCGTAGGTGACCACATCGATGCCGGCCGAGCGCAGGGCGTCTAGCACCACGGCGTAAAAGGGCAGCACGGAAATGCGGCGGTCGGTGAACAACGCCACGCGCTTCAGGCCGAGCGCTTTGGCATGCTCCCCGGCTTCGCGCAGCACGCCGGGGCCGAAGGTGATGCTGGAGATGTCCACCGAGAAGGCGGTGTCGCCACCTTCGGTGGGGGCGAAATACTGATGACAGCAGGACATGACTGCGTCCTGCGGTTCAGGCAGGGGTGGTGCCGTCCGCGGGAGGCTGTGCTGCCTGGCCTTCTTCGGTTTGCCCGGCTTCGGTCTGGCCTTCCTGCGGCTGTCCCTGTACGGACGCTTCTTTCTTCATGCGCTTTTCTTCTTTTTTCTGTTTTTTTGCCATTTCTTTCTGGCGTTTCTGGAAAGAGTAATTGGGTTTGGCCATGGGCAAGGTCCTTCAGAGGCGTTCGGAAACGAACAGAACCCGGAGAGTAAGGCAATTCACCCCGAATTGCACTCCAAACAGGCTTGTGCCCCGAAGATGCGGCAATGCCGTGTCTAGCGCGGAACACCCGTCAACCAGGTCTGCATCGCGGCGGTGACCTGCGCAGGCTGGCCCAGCGTGGACAGGTGTGCGCACTCATGGAAAAGCCGGCCAGCGCGAAACTGCCCTGGGGTGCTGCGGCCAGCGCCGCATCGGCCATGGCAGCAATGGAGTCTGATTTGCCAAGGTCGGCGATCGTGCAGTCGGCGATGCCGGCCAGGCCATCCACCTGGGGTCGCCACATGCGTGCATCGGTGAGCAGGCCGGGCAGGAGCAGAAGCGGGATGGTGCTCGTGCGTGGTGCTCATGGAAATCTTCAGTGGCGGATATCCGCCAGCGCCTGTGCACCAGCTGTGCGTATCGCTGGTACGCGCAGGCAGCCCGGATCAGGAGGTATTTCATGCTGCCGGCACGGTGTGTCGGTGCGGCACCCCATCGACTTTGTGACCCTGCTCAGGCGCTGGGAATGAATTCCTTATCGTCCTGATGATCGCGTTCGAACTTGATGAAGCTGTAGTAACCGCAGGAGTTTCCGTTCGGGTAGGAGCGGCAGACATGGGGCCGGGCCTTGTACACGGTGCAGCGGCGCTCTTCCTGATCAAAGAACACGCACATCGATTTGTAGATGTGGTCCTTGCGATGGCGCAGCACCGAGTAGCCCTCGGGCACCACTTTGAGGTAGCGCTGGCTGAAGTCCGGCTCTTTCATATCGAAATGCTTGGCCAGGCGGCGCGCATCGTTTTCGGTGACATGGATGTGGTCATAGCTGCAGCAGTAACCGGGGCATTTGGAGCAATCGTAGGCCATGGGCGGACTCGGGAGCAAGTTGAATGGGAGAGTCGCGTTTATAGCAGAGCCGCGCATGCCTGAACACCCTTTGCACAAATCTGGTGCAGCGCCTTGGGCATGCCCTGTAGGATGGCGCCTTTCATTTGCCACTCGACGATCAATGGTCCGGCCCCGGCATCCCCTGTTCCCTTACCTGCTGCTTGCCCTGGCCAGCCTGTTCTGGGCCGGCAACCAGGTAACGGGGCGCGCACTGCGCGAGGACTTCGGTCCGGTTGCCTTGTCGTTCTGGCGCTGGTTGATTGCCGCAGTTGTGCTGGCCCCCTTTGTCTGGCCGGCGGTGCGGACACAATTGCCCTTGCTGAGGCGGCACTGGAAACTCATCGCGATGCTGTCCCTGCTCAGCGTGGTGCTGTTCCAGAGCTTTGTCTATGTCGGGCTGCGTTCCACCATTGCCATTAATGCGGTACTGCTCAATTCGAGCATTCCGATGTTCATCATGGCCTGTGCCTGGCTGATGGACGGTGAGCGCTCGACGGGGCGGAAATGGCTGGGCCTAATGCTGTCCTTTGCCGGCATTGTGGGGATCGTTACGCGCGGTGATCCGGCACGCATCGCCGAACTCGATGTGCATGCTGGCGACTTGTGGATACTGGCCGCCATGCCGGTATGGGCGCTGTATTCGGTATTGCTGAAAAGAAAGCCGCCTGAACTTGGCGGCATGCCGCTGGTATTCGTGCTCGCCGTCTGTGGTCTGGTGGTGCTGGCGCCGGCCTATCTGCTCGAGATGCAGTGGCTCCCCCAGCGGATGCCCGGGATTGAGGCGATTGCCGGTGCGGTGTACATCGGCCTGTTTGCATCGATTGCGGCACTGGCCTGCTGGAATGCCGGTGTGGCTGCGCTTGGCGCGAACATCGCCGGCTTCACCGTGCACCTGCTGCCCATGTTCGGCACCGTGCTCGCGATCCTGTTCCTCGGCGAATCGCTGCGCGGATTTCATGTCGCGGGTTTTGCCGCCATTCTTGCGGGTGTTGCATTGGCAACCCTGCCGGGACGCATAAAATCGGGAAATGCGTGATAACAAAGGTTATACGATTACCCTTTAATAAATGATAAATATCTGAAATTGATTATAATAAAAAAATGGCCGCACCAAGGTGCGGCCATTTTCGATTTGCTGCCGCCAGGCTATTCGGTGAGTTTCAGTCCGGTGGTCTTGAGCACGACTTCGGTCTTGTCCAGGCCGGCCAGGATGGTGGCGCGGAACTGTGCAGGCGTGCTGGTCATCGGATCTGCGCCGTTTTTCAGCAGCGCCGCCTGAACGTCGGGCAGGTTGATCACTTTGGTGATCCCTTCATTGAGTGCATTCACCAGTGGCGCTGGCATGTTGGCCGGGCCGACAATGCCGAACCACCCGGAATAGTCGTAGTCCTTCAGGCCGGCTTCATTCAGAGTGATGAACTCCGGCGCCGACGGCACACGACCCTGCGAGGTCACGCCGATCAGCTTGATCTTGCCGCTCCTGACATGCGGCGTCAGTGCCGTAACACTGCCGAAGACGGCATCCAGGCGTCCGGCCAGTGCATCGATGAGCGCCTGACCGGTACCCTTGTAGGGAATTACGGTCATCTTGAATCCGGCCAGATGCTGCACCAGTTCGCCGTTGAGGTGAGGTGAAGATCCGATGCCGGGGACACCGTAATTGATCTTGCCCGGATTGGCCTTGGCGTGGGCGATCATTTCCTTGAGGTTGTTGTAGGGCAGGCCGGTTGCAATGCCCAGGGCCAGCGTCGACAGTGTCATGGGGCTGATAGGGGTTAGCGATTTGCGCACGTCCCACGTCACCGGTGCAACGAACGCGGCATTGATGTAGCTGCTGCTGGAAGTCACCAGCAGCGTATAGCCATCCGGCGGCGCCTTCATCGTGGTTTCCATGGCGAGGATGCCACCCACGCCCGTGGCGAGGTTCTCGGCGTTGAATGAGTTGCCCCACTGCTCGCCCAGCCTGCCGAAGATCAACCGGCCGAGGAAGTCTGCGCCGCCGCCCGGCGTTGAGCTGATGATGACGCGCACCGGCTTGCTCGGGTAGTTGCCCGGCAGACCGGCGGGTTTTTGTTGTGCGTACGCTGCGAAGGAAAGCGAAAGGACTGCAAATGCGCCAGCGGTAATGGCGGTGGTGCGGATGCCTGTGCCCATGATTTCTCCTTGGCGATGCTCGTTTATTTGGGTCGTCGAAGCGATGGCCGAGACGAGTCCTGCGAGGTGAGGATTGTGGCGCGGAGAGGTTGGTGTGTCGAGAGAATGAAGAATCAGCTCAGGCTGTCATGCGCGCAAATGTGAACGTGCTGCAGACCAGCATTACCCTAGCCTGATTGCTTCAGTGAAACACCCACGCATCCATCGCCAGTGACTGCAGTTCGATGTCCTGGTAGATCAATTCCGGTTTTGGATTCGGACTGGCTGCCCCCAGCGCGACGAACAGCGGCAGAAAATGCTCCTCGGTCGGATGGGCGCGCATGGCGTTTGGCGCAAGCTGCCGGTAATTGGCCAGGGTGCCCGCGTCATTCGCCAGGATGCGTTTGCCGATCCAGTCCTGGAATTCGCGAACATACGGATAGGGTGCGCCGTGCTGTGACTGGCGCATGGCGGAAAACGCTTCGCGCAGGTTGTGGGTCATGTGGCCGGAGCCGATGATGAGCACGCCCTCATCGGCGAGCGGCGCGAGCGCCTGGCCGAGCGTGAGATGGTGTCTGGCGCCAAGCGCGGTCTGCACTGACAGCTCGGTGACGGGGATGTCCGCTTCCGGAACCATGTGCAACAGCGGCGTCCATGCACCATGGTCCAGGCCGCGGCTGCCATCCACACCGACGCACTGGTCGCGTTTCTTCAGTAGCTCGCGCACGCGCCGCGCCACATCCGGTGCACCGGGTGCGGCATAGCGGATGCGATACAGGGCATCCGGAAAACCGCCGAAGTCGTGGATGGTTTCCGGCTTGTCGGCGCCGGTGAGCATGGGAATTTCGGTTTCCCAATGTGCCGAGGCAATCAGGATCGCCTTCGGTCGGGGCAGGGTATCCATGAATTTTTTCCAGGCCTTGCCCACCGCGCCCGGTTCGAGCGCGTGCATCGGCGACCCGTGGGAGACGAAGAGGGTGGGCAAGCGGGTCATGGTGAGACTTCTTTTTATATGTCATTCCGAACCAGGACAGGCTCCACGAAGAACCTGCTTCTTGTTGCGTGACCAAAAAGCAGATTCCTCAGCCTTTCAGGCTTCGGAATGACATGGGTGGTATCAATGCTTGCCCAACCCTTCGGCGTGCATGGCTTCCTGCACCTTGGGCCGTGCGGCGACGCGGGCCAAGTAGTCCTTGATTGACGGATACTTCGCGAGGTCGATCTTGAACGGCACCGTCCAGCGCAATACCGTGAACAAATAGGCATCGGCGACCGTGAACTGGGTGCCCATCAGATAGTCCTTGCCCGTCAGTTGTGCCTCCATCCAGGTCAGGCGCTTGTCGATCAGCGCCAGCACGCTCGTCTTCCATTCAGCGGGCAAGGCCGGGTTGAACAATGAGCCGATGGTCTTGTGCAGTTCGCTGGTGATGTAGTTCAGGTAGGACTGCAACTGATAGCGCTCGAAGCTGCCGGCCGCAGGCGCGAGGCCGGACTCCGGTTTCTGGTCGGCGATGTATTGCCCGATGGCCGGGCCTTCGGTGAGCAGGTAGCCGTTGTCCAGTTCGAGTGCCGGTACGTAGCCCTTGCTGTTGATGGCCAAGAAGTCAGCGCCGGACGCCGTCTTCTTGGCGCGCAGATCGACCTTTTCGAGCTCGAAGGCAAGGCCCGCTTCACGCAGCGCGATGTGCGAGGCGAGTGAACAGGCGCCGGGGGAGTAATACAGTTTCATGGGCTTCTCCTTGATATCTGATTGAGTTCGATTCGTGGTCTGCGGTTGTTGTATCAGACCGCCGCGGCAGCGCGTGAATTGTTTGTGACTTTCTGCGTGGCAGCAGTCCTGCCATTCCAGCGTACTGCTGTTTCCGCGACGCGAGCGCTGAACTGGGGTGCGGTTTCCAGGTCGCCGGGCAGGCCGATGGATTCAAAGAACTTCACGGCGCCGGCCGGGGTGAACACCATGAATTTCAGCACGCCGTGGGCGATGAACATGGCGCCCAGTGCGAGGCGCAGGAAGAGGGCGGCGTCGGGTGCGGTGCTGAGGTCGATGCCGGGGTCGTTGCGGGTCGTCATGTTGGTCTCCTGTCCTGGGTTGTCAGTTTGATCGGGCCGGTGCATTCCCACACGGTATGGCCGCAGTGTAATAGTTGCCGTTAAAGGGATAAATTGATTAAATAGCAATATATTAGTGCTAAATATAGGATAAACAAGCTGTGGACCGGCTGACTGCGATGCAGGTTTTTACCCAGATTGTGGAACACGGCAGTTTCGCCAAGGCCTCGGCAAGACTGGAGATTTCGACCTCGGCCTGCTCCCGGCAGGTGTCCGATCTGGAGGTGCATCTCGGGACCCGCTTGCTGAATCGCACCACCCGCAAACTGAGTCTCACGGAAAGCGGGCAGGCATTTTACGAGCGCGCGGTGCAATTGCTGTCTGATCTCGAAGAGGCCGAGCAGCTCGCCGCGCAGTCGGTGCAGTCGCCGCGCGGCACGCTCAAGCTCACCTGCTCGCTGAACTTCGGCGTGCGTCATGTCGCGCCGGCCATTGCAGAATTCCTGACGCGCCATGCTCAGGTGAAATTCGATGTGTCGGTATCCGACCGCATCGTCGACCTGGTGGACGAAGGGTATGACCTCGCGATCCGCATCGGCAATCTGGGCTCGACAAACCTGGTGGCGCGCAAGCTGGGCGAGATGCGCGGCGTGCTGTGCGCATCACCTGATTACATTGCACGCCATGGTGCGCCGAAAACGCCGCAGGACATTTCAGGCCACAACTGCCTCACCTACGCGAACGTGGCGCATCCGGACCAATGGCGTTTCTACGACAAGGCCGGCGAAGAGCAGGTGGTGCATGTTGCGGGCAATGTCCGCGTCAACAACGGCGACATGCTCGCCGCGCTGGCTGCGCGCGGCGCAGGCCTCGTCTATGAACCGGATTTCATCGTCGGCCCGGACATCCTCGCCGGGCGGCTCAAGGCATTGTTGCCGGGCTACGACTGCATGCGCGCTGACATCTGGGCCGTTTATCCGAGCCGCCGGCATCTGTCAGCCAAGGTGCGTGCCTTTGTCGATTTTCTCGCTGAGCGGTTTTCTCATGTGGATTTGCGCGGCGCGGCTGTATTGGTGCCGGACACAGTGGGGTAAAATCGTGGCCGATGAAACCCACCACCGAAAACGACATCCTGGTCGAAGTCAACGACCTGCATTTTTCCTATCCTGGCCGCCCGGTGTTCAAGGGGTTGTCGCTGAAAATTCCGCGTGGCAAGGTGGTTGCAATCCTCGGCGCCAGCGGCAGCGGCAAGACCACCCTGCTGCAAATGCTCGGCGCACAGCGCCACCCGCACAAGGGCGAGGTAAAAGTGGACGGGCATGTGGTGCACAATCTGCGTCACGAAGAAC
>CAMCYY010000023.1 GCA_945885335.1 Bordetella parapertussis
CCCTCCGGCTTGGCATTGCCCTTGCTAAATGCAGCATCAGCGATTCGTGACTTCCGTGACGAACGCAGCAGGAGACGATCGCCGCGATCCGGCGACGGGGTGGAGAGATGAATTACGCACATGCAATTCGCAGCATCGTCGGCGAGCAGGACGGCGACGAGGTGGGCGGGCTGGGAGCAGACGAGGCCGGGCAGTTGTTTGCCGCCATGCTGGATGGCGGATTGCCGGAGCTGGAACTGGGCGCCCTGCTGGTGGCGCTGGGCACGCAGCCGCTGTCGCAGCAGGCGATGCTCGGCTTTGATGCCGCGCTGGCCGGGCGCGTGCTGTCGCTGCCGCTGCCCTGCGGGGGCGAACAGCGGCCGGTGGTGATTCCTTCCTATGGCGGTGCACTGAGGCAGACGAACTTCACGCCCCTGCTTGCATTGCTGCTGCAACGCCTGCATGTGCCGGTACTGGTGCATGGCACGCTGGAGGGCCATGGCCGCGTGGCCAGCGCCTACACATTCCGTGAACTGGGCGTGCTGCCCTGCACGACGCTGTCGCAGGCGCGCAATGCCCTCGAGCAGAACAAACTGGCCTTTGTGCCCACCGGTGTGCTCGCGCCTGGCCTGGCGCAACTGCTTTCGCTGCGCAGTCGCACCGGCATTGCCGGTGTGCCGCTGGTCATGACCGGGCTCATTGATCCGTTTCGCGGTGCAGGACTGCGCATTGCCACGGCCGACAGCGCGCAGCGCCTGCAGGAATTGCGCGACCTGTTGCTGGCCGCCGGTGCTACGGCTCTGGTGTCGCGTGGCACCGAGGGCGAGGCCTTCGTCAATCCGCATCACCGTCCGCGCATCGAGCACGTCAGCGATGGCGTTGCCAGAGTGCTGTTCGAGCAGGAGCATGCGCACGACGACATTCCCGCGGCGATTGAAGCGACAATCGGCCCGCGCGCCACGGCGGACCTGATCCGCCGCATGCTGGCCGGTGCGGCGCAACTGCCGTTGCCCATCCTGAATCAGGTGGCCTGCTGTCTGTATGCTGCGGGACATGCCGCGGACTTGAACGAGGCCAAGGCGATTGTGGCGGTGGATATTCGGGGACTGGCGGCGGCTTGAGGGCAGACGCGCTGATCCATCTGGAACATGCTTTTCCCGGACCGCGCGTAGCGCGCAACAGTCCTCGGCAAACTGCGTGTTTGAATAAAACCCTGCACGGACGATGAACCTGTCGTCTTTGCACAAACAGGAGCTTTTATCAAACCCGGCATGTTCAGATTGCTGTTGCGCTGATCTCCGTGATCTCCGTCATCACCCGCTCCGGCGCAAGGTCATTCATGCACTTGAAATGACCCAGCGGACATTCGCGCTGGAAACAGGGCCGGCATTCCAGGCCATCCACATGCAGCAGGCGCGCCGGGCGGCCTTCCTGCGCCAGCGGCGGGGTGTGTTCGGCGCTGGATGAGCCATACAGCGCCACCAGCGGGCGGCCCAGTGCGGCGGCGATGTGCATCAGCCCCGAGTCATTGCTCACCACCAGTTGCGCCGCAGACAGCAGGTCGATCGCCGCTGCGAGGTCGGTGCGCCCGCACAGGTTGATCGCGGCGCCGTCAGACAGCGTGACGATTTCCTCGGCAATGGCGCGGTCCTTGTCCGAGCCGATCAGCCACGCCGCGCTGCCGCGCGCGGCAAGGCGGCGCGCGAGTTCGGCGAAGTGGTGTGCCGGCCAGCGCTTGGACGGGCCGTATTCAGCGCCGGGACAAAAGGCTGCAACCGGTCTGCTGCGATCCAGTCCGAGCCGGCTGACGGTTATCAGCAGGTTGCCTTCATCCACCCTGAGGTGTGACGGCGCCAGCGGCAGCGCCACGGATTCGCCGGGCGCCTCCGCGAGTTGCGCATAGCGCTCAGCCATCAGCGGCAGTTTTTTTGCATCCAGCTTGTGCACGACATTCAGCAGGCCGTAGCGCGATTCGCCGACATATCCGACGCGCAGCGGAATGTCGGCAAAGAAGGGGAGGAGCGCCGACTTGAACGTGTTTGGCAGCACATAGGCCTGGCTGTAGCCCTGCAGCTTCAGTGCACGGCCAAGCTTCCAGCGTTCCATGAGGCGCAGGTCGCCGTGGCGGAAATCGGTGGAGAGAACCTCGGCGACCTCGGGCATGCGTTTGATCACCGGTGCGGTCCAGGCCGGGGCCAGCACGTCGATCGTGACACCGGGCAGGCGTTGCTGCAGGCGTGCGAGCAGCGGCTGCGCGAGCAGCGCGTCGCCGATCCAGTTCGGGGCGATTACGAGAATGCGCACGGTAGGCATCTCTATTATGGCGGCAGGGGCGGGGCGGCTGTGCCGCGCGCCCGCGCCGCGAGCGGCGTTTTAATGCCCTTTGGGGGCCGCGCCCTTGAACGCATACAGCGTGCCGCAGTAGGGGCAGAGGATTTCACCGGTCTTGGCGACATCCAGGAAGACGCGCGGATGCATGTTCCACACCGGTGTGGACGGCGTGGGGCAGTGCAGCGGCAGGTCTGTTGCTGTCACTTCGACCGTGCGTCCGGCAGCCGCTGCGGCGTTGGCAGGCGTCGAAGAGTCGTTCATGATTTTTTCTGCGCCTTGACCGACTTCTTGGCGGCCTTCTTTGCTGCCACCGGCGTCAGCCACTTCTTGTACTTCGTGACCTTGCCGTTCACAACGTCGAAGAACAATTTCTGGATTTTCGTCGTGACCGCGCCGCGCTTGCCGGTGCCGATGACGCGGCCATCCAGTTCGCGGATTGGCGTGATTTCGGCGGCAGTGCCGGAGAAGAAGGCCTCGTCGGCGATGTAGATGTCGTCGCGCGTGAGGCGCTTGGAGGCGACCTTGTAGCCGAGGTCTTTTGCCAGCGCATGGATGGAGTCGCGCGTGATGCCCATCAGCGCGGAGGCGATTTCCGGCTCGTAGATCTTGCCGTTCTTGACGATGAACAGGTTCTCGCCCGCGCCTTCGGCAACAAAGCCGTCCACGTCGAGCAGCAGCGCCTCGTCGTAGCCGTGATCAACCGCTTCGGTGTTCGCGAGGATGGAATTCGCGTAGGTGCCGGAGAACTTGGCGCGCGCCATGTTCACGTTGACATGGTGGCGCGAATACGAGGATGTCTTCACGCGGATGCCTTTTTCCAGCGCTTCCTCGCCGAGGTAGGCGCCCCAGGGCCAGGCCGCAATGGCCACATGCACCGATGCGCCCTTGGGCGATACGCCCATTTTCTCCGAGCCGTAGAACGCGATCGGACGCAGGTAGCAGGATTTCAGCTTGTTCGCGCGTACCACGGCGCAGTGCGCCTCCATCAGCACTTCGGGCGAGTACGGCATCGGCATCATGTAGATCTTGGCCGAGTTGAACCAGCGTTCGGTGTGCTCAGGCAGGCGGAAGATCGCGGGGCCGTCGACGGTGTTGTAGGTGCGCAGGCCTTCGAATACGGCCAGGCCGTAGTGCAGGGAGTGGGTCAGGACGTGCGTGGTGGCCGAGCGCCAGGGAACCAGTTTTCCGTCATACCAGATAGAACCGTCACGATCAGCCATTGACATCGCAAAACTCCGGAAAGAACCTCGAAAGATGGCATTTTATCGGAACTGTGAGTGGGGACGGGAATCCCGCTCTGGCATCGTGCGGTCCGCGAGTATCATGGCCAAAGCAACTTGATGAGTACGAGGGTTTTTATCAGAGGTCGCAGGATTTGATACTCGCGCGCTCCGATTGCGTTTCGCCCTTGTCTGTACGGATAAGAAACCATCCATACAGACAAGGGCAGTCTTAGAAAAGCCAATTCGGCCCGGAGGGCCGCTACGTCCATCGATTGCAAAGGAAAGAACATGACCATAGCGTATTGGTGCATCTTGGTGGCGGCGATGCTGCCGTATTTCACCGTGGCGCTGGCCAAGGCCGCGCCCGGCTTCAACAACAGCACGCCGCGCATCTGGCTGGAGCAGTTGTCGGGCTGGCGGCAGCGCGCCTACTGGGCGCACCAGAACGGTTTCGAGGCCTTTCCGCCCTTTGCCGCAGCGGTGATCGTGGCACACCTGGCGCAGGCGCCGCAGGGGCGCATCGATGCGCTGGCGATTGGCTTCATCGTTGCACGCATTGTCTACGCGCTGCTCTATGTGGCCGACAAGCCGGCACTGCGCTCGTTGGTGTGGGCGGCGGGAATGCTGTGCGTGGTCGGACTGTTCGTTTCTGCGGCATAAATCAGATAATAATTATTGTGTAATTGCTCTTTTAATAAAGAGCAATTTTCTAAAACGATAATAATCATTATTTTCCGAGAATGGCATCCCAGAGCGCCAGTGTCACCTCGACGTGCCCGGCGACCTCCACCCGCGGCACGCGTGCGAAGCCTTCACCTTCCAGGCGCAGCGCATGCTGCCGGCGGCGAAACACGCGGTAGGCCTCCTGGGCCTGCGTGGCGAGTGTTGTGTCGATGAGGCCCAGTTTCGCGGCATAGCCGAGCAGCGCGATGTTGCCGTCGTTCTGCACCAACTGCACATGTTTGTGCGCATGCGCCAGCACCAGGAATTGCACAATGAACTCGATGTCCACCATGCCGCCGCGGTCATGCTTGATGTCGAACAGCTTGCTGCGGTTCGGATGGCCCTCCAGCATGGTCTGGCGCATGGCGCGAACTTCGGCGGCGAGATTGGCCACGTACGCACTGTCGCGCGGCTGCCGCAGGATGGACTGGCGCTCCTCCTCGAAGGCCGCACCGGTGGCCGCCTCGCCGGCGCAGAAGCGCGCGCGCGTGAGCGCCTGGTGTTCCCAGGACCAGGCCGATTCGCGCTGGTAGCGCCGGAACGCATCCATGGAACTGGCCATCAGCCCTGCTGCGCCATCGGGACGCAGGCGCATGTCGGTCTCGAACAGCACGCCGGCACCGGTGCGGCTGTTCAGCCAGGTATTCATGCGCTGCCCGAGTCGTGCATAGGCCTCGGCCATGGCGTCATCGTCATCGTAGATAAACACGATGTCGAGGTCGGATGCATAGCCCAGTTCCTTGCCGCCCAGCTTGCCGTAACCGATCACGGCAAAGCGCGGCTCGTCGGGCAATACGCCCGGCCCGCGCAGCACCTTCATCTGTGTCCAGCACAATTCGAGTGTGATCTGCAGCATCACATCGGCGAGATCCGACAAGCGATCGGCGAGCAGTTCCACTGACAGCGTGCCGGTGAGGTCCTGCGCCAGCAGGTGGAACAACTGGGCGTGATGGGCTTCGCGCAGCGCATCCATCTGGCGCTCGGCATCGCCATCGAGCGCCATCAGTGTTTTACGCAGGTCCTCGCCGAATTCGCGCCAGTCGGGCGCGGCCAGCAGTTGCTGCGGGTCGAGCAGTTCGTCCAGCAGCACCGGATGGCGATTCAGGTACTCGGCAGCCCAGCTCGAGGCGCACACCAGTTCGGTGAGCTGCTTCAATGCGGCCGGATGCTCGTCGAGCAGCGCGAGGTAGGCGGCGCGGCGGCTGATCGTGTCGAGCAGGTCGAGCGCGCGCCCCAGCGTGGCAACCGGTTTCGAGCATTGGGTAGCCAGTTCGATCAGCCGCGGCACCAGCGCATTGACGCGCTCGCGGCTGGATTCGGGCAGCGACTGGTACCGGCTGCCGTTGCGCAGAGCCGTCAGCCGCGCGTCGGCGGACTCCGCGTCATCGAAGCCCAGCTTCTTCAACTGCCGTCGTCGCTGTGCCTCATCCGCCTTGTTGTCAGATACGATCCAAAGGTTGGTCAGCGCGTGGCGTTGCGGTGCCTGTGTGGAAAAGATTTTCTCGAAGCGTTGCGATACCGCCGCACGGTGCCCATCCAGCACTTTCATGAAACGCTTCCAGCCGCGCTGCCCCATGGCTCTCGCCAGGCGCACCTGGTCGGCGGCGTCCTGCGGCAGTTCGTGCGTCTGGGCGTCGTCGAGGTATTGCAGGCGGTGTTCGACGCGGCGCAGGAAGTCGTAGGCCGCAGACAGCGCGGCAACATCTTCCACGCTCAGCAGGCGGCGCTTTGCCAGCAGGGCCAGCACCGACAGCGTCGGCCGGATCTGCAGGGCCATCTCGCGGCCGCCGCGGATCAGCTGGAACACCTGGGCGATGAATTCAATTTCACGGATGCCACCGGGACCGAGCTTTACGTTCGCGGCCATTTCGCGGCGGGCCACCTCTTGGCGGATCTGCGTGTGCAGTTCGCGCATGGCGCCGTAGGCACCATAGTCGAGGTATTTGCGGAACACGAAGGGGCGCACGACCGCGGTGAGTTCGTGCTGCTCGGCCTCGTCGCCGGTCAGCGTGCGTCCCTTGATCCAGGCATAGCGCTCCCACTCGCGTCCCTGTGCGACGAGGTATTGCTCTAGTGCCTCGAAACTGATCGCCAGCGGACCCGGATCGCCCCACGGCCGCAGGCGCATGTCGACGCGGAACACGAAGCCTTCGCCCGTTGCCTGTGCGAGGAGGTTGATCAGGCGCTTGCCCAGCGCGATAAAGAATTCATGATTGCTGGTGCTCTTGCCTGCGGCCTGCGGCCTGGTGTCGCCGTCTTCGGCATACGCAAACACCAGATCGATATCCGAGGAGACGTTGAGTTCGCCGCCACCGAGCTTGCCCATTCCTACTACGACCAGTTGCTGGCGTTTGCCTGCTGCAGTGACGGGCACACCCAGTGTCTGTTCAAGCTCCGGCGCGAGCTGGGCGAGTGCTGTTGCGATCGCAACTTCAGCCAGCGCAGTCATGGTCTCGCAGACCTCTGCAAGCGTTGCCGTCCCCGCTAGGTCGCGCTCGCACAGTCGCAGCATGACGCGACGGCGCAACTGGCGCAGTGCCGAACCCAGGCTGGCGCCCTTGTCTGCGCTCGCAGCGAGGAAGCGGCGCATTTCCGCGGGCGTCCAGGGCGATTGCGCCGCGCTTTGCGTTTCAGGTGCGAGTTCTGGCTGCGCGGACAGCAGCATCTGCGCATAGCGTGAATAGGCCGGTGCCAGGCACGTTGCCGATACTGCAGCGGCCACGCCCGAATCGACTTCGGAGCGGGGCTTCACAGTGCGTTTTTCACGGCTGGCGGCGGGTTTTTCGGGTTTCCGGCTTGGCATGGCGGATATTCGGTGGAGGGGTGGGGGATTGCGGTTAAAATGTCCGATCAGAATCAATGCAGGATGTGGTCATCGCGGCAGGGCATGAAGCGTTGATTCCATTATTGATTTCTCATTTTTGTATCTGCGACAACGATGTGTCGGGTCTGTTGCTGACCCGCTGTTGCCCGCCACATGCTAGCAGGCTCGGCGCTGCGGGTCGCTCCCCGGCGGACAAAGCACCTCCAAAATTGTGTTGAAGCCTTGAACGAACCTTCGAAGCCCTTCAGCGAATCCGTCCACGAAGCGGCCGATGCCCTCGCCGCTGCGGGCGCTGCCGTTGGAACCGTCGCGGTCGGGCTCGAACAGGCCGCAGAGCAGGTGCTTGAGCAGAAACTGGTGCGGTATCCGCGCTGGCGCACTGCCGTATCGGTGTTCGGCTGGCTGCTGGTCACGATTTACTTCCTGTTCGCGGTCACGGTTCTCGGGCTGCGTTACTGGTTTCTGCCCAATGTGGCGCGTTATACCGAAACCATCGAGCAAAAGGTGTCCGAGGCGGTTGGCGCGCGCGTCACCATAGGATCCATCACTGCAGGCTGGAACGGGCTACGGCCGCAACTGGAGCTGGTGGATCTGCGCATCCATGACCGTGACGGACGTCAGGCCCTGTCGCTGCCGGCGGTGGAGGCGGTGCTGGCGTGGCGCTCAGTGCTCTATGGTTCGGTGCACTTTCATTCGCTGGCTTTTGATCGACCCAATCTGGCGGTAAGCCGCGATGCGGCGGGCGCACTGTTTGTTGCCGGTCTTCACCTCGGCAGCGCGGCATCGAATCCGGGCCTGTTCGACTGGCTGTTTGCGCAAAGCGAGGTCAGCGTGCGCGATGCCCGCATTGTCTGGTCCGACGCAAAGCGCGCCGCAGCACCTCTGGAGTTGTCCGGTGTGAACCTGTCCCTGCACAACAGCGGAGACAAACACCGTTTCGCCCTGCGCGCCGCCGTATCGCGCGAACTGGCTTCGGCGCTGGATGTGCGTGGCGACCTGGTCGGAGAGAGTCTGACGCGGCTGGATGAGTGGCGCGGCAAGCTGTACGCCGAACTGGAATACATCAATCTCGAAGCCTGGCGGCAGTGGGTCGACTATCCGGTCGAGGTGCGCTCCGGTGAGGGCGGCCTGCGCCTGTGGGTGGTTTTCGCGCAGAAAAAAATCACTGAATTCACCGCCGATGTGGCGCTGGCACGGGTGGCAACGCGCACTGCGAGCGATCTGCCGCTGCTGGAGCTGGATTTTCTGCGCGGCCGGCTGGGCGCAAAAGAGACTGCGACCGCGACCGATGTGTTCGGGCGCCAGGTGGCGTTGCGCACCAAAGGTGGTGTTGCATTGCCGCCGGCCGAGTTTGCCCTGCACCTAGAGCGCGCGGGGGCCAAAGATGGCCAGAGTGGCCAGAGTGAAAAAAACAGCGGCGGCAGTGGCGAATTCAGCGCTGATGCACTTGACCTGCAGCCGCTGGCGCGGCTGGCAGAGTTTCTGCCCTTCCCGGCGGCCGTGCGCAAGCGCCTCGCCGATACCGATCCGCGCGGCAGCCTGCATGAGCTGAAGGCGAGCTGGAAGGGCGATGCCGAGCAGCCCGAGACCTACGCAATCAAGGGCCGTTTCAAGGCCCTGTCTGCGCGCGCCAATGCCCGGCTGCCCGGGTTTACGGGACTGTCTGGCAGCATCAGCGCAACGGAGAAATCCGGCAGCGTGACGCTGGCGTCGGAAAAGGCCTCGCTTGAACTGCCAGGGTTCCTGCCGGAAGACCGGGTGAATCTGGATGTGCTCAAGGGGCAGGTGGGCTGGACCCTGCTGCCGGCCTCGCACCCAACCCAGGTGGAAGTGAAGTGGACGAACCTGGCTGCGGCGAATGCGGATGCGGCAGCAGTGTTCTCGGGCAGCTATGCCACCAAGCCGGATGCGCCGGGTGTGCTGGAATTCAATGCGAATTTCTCGCGTGTCGAAGCGCGCCAGACCTGGCGCTACATTCCGCAACTGCCGGCGTCGCTCACCGCTTACTTCAAGGGGGCCATCCTGGCGGGCACCTCGCGCGACCTGCAGATACGCCTCAAGGGCGATCTTGCGCAATTCCCGTTCGGTAATCCGGCGCAGGGCAAATTTCTCGTTACCGGACGTTTCGTCGATGGTGAACTGAATTATGTCGAGGGCTGGCCGCGTGCCAGCGGCATCAGCGGCGACGTCACCTTCGATGGCACCCGCATGCAGATCCGTGCCCAGAGCGCGACCCTGCTGGGCACGCGGCTCACGAACGTGCGCGCCACAATTCCCGACCTGTATCACGGCAGCGAGATGCTGAACATCGAAGGCCAGGCCGAAGGACCGTCTGCGGAGTTCCTGCGATTCATCGAGACTTCGCCGGTCACGCGTTACATCAATGATGTGACCATGAACATGCGCGCCACAGGCAACGGGCGCCTGGCATTGAAGCTCGACCTGCCGGTGAGGAGGCCCGAAGCGGTGAAGGTGGCGGGCAATTACCAGTTTCAGGGCAACCAGTTCACGTTTGATCCAGACTTGCCGCCCATCACCCAGATGAACGGCCGGATGGATTTCACCGAGGCCGGCATTGCCATGCGCGGGGTGACCGGACAGTTTCTGGGCGGGCCGGTGAATTTCACCGCGCAGACCCGCGCTGACGGGACGCTGACCCTGGGCGCTCAGGGTTCGGCGACGGCGCCTGCACTGCGCCGCCTGCTGAACCAGCCGGTGCTGGATCGTGCAACGGGCGTAGCGCCCTGGCGCGCTACGGTGACGGCAAAGCGTGGCGTCATGGACCTGCTGGTGGAATCGACGCTGCAGGGTGTTGCCATTGATCTGCCGCCGCCTTTTGGCAAGACTGCATCGGAGGCTGTGTCGTTCCGTCTTGATCGCTCGAATGGTGCGGATGCCGAGACGCTGAAGCGTTTTCGCGGATTGCGTGCGCCGCCCCGCGGCGATCTGATGTCGGTGACGCTGGGCAGCGCACCGGGCCGCAGCAGCAATGCGCTGCTGGCGCGTCGCGCCGAGGGCAAGGGCTTTGTCATTGATCGCGGTGTTGTGGGCTTGAATGAAGCGGCATCGGTTCCCGCACAGCCGGGTGTACTGGTGACCGGTTCGCTAGCGTATGTCGATGTGGACCGCTGGCAGTCGGCCCTGGGTTTGGCGGCAGTTGCACCGGCCGCCGCTGCAAGTGCAAACCCGGCGGCAGCGATGCCGTCGACCCCTGCAGCGTCGACCCCCACTGCGGCGACGGCCGCGGCTGCGACCGCTGCGCTGCCTGGCGTGAACGCGGTTAACCTAAAGGTGGCGATACTCGACATCGCGGGCAAGCGCATCAACGACATTACGGTGCGTGCCGTGCCGCGCAACGCACAGTGGACGGTGAACGTGGACTCGCGCGAAGTGCGGGGCGAAATCCAGTGGCGACCGGCGGGGCGCGGCCTGATACAGGCGCGTCTGTCGCATCTGGCCACGCCCGAGGACCGGCCGGCTGTGGCCGGTGCGCCGCCGGCAGAAGTGCTGCGCGAACTGCCGGCCCTTGATGTCATCGCCGAAAATTTCGTGCTGCATGACAAGGCACTGGGACGCCTCGAACTGGTTGCGGTCAACGAAGGCCGCGAATGGCGTATCCAGAAGCTGGCGCTGTCCAATCCGGAGAGCACGCTGAGCGCTGATGGCATATGGCAAAGCTGGGCGGCGCGCCCCAGCATCAATGTCAACCTCAGGCTGGAGACCAGCGACCTGGGGCGTTACCTTGATGGCATAGGCTATCCGAGGATCATGCGCAGCGGCGCGGCAAAACTGGAAGGCAAGGTCGGCTGGGTGGGCAGTCCGCAATCGCCTGATCTGCCCACACTGACCGGTGAACTCAAGTTGTTGGTGGACAAGGGGCAGTTCCTGAAGGCCGATCCGGGCGTGGCCAAGCTGCTCGGCGTGCTGTCGCTGCAGTCGCTGGTGACGATGGACCTGCGTGACCTGTTCCGCGAGGGATTTTCCTACGACACGATTACCGGAACGGCGGTGGTGAGCAAAGGGATCATGACCACGAAGGATTTTTTCATGAAAGGGGCCTCGGCGCAGGTGAGCATTTCCGGCGTTGTCGACCTGCCGCGTGAAACGCAGAACCTGCATCTGCGCGTCGTGCCTTCGCTGGGCGATGGCGCCTCGACGATTACCAGCGTGCTGATGGCGAACCCGCTGCTCGGCATCACCGCGACCCTGCTGCAGCGCCTGCTCAAGGACCCGCTGGGCCAGATTTTTGCCGTTGAATATGATGTGACCGGGACGTGGAACGATCCCGTGGTCAAGCGCACCAAGGTGGATGCTCCCAGGGAGAAAGTTCAGGAATGAAACGGCCATGGAAAGTCGCAGCGGTACAAATGGTGTCGATGCCCGAGGTCGCTGCCAACCTGGCGCGTGCGGATGCGCTGATTGCTGAAGCGGCGGCGCAGGGCGCGCAGCTGGTGGCGCTGCCCGAATACTTCTGCATCCTCGGCATGCGCGACAACGACAAGGTTGCAGTGCGCGAGCGCGACGGTGACGGGCCGATACAGAATTTTCTGGCCGATGCCGCGGCACGCCACAAGGTGTGGCTGATCGGCGGCACGGTGCCGCTGGAATGCCCGGATCCGGCAAAGGTGTGGAATACCTGCCTCGTTCATGACGACAGCGGCAAGCGCATTGCGCGCTACGACAAGATCCACCTGTTCGGTTTCGACAATGGCAAGGAGAAGTATCTCGAGAGTCGCACCATACAGGCGGCCACACAGCCGGTGACTTTCGATTCGCCATTTGGCCGCATCGGCCTCTCGATCTGCTACGACCTGCGGTTTCCCGAGCTGTACCGCGCCTTTGGGCCGGTGGATGTGATTTTCGTGCCTTCGTCATTTACCGCCACCACCGGCAAGGCGCACTGGAGCCCGCTGCTGCGTGCCCGCGCCATCGAGAACCAGACTTACGTTGTGGCGCCGGCGCAGGGCGGCCTGCATGCCAATGGCCGGGAAACCCACGGCCACAGCATGGTCATCGATCCCTGGGGCGCGGTACTGGCCGAGCGGGAAACGGGCGAGGGCGTGGTGATTGCCGAGATTGACCCAGCGCTCACTGCCAAGGTGCGCGGCATGCTGCCGGCGCTGGAGCATAGGGTGCTGTAAAAGCGCGATATACCTGCGTGGCTATTGCCCTGAAGGGCAGCGCCCCCCATTTCTATACAATGACTTCCCTCCTACCGTATTGTCTGCATTGAGGCCCAAGCCCACATGAACGCACCCGACCTCCTGTTCCGCACCGCCAACAGCTACCTGCTCGAGCCGAACCAGCTCGAGATCGGGCAACTGGCCGGCGTGTTCGGCGCCATGCTGGACCACAAGCTGGACTATGCTGACCTGTATTTCCAGTACACGCGCTCCGAGGGCTGGAGCCTGGAAGAGGGCATCGTCAAGTCGGGCAGCTTCAACATCGACCAGGGCGTCGGTGTACGCGCCGTCAGCGGCGAGAAAACCGCCTTTGCCTATTCCGATGACATCAGCCTGGGTGCGCTGCGTGATGCGGCTTCGGCCACGCGTGCGATCGCACGCCAGGGCGGCGGCGGCAAGCCGGCGGTGATCCGCCGTGGCGGCGGACGCGCGCTGTACCAGGGCGTGGATCCGCTTGCATCGCTGCCGGACGTGGAGAAGGTGCAGTTGCTGGAAAAGCTTGAGCAACTGTGCCGCGCGAAGGACAAGCGCGTGTCGCAGGTCATGGCCTCTTTGGCGGGCGAATATGAAGTGGTGCTGATTGCACGCTCCGATGGATTGATCGCGGCCGACGTACGTCCGCTGGTGCGGCTGTCGGTGCAGGTGATCGCGGAGCAGAACGGGCGTCGCGAACAGGGTTCCGCCGGTGGTGGCGGTCGCAGCGACTACACCTATTTCACCGATGAACTGCTGGGCGATTTTGCCGAGCGCGCAGTGTCGCAGGCGCTGATCAACCTGGAATCGCGCCCGGCGCCGGCCGGCAGCATGAATGTAGTGCTCGGACCGGGCTGGCCCGGCGTGCTGCTGCATGAGGCGATCGGCCACGGACTTGAGGGCGATTTCAACCGCAAGGGCAGTTCGGCTTTCTCGGGGCGCATCGGCGAGCGCGTGGCATCGCGCGGCGTCACCGTGGTGGACGATGGCACGATCGCTGGGCGACGCGGCTCGCTGAACATCGACGATGAGGGGAATCCCACGCAGTGCACGACGCTGATCGAAGACGGCATCCTGCGCGGTTACATCCAGGACAGCATGAATGCGCGCCTGATGGGCGTGCCGGTCACCGGCAACGGGCGGCGCGAATCCTTTGCGCATACCGTGATGCCGCGCATGACGAATACCTACATGCTGAACGGCAACAAGAGCCCGGAAGAGATCATCAAGTCGGTGAAGAAAGGCCTCTATGCCGTGAATTTCGGCGGCGGCCAGGTGGACATCACCAGCGGCAAGTTCGTGTTCTCGGCCTCCGAGGCCTACATGATCGAAAACGGCAGGATCACCTACCCGGTGAAGGGCGCGACGCTGATCGGCAACGGTCCTGATGTGCTGACCCGGGTGAAGATGATCGGCAATGACATGGCGCTGGACACCGGCGTGGGCACCTGCGGCAAGGAAGGTCAGAGCGTGCCAGTGGGCGTTGGACAGCCAACGTTGCGCATTGACGGGTTGACGGTGGGCGGCACGGGCTGACGGGTTCAGATTCGCCGGCCCGAGGGAGTTGTAAAAGCTCGGTTAATGCCATGCGTCTGCAAGATTGACCTGCTTGTCCCGCCGTATTTTTTTGAATTTGCGTAGAATCGGCGCTCCTTTACCGACACTGACGGACACTCGCTGTGGCCACCTCATCCAGCAAGACAGCTGTTAACGATCTTCAAGGCAAGCGCATCCTGCTCGGCCTGACCGGCGGCGTGGCTGCGTACAAGGCGGCCGAGCTGACGCGCCTGTTCATCAAGGCCGGTGCCGATGTGCGTGTGGTCATGACCGAGGCTGCGACACGATTCATCGGGCCGGTGACCATGCAGGCCCTGTCGGGTCAAGCCGTGTTCACTGACCTGTGGGATGCGCGCATTGCCGACAACATGGCGCACATTGAACTGTCGCGTGACCGCGATCTGATGCTGATTGCGCCAGCCAGCACGGATTTCATGGGCAAGGTCGCGAACGGCCTCGCCGATGACCTGCTCTCCACGCTGTGCATTGCGCGCCGCTGCCCGTTGCTGGTGGCCCCGGCGATGAATGTGGAAATGTGGTCGAGCGCGGCGATGCAACGCAATGTTAAAACCCTGATTGCCGATGGTGTGACGATCCTCGGGCCGGCAGCGGGCGACCAGGCCTGCGGCGAGGTCGGCATGGGGCGCATGCTGGAGCCGGAGCAGATTTTCGCATCAGTCACCGATTTCATTGCAGCGCAGTCCGGGCCGAAATCGCTGAAGGGCAAAAAAGTGCTGTTGACGGCCGGGCCGACGTTCGAGCCGATTGATCCGGTGCGCGGCATCACAAACCAGAGTTCCGGCAAGATGGGTTACGCCGTGGCGCAGGCCGCTGCGGAAGCCGGTGCCGAGGTGACGCTGATCTCCGGGCCGACCGCATTGGCCGTTCCCGCCGGCGTGGTGCGCATCGATGTGCAAAGCGCACGCGACATGCATGCGGCGGTCATGGCGCGTGCGAAAAAGAGCGACATCTTCATCGCGGTGGCGGCGGTGGCCGACTATCACGTAGTTGACGCAAAGATCCAGAAAATCAAGCGCGGTGACGGCGGACTGAAGCTGGAACTTGCGCCGAATCCGGACATCCTTGCCGAAGTGGCAGGCTTGTCAAAGGCGAAAGGGCAGGGGCCGTTCTGCGTGGGCTTCGCGGCGGAAACCGAGAAGCTGCGCGAGCATGCGCAGGCCAAGCGCAAAAAGAAAAAGATTCCGCTGCTCGCCGCGAACCTTGCGCAGTTTGCGTTTGGCCGCGACGACAATGCGTTGACGCTGTTTGACGACAAGGGCGAGCACGCGCTGCCGCGTGCCCCCAAGATCGTTCTGGCGCGCCAGCTCGTGGCGCACATTGCAGCCATGCTGCCGCGGCGCTAGCATTTCCTTTCAGTGACCTGATTACAAATTTATCCTTAAGGCTTATGGATAAATAAATAAATTACTAATTTGATAATAATAACGGCGGACAAGAGCCGCCTCATTTCGGGCTTCTCATGCAACAACTCGACATCAAGATCCTCGACCAGCGCCTGCGTGACCAACTGCCGGCTTATGCCACTGGCGGTGCCGCCGGCCTCGACCTGCGCGCCTGTCTCAAGGAGCCGCTGACGCTGGAACCGGGTGCGACCCAGCTCATTCCCAGCGGCCTTGCCATTCATCTGAGTGACCCCGGCCTCGCGGCCATCGTCCTGCCGCGCTCCGGCCTCGGCCACAAGCACGGCATCGTGCTCGGCAACCTGGTGGGGCTGATCGATTCGGACTACCAGGGCGAGATCGGTGTCTCGATGTGGAACCGCGGCAAGGACGCCTTCACGATCCAGCCCATGGACCGCATCGCGCAACTGGTGGTGGTGCCGGTGGTACAGGTGAAGCTAAATGTGGTTGATGATTTCACCGCAAGTGAGCGCGGTGCCGGCGGTTTCGGCAGCACCGGCAAGGGCTGACACCCATCCACCGGGCTTCAGTCCAGCATGTCACGCCAGATGTTCTGCGCCCAGGCTAGCGCATACAGCCCCTCGATGTCATTGCGTGCGGACGAGAGCCCGCCCGAGCCCGGCACCGTCACCAGCGTCTTCTGCGCAGCATCGTAGCGATGCACCGAGGAGACGTGGATCGCTTCCCGCGCTGACACAAAGCTGTAGCAGGTGTTGATGATGTTGGCCGGCACCTCGGGCTGGTGGCCGTTCATGAGTTCGATGATGGCGGCGGCGGCGAGTTTGCCGTGCTGGTTTGCCATGTGGCCCGACTTGGGCATGGCCGGCGCGGACAGGGTGGCATCGCCCAGCACATGGATGCCGGGCTGTGCGACGGACTCCATCGACATCCAGTCCACGCCGCACCAGCGGTCATTCGCCGTGACGAGGCCGGTTTTGCGCGCGATGTCAGCGGCGCGCATGGGTGGCAGCACGTTCAGCACATGACCCTTGACGGTGTCGAAGTCGGTTTTCACCGTCATATTCTTTGCATCGACGGACTTCACTTCGCTGTTCGGCCGGTATTCCACGATGCCCGGATACAGGTCCTTCCACGCCGCTTTGAAGAGCCCGGCCTTGGAGGTGACATCCTCGTTGGCATCCAGGATCAGCACCTTGGAGCGCGGCTTGGCCTGCTTGAAATAGGACGCGACCTGGCAGGCGCGTTCGTAGGGGCCGGGCGGGCAGCGATAGGGCGCGCGCGGAATCGACAGCACATAGGTGCCGCCATCCGGCATGGCCTCGAGCTGCCTTCTGAGTGCCTCGGTGTCGGGGCCGGCTTTCCAGGCATGCAGCACGGTCTTCTGTGCTTCGGCATCCAGGCCCTGGATGGCATCGAACATGAAGTCGATGCCGGGGGCGATGATGAGGCGGTCGTAATTGATGTCGGCAAAGCGTTGCCCGAATTTCACGACCTTCTTCTGTGTATCGATGGCGGTGACTTCGTCGCCCATGAGCCGAATGCCGCGCTCCCGCAGCCCCTCGTAGCCGCGCGTGATGTCTTCCATGCGGCGCGAGCCACCCAGCACCAGGTTCGACAGCGGGCAGGACACGAACTGATGGTTGCGATCCACCAGATAGATTTCCAGGCCGCGACCCGACCAGAGGCTGAGGTATTTCGCGGCGGTGGCGCCACCGAAGCCGCCGCCGATGATGACGACGCGGCCGCGCGTGACAGGAGGGGCGGTGCCCGTCGCGCAACCGGCCAGTTGCAGTGCGGTGAAAGCACTGGCCGTCTTGAGAAGGTCGCGCCGGTTCATGGTCGTGCTCCGCTGGCATTGGGCTTCTGGTTGGCGAAGTGGCCGGCAATGGCCTCGATCTCCATGTCGCTGTAGCCCTTCGCCAGTTGATTCATGATGGTCGCCGGCCGCTTGCCGTCGCGGAAGGCCTTCAGGGTGACGGACATCTGCTCGCTCGGCATGCCGGCCAGTGCGGGCATGCCGTCTCGGCTTACGCCATTCGTGCCGTGGCAGGTGGCACAGGCGGCGGCGAGGTTGCGACCTTGGTTGGGGCTGTTCTGGGCGTGCGTCCCCGCGGAGAACAGCAGGGACATGCTGGTGCAAAGTACTGCGGCAGTGACTTGATGGTGACGAATGATGGCTCTCCTCCGTGGCACGGCGCTGTCGCTGTTCGATGCGCTGGTTATCTTTATGTTGTGCAGCGAGTTTCGGTTCCGCAGCGGGCACTGTCAAGCGTCTAGCGCCGCCGGCCTGCGGCAAATGAAACGGGGGCATCAAGCCCCCGTTTTGTTCCTGCTGATGGCTATGCGGATCAGGCCTGCGGCGCGACCGCCGGTTCCTTTTCTTCCTCGAACTTCAGCGTGACCTTGCCGGCCGCGTCGATGTCCACGGTCACCTTGCCGCCGCTGGCCAGCTTGCCGAACAGCAACTCGTCAGCCAGGGCGCGGCGGATGGTGTCCTGGATGAGGCGCGACATCGGCCGTGCGCCCATGAGCGGATCGAAACCCGCCTTGGCCAGGTGCTCGCGCAGCGCATCGGTGAACACCGCATCCACTTTTTTCTCGTGGAGCTGGGCTTCCAGTTGCATCAGGAACTTGTCCACCACGCGAACGATGATTTCGTGGTCCAGCGAGCGGAAGGAGATCGTCGCGTCCAGGCGGTTGCGGAACTCCGGGGAGAACAGGCGCTTGATCTCGATCTGCTCGTCGCCCATTTCCTTTTTCGCGGTGAAGCCCATGACCGCCTTGTTCAGTGCCTCGGCCCCGGCGTTCGTGGTCATGACAATGATCACGTTGCGGAAGTCCGCCTTGCGGCCGTTGTTGTCGGTGAGCGTGCCGTGGTCCATCACCTGCAACAGGATGTTGAACACGTCCGGATGTGCCTTCTCGATTTCGTCGAGCAGCAGCACGGAGTAGGGCTTCTTCGAGATGGCCTCGGTCAGCAGGCCGCCTTGGTCAAAACCGACATAGCCGGGCGGGGCGCCGATCAGGCGCGACACGGTGTGGCGCTCCATGTACTCGGACATATCGAAGCGATGCAAGTCGATGCCCATGCAGTAGGCGAGCTGGCGCGCGACTTCGGTCTTGCCCACGCCGGTGGGGCCGGAGAACAGAAAGGCGCCGATCGGTTTTTGCGGGTTGCCAAGGCCGGAGCGCGCGGTGCGGATCGCGGCGGCGAGCGCATCGATGGCCTTGTCCTGGCCGAACACCACGGCCTTCAGGTCGCGGTCCAGGTTCTTCAACACATTACGGTCGTTCTGCGATACCGAGGATGGCGGGATGCGGGCGATCTTGGCGATGATCTCCTCGATCTCCAGCTTGCCGATGAGTTTCTTCTGGCGCGACTTGGGCAGGATCTTCTGCGCAGCGCCGGCTTCGTCGATGACGTCGATGGCCTTGTCCGGCAGGTGGCGGTCGGTGATGTAGCGTGCCGACAGTTCCGCTGCGCTGGTGAGCGCGTTGGCGCTGTACTTCACGCCGTGATGCAGTTCGAAGCGCGATTTCAGGCCGCGCAGGATCTGCACGGTCTCATCTACCGAGGGCTCGGGCACGTCAATTTTCTGGAAGCGGCGTGACAGCGCATGGTCTTTTTCGAACACGCCGCGGTACTCGACGTAGGTCGTCGCACCGATGCATTTCAGCGCGCCCGACGACAGTGCCGGCTTCAGCAGGTTGGAGGCGTCCAGTGTGCCGCCCGATGCCGCACCCGCACCGATCAGGGTATGGATTTCGTCGATAAACAGGATGGCGTTCGGGTTGTCGAGCAACTGTTTGAGCACGGCCTTCAGGCGTTGTTCGAAATCGCCGCGGTACTTCGTGCCGGCCAGCAGCGCGCCCATGTCCAGCGAATAGACCTGGCACTGCGCCAGGATTTCCGGAATCTGTCCGTCCACGATGCGCTTGGCCAGGCCTTCGGCAATCGCCGTCTTGCCCACGCCGGCTTCGCCCACCAGCAGCGGGTTGTTCTTGCGGCGGCGGCACAGTGTCTGGATGACGCGCTCCAGCTCGCGGTCACGGCCGATCAGCGGGTCGATCTTGCCGAGCAGCGCCTGGGCATTCAGGTTCTGCGTGTACGTTTCGAGCGCGCCGCCCGACTGCTGGTCGTCGCCGCCGGATTCCTGTTCCGGGCCGGCCCCAGCCTTCTGTTCCTTGCCTTGCGGCGTCTTCGTGATGCCGTGGGAGATGAAGTTCACCACGTCAAGGCGCGTGACGCCCTGCTGATGGAGGACGTACACCGCGTGGGAATCCTTCTCGCCGAAGATCGCCACCAGCACATTGGCGCCGGTGACTTCCTTCTTGCCGGAGGACTGCACATGAAGGATGGCACGCTGGATCACGCGCTGGAAGCCCAGTGTCGGCTGGGTGTCGATTTCCTCGGCGCCGGCCACAGTGGGTGTATGGGCGGTGATGAAGTCGCCCAG
The DNA here is from genome assembly GCA_945885335.1 of Bordetella parapertussis. Taxonomy (GTDB): domain Bacteria; phylum Pseudomonadota; class Gammaproteobacteria; order Burkholderiales; family SG8-39; genus CAIYPG01. The sequence continues at coordinate 19,633 of CAMCYY010000023.1, forward strand.
CGCCTTGCGCAGCTCGTCGATGTTGGCGGCGCAGGCGCGCAGGGCCTCGACTGCGGTCGGGTTGTCGAGCAGTGCCAGCAGCAGGTGTTCGACGGTTATGAATTCGTGCCGCTTCTGGCGGGCCTCAACAAATGCCATGTGCAGACTGACTTCGAGTTCCTGGGCGATCACGTTTCCTCCATGAGGCATTGAAGGGGATGTTGGTGCCTCTGTGCGTACGATGTTACCTGCTCCACCTTGGTTGTGGCGATGTCGCGCGAAAATACTCCGCAGACACCCATGCCTTCGCGGTGGACCTTGAGCATGACTTGCGTGGCCTGTTCGAGCGTCATGCTGAAGAATCTCTGGAGGACGAGGACCACAAACTCCATCGGCGTGTAGTCGTCGTTGAGAAGCATGACCTTGAACAGGGGCGGCGGCTTGAGCCGGGTCTTTTTGGCCTCAAGTAAGGTGCCTTCTTTCGAATGTGTTGCCATACGCTCCAAAAGCTGCCATTTCGAACATTGCGAACGCTGCAAAAATTGCTATCACTGCAAACGTCGTACGCATCAATCCGAGCTGACTATTTTCGCTATCCGTGAGGGTTAGACAGCGCGTTCCGGGTGAAATTCCCGACGGTACGCGATCCCGGCTTTTCCCTGCGGTACCGTTCCGCATGGGGCCTGTTCATAAATGTACTGGTTGTCCCCGCCAAATACAATCACCGCCGCGACAGATTCGCCGCGCGGGTGCCCCGGAGCAGGAGAAAACAGAGGAATTTATTCCCTTGACAAAACGAAAACCGGCGAATCGAAAAATTTATTAATTTGGAGGTAAAAGCCTTTCGTGTGTTTGTCCTCCAGTCGGCGTGTGAGGCGGATTGCCCGATCGCTGCGCTGAAGTGCACGCATCGGTCCGGGCTTTTCCGGTTTTTCTGATTGAGGGATGGGTTCTATGCCAACAGGTACTGTGAAGTGGTTCAATGATGCAAAGGGGTATGGCTTCATCACCCTGGATGACGGCGGCGAGGATTTGTTTGCGCACTTCTCCGCGATCCAGATGAGCGGCTTCAAGACGCTCAAGGAGGGCCAGAAGGTGCAGTTCGAAGTGACCCTGGGACCGAAGGGCAAGCAGGCCTCGAACATACAAGCCCCATAAGTCACAACGAAATTCCTTGAAACGGGCGCCCCTCTTTTTCGTGGTGCCCGAACAAAGGCTACAAAAGCGGCCTTTTTCCGTCCGGCTGGCACACCGGGTCCGGTGTGCAGGCAAGGCGCCAAGGGTGGCTCGCTCCTGGCTCGTTCCTAGGGTCCCGGCAGTTCGGGGTTGCCCCGAGACGACTGGGCGTGCTGTCCGCTCTACGGCGGGTGTGGCCGCGTTTAGCTGTGCCACCTAGTTTGTTGTTCCTGCAACACAAAAAACAGTCTGGTTTGATGGCGCCTCGGGTTTTGATTAGAATGCGCTTCCTCGGTCGGGTGGCCAGACATTGTCAACCATCCAAAGTCCGGGGCGTTAAAGGGGGGGGCTGGTTAAAAAAGACTGGTCGTTCCATAAAATCGCTTCATCACAGAGAGAGGAAAATCATGCAAAAGCTGATCGCTATCGTTATGGCCGCCATGTTCGCCGGCGTGTCTTTCAACGCAGTTGCTCAAGCCAAGGCCGAAGAGAAGAAGGCTGCTCCCGCTGCCAAGGCAGATGACAAGAAGGCTGCTCCTGCTGCTGCTGCTGCTCCCAAGGCAGAAGCAAAGAAAGACGACAAGAAGAAGTAATTCGTCATCAGACGAATCGCCTCTAAAGGCAGGGCTAGTCCCTGCCTTTTTTACTTGTGGAGCGGGAATTTGAAGCAGGAGCTGCCATGCTCAGCCTGATGGCCTTTTTACGATCCGCGCGGGCCGTATTTTCAGCGACCGCATTCCTGGGGGCGCAGACTGTATTCGCGCAGGTTCCTCAAATGCCGGTGGTGACGCTGTCTGCCGGAATGCATCTGGTGCGCGCGGAGGTCGCTTTCAATACTGAGAGCCGGATGCAGGGGCTGATGTTCAGGAAGTCCCTCGGTCCGAACCAGGGGATGCTGTTCATGTTCACCGAGGACGAGCGCCATTGCATGTGGATGAAGAACACCTTCGTGCCGCTATCCGTTGCTTTCATCAATGCCAAAGGGCGTATCGTCAGCATTCACGACATGGAGCCGCAGGCTGAGACCTCCCATTGCGCAAAAGGCCCGACGCGCTACGCGCTGGAGATGAGCAAGGGCTGGTTCAAGGACAAGGGGATTGCTGCAGGTGTCGAGATCCGTGGCATCGAAAAGGCGCCCCCCGCGCAGCCATAACGCGCATTTCGAATCTGCCAAAACAAAAGGGCCCCGAGGGGCCCTTTTTGCTTGATGCTGTTTTGTCCTGCTTTACAGGCCACCGTTCTGCTGGGCCACCATGCAGTAAAGCATGGGGATGGACAGCATGGTATTGAAACGCGAGGTCAGCATGGCCACGCGCGCCGCTTTGGCTTTCGCATCTGCATCCACCTGAACAATGCCCAGTGCCTTTTTCTGGTTTGGCCAGATGATGAACCAGACGTTGAAGGCCATGATCAGGCCGAGCCACATGCCGATTGCGATGGCCCTGAAACCGGGGGCGAAGGTCAGCATTGAGTTGAGGTAGCCCGGGTACATTGAGGCAAGGATCAGGCCGGTTACCACCGTTGAAAGCGCAGCCCAACGGAACCAGAACAGTGCAGCCGGGGCAATGACCTTGCCAATGGCGGGCTTTTGCTCATCAGGAATCTTCGGCATGGAGGGCATCTGTACGAAGTTGAAATACCACAGCAGGCCGATCCACATCACGCCCGAGAGGACGTGGAACCAGCGCATCAAGAACGCACCCCAAGCGTGGCCCATGCTGACCCCGCTG
>CAMCYY010000024.1 GCA_945885335.1 Bordetella parapertussis
GGGCGACCCCGGATGCGCGTCGAGACGTTAAACCCGAATTCGGTGTTCGGCTTTCTTGCACAATAAACCACAATCCGGAATGTCTGTCGGACAAAGTCGAAAATCGGGGCCTGGATTACACTCTGTACTGCAGACGATCCTCGCGGCCCCGGAGAGGGGGATGAGAAGGCAGTCGCTGCAAACCATCGCGCGAACCAACAGCGCAGGTGCCGGACAGCGGTTCGGTTATCTGAACGCTACTTGAAAAACAGGGCGGCAACACCGCCTTCCGGAGGAATGATGAAAACACGCGTCACCGAAATACTGGGCATCAAGTATCCGATCGTGCAGGGGGGCATGATGTGGGTGGGCACCGCGGAAATGGCCTCGGCCGTCTCCAATGCCGGCGGCCTGGGCCTTATCACCGCGCTCACCCAACCCACCCCGGAGGATCTCACCAAGGAAATCGCGCGCTGCCGCACCATGACCGACAAGCCCTTTGGCGTGAACCTCACCTTCACGCCGCGTCCCAAGGCACGGCCCTACATGGAATACGCCCAGGCCATCATCGATTCGGGCATCAAGATCGTCGAGACCGCCGGCAACAATCCCGAGCCTTATGTCATCCCGTTCAAGAAGGCCGGCATCACGATCATCCACAAGTGCACCTCGGTGCGCCACGGGCTGAAGGCCGAGAAACTGGGTTGCGACATCATCAGCATGGATGGCTTCGAGTGCGCAGGACACCCCGGCGAGGACGACACGCCGAACTTCGTGCTCCTGCCGGCGGCTGCCGCACAGCTCAGGGTGCCCATGCTGGCCTCGGGCGGCATCGGCAACGCGCAAGGTCTGGTAGCGGCGCTGGCGCTGGGCGCCGAAGGCATCAACATGGGCACGCGCTTCATGGCCACCAAAGAGGCGCCGATTCACGAAAACGTCAAGCAGGCCATTGTCGCGGGCGACGAAAGAAGCTCAACGCATATCCTGCGCAAGGTCCGCAACACCAGCCGCATCTACAAGAACAGCGTGGCCTTGAGGATTCGCGAAATCGAGGCGCGCCCCGAATCGACCTTCGATGACATTTACGAACTGGTGGCCGGCGTTAAGAACCACGTCGTGTACCAGACCGGCGACCTCGAGGCCGGCACCTGGACCGCCGGCGGAGTCATGGGCGTGATCCATGACATCCCCACCTGCAAGGAACTGCTCGACCGCATGGTGTCCGAGGCGCAGGCCATCCTGCGCAAACGGCTGGAGCCTGCCTTCGCATAGATCCCTGACACCTGGACAGCCCGTCGCCACCGGACACAGAACCGGGACGGGCGCAGCAGGTTACAAAGCCAATCAATATCAACGCAGCCCCTAAAGGAGGAGTCATGCGATTGCTAAACACAGGCAGGCGGGTACTTTCCATCGCGACACTTGCAACACTGGCGGCAGGGCTCACGCCTGCCGTCACGCTGGCGCAGGAAAGCTATCCCAACCGCCCGCTGCGCTTTGTCATTCCCTTTCCGCCGGGTGGCACCACGGACATCCTGTCGCGCCCGATCGCCGACAAGATGACCGAGTTTCTCGGCCAGCCGGTACTCATGGATTTCCGCGCCGGCGCCAGTTCCATCGTGGGTGCCGAGATCGCGTCCAGAGCCACTCCCGATGGCTACACGATTTTCTTCGGCGGCATGTCCTCCCTCACCATGAACCCGGCGACGTTCAAGAAACTACCGTATGACGTGGCGCGCGATTTCGCGCCCATCGGACTGGTGGGCGGCTACAACCTGGTGCTGATTGCGCGCATGGGCCTGCCAGCGAAGAACGTTGCCGAACTGGTGGCGCTGGCAAAAACCAAACCGGGTCATCTCACCTACGCCACCACCGGCATCGGCGGTCCGCCGCATTTTGGCAGCGTGCTGCTGGAATCCATGGCCGGCATCAAGATGCAGCACATCCCCTTCAAGGGCAACGCCCAGATCAACACCTCCATGCTGGCCGAGGAGATCGACATCCAGCTGGGCGGCTACTCGTCGGTGGTGGGCCTGTTGAAGGCCAACAAGATCAAGGTGCTGGCCACCGCGGGCCCCAAGCGCCTGCCCTTCCTGCCCGACCTGCCGACAGTGGCCGAAACCTATCCGGGCTTCCAGGCCGGCACCTGGTTCAGCCTCGTCACCAAGCGCGGCACGCCACGCCCCATCATCATGCGACTGAACAGGGAATTGAATCGCACGCTGAACCTGCCCGAGGTGCGCAAGCAGCTTGAAGCGGGCGGCTATGAGCCGGCCGACGGCAAGGGCACGCCCGAGGACCTGGCCAAGCTGATCGCGGATGACACCCGGCGCTGGGCGAAAATCGCCAAGGAAGCGAAGATCGAAACGGACTGATGTGCAACACCTGCGCGCTCGTTCACGCGTGCGCGCCGGTTCGCCGGTTCGAAGCCCCTTCTGCTCAACCTCTCACCGGAGCGATAACGCATGGCAGCCTATCCCCGCCTGTTCGCGCCATTGCAGTTGCGTTCGCGTGAACTGAAAAACCGCGTCGCCGGCGGCGCGACCACTTCGCTGTACTCAGCGGGTGGCGCCGTGACGCAGCGCCTGCTCGATCATTACGCCAGCCGCGCGCGCGGCGGTGCAGCCATGATCGTCACCGAGTCCATGGCAGGCAGCGTGCTGCAGCCGCCTGGCAATCGCATCTGGGCCTTTGACGAAAGCAAACTGGACGGTTTCAAGCGCTGGGCCGAAGCGGTCGAACCGCACGACTGCCGCCTGCTCGGGCAACTCGGCGATCCGGGTCGCGGCAGCCATCATGGCGTGCGCAATCCGCATGCCGTTGGCGCCAGTGCGCTGCCCGACGATTTGAGCTGGACCATGCCGCGCGCCATGACCATTGCCGAGATCGGGCAGCGCGTGGCGCACCTTGCAGAGACGGCCCACCGCCTGCAACGCGCCGGCTTCAGCGGCATCGAGCTGTCCTGCTGCCATGGCCATTTGTTCCATCAGTTCCTCTCGCCGCAGGCCAACCACCGCGATGACGCCTATGGCGGCGACCTCGAGGGCCGCTCACGCTTCATGCGCGAAGTCTATGCGGCGGTACGCGCGGCCTGCGGCGGAAAATTCATCGTCGGCATCAAGCTGGTCGGCAACGACGGGGTGCCCGGCGGTGTCAACCCGGACCTGTCGGCACAAATCGCCGCGCGCATCGCGCGCGATGAGACCGTGGATTACATCGCCGTGGCACAGGGCGCGCACCACCGCTCGCTGGAACTCCATGTGCCCGATCGCACCTATCCCCCGCTGCCCTATCGCGACATCTGGCGCAAGGTGCGCGATGCAGCGAAAGGCACGCCAGTATTCGGCGTGGGGCGCGTGACCACACCGGCCGAGGCTGAAGAGGTCATCACGGCCGGCGACTGCGACGCGGTGATGATGGCGCGCCCCTTCCTGGCCGATGCCGGCTGGGTGAAAAAGGCGCGCGAGGGCCGCGAACAGAGCATGCGCCTGTGCGTCAGTTGCAACAGCTGCTGGGAGCAGACCACCTCGCACAAGCCGCTGGCCTGCGACGTCAATCCGCGCATTGCGCTGGCCGATGAACTGGACTGGCAGCCACCGAAGGCCGCATACCCGCGCCGCATCGCCCTTGTCGGCGCCGGCCCCGCGGGGCTTGAAGTGGCATGGGTCGCTGCCCGCCGCGGACACCAGGTCACGCTGTTCGGCGCATCCGCCGAGGTCGGTGGAAAAACACGATTGAACGCGCGCATTCCCGGCTGCAGCCAGCTTGCGCGCATCTATGACTACCAGCTCTGGGCGGCCACGGATGCTGGCGTGGCGTTTCGACTCGGCCGCGTGGCCACTGCAGACGATGTACTGGCCGTGAATCCAGAACAGGTCTTCCTCGCCACGGGCGCGACCATGTACCGGCCCGAGACATTGGGCACGGGTGGCGCGGTGCAGGATCTCCGAACCGCGATCGCCGGTCTGCTGGACACCCCAGGCAAACGCAAGGGCACCGCCGTGCTGTATGACTGCGACCACACAGCAGGCACCTACGATGGCGCTGAATTCCTGCATGCAAATTACGAAAAGCTGGTCATCATCACGCCGCGCGACTCCCTTGCCTCGGATGTCGCATTGGTGACGCGCCAACGCACGCACCGCCGTCTGGCCGAGCGGCGCATCGAGATCATCACGCTGGCGGAGATCACCGGTTTTTCAGGACACACTCTCGCCTACTGCAAGTTCTATTCAGGCGATATCGGGCAGGTCACCGATGTCAGCCTTGTGGCCTATTCCACCGCGCGCGTGCCGAACGAAGCACTGGCCGCATCGCTGCGCGCAAAAGGCGTAAAAGTGCGCCTCATCGGCGACTGCTACTCACCACGCTCGGTGATGGCGGCAACGCAGGAGGGCAGCCTGGCCGGTTGCGAGGCCTGAACAGCAGCAATGAATGCACCGCCTCTCGCATCGCCGGTGGCTTGGCGATATAGTCGAACCCTCGCGCACCGCAATTGTTTTGCATGGAGATCACGCATGCGTTTCCTGCAACTGGCAGCACCACTCTTCCTTCTGCCCGCGCTGTTTGCCACCGTCACTGCGACAGCACAGACGGACATGGTAGAGCTGTCAGGCCGCGCCGCAGCGGATGCCGGCGTCGGCGAGCGCATCACCTTCACCACCGGCGGCATGCAGTACGAAGGCCGCGTCAATGGCGGGCGCATGGAAGGCACAAGCAGGGCGATTGCGGACAAGAACGAAAAACCGGGCAGCAACCCCGCAACAACATTCAATGCGACATGGAAGGCCGAGCAACGATGATGCACGCCATTGTATTTTTTGCCGCAGCCGCATTCATGGGCCCCGCGCTCGCCCAATCCACCGTAACCGCACCGCCGGTGCTGCTCGAACCCATGGTGGGCACGCCCGGCAATGATGTGGTTTATGTGCCGCAGCCCTCGGACGCAGTAGACCGCATGCTGGATGTGGTCGGCGTCACGCCGCAGGACTTCGTCATCGACCTCGGCTCCGGTGACGGCCGCAATGTCATTGCCGCGGCCAAGCGCGGCGCGCAAGCGCTGGGGGTGGAGTACAACCCGGAGTTCGTCGAGTACTCGAAGCAGGCCGCCGCAGCCGCCGGCGTCGCCAATCGCGCATCCTTCGTGCAGGGCGACATGTTCGAGGCGGATATTTCCAAAGCCACCGTGTTCACGCTGTTCCTGCTGACCGACAACCTGAAAAAACTGAAACCGAAATTTCTTTCACTGAAGCCCGGCACGCGCATTGTCAGCAACACCTTCAAGATCGACGACTGGGTGCCGGACGAAACCGTACTCTCCAGCAAGGACTGCACGCTGTGGTGTGAACTGCATCTGTACATCATCCCGGCCAATGTCGAGGGCGCCTGGCGTCTCGCCTCGAAGACGCTGCAGGGCGAGCTGAAGCTGGAACAGAAATACCAGATGCTCACCGGGACCCTGTCCGCGGGCGGCAAGGTGGTGCCGGTCAGCAATGGCCGGCTGCGCGGCGACACCATCCGCTTTGCCGCCGGGGGCGTCAGTTATGAGGGGCGCGTACAAAGCGGCACGATGACGGGTGCCGCCGCAGCCGGATGGAGTGCAGTGCGGCAATAAGCCAGGCTGCGCGCAGACTCAGCTCCGTCACTACATCGGCAGCCCCGCTCAGCAACCCGGCTCGATGCCGAACTTGCGCAGCAGTGACTCCATCAGACACCACCGGGTCAGGCCGCTTTGCAGCAGATTCGCCCCGACAAAGGCGGTGAAGGCCAGCCACCACTGGCTGACGAGCACCGGGCTCCCCGGTGTGCCCAGCACGCGGACCAGCGGACAGCGCCTGCCCGACTTCAATACACCAAGAAACATTATGTTTCTTTTTATTATGTTTTATAGTATATTGTTTGCAATTCACTCTTCGCTGAAAAGCCGTCATGCCCCTTGCCATTGACCTCGATACGATGCGCGCATCTGCTTCGGAAACCTGCAGCATGCTGAAAAAGCTGTCCAACCCGGACCGCCTGATGCTGCTGTGCCAGATATCCCTGGGCGAATGCTGCGTCAGCGACCTCGAGGAGGCGCTCGACATCCACCAGCCTACGCTGTCCCAGCAACTGGGCGTGCTGCGCAACGAAGGCCTGGTCAGCACCCGCCGCGACGGCAAGCGCATCTATTACTCGGTGGCCAGCAAGGAAGCACTTGCCGTGATGCAGGTGTTGTACGAGCAGTTCTGCGGCGCGCGGGCCAAACGCGCAAAGCGATGAATCTCCTTTCCGCCTGCACCATCCCGGTCAAGGCATCAGGCAACTGATCCTTCGCCTCACACAAACGCCAACTACCTGCAAGGACTCATCATGCTGAGATTTGACCTGCCGCCCATCTGGTCCAACGCCGCGCGCGTGGACGCCCTGATCACGTTCACCGTGTCCGCGATTGCGCTACTCGGCTTTCCCTGGCTGATGCCGCTGCTTGTAGTGCAGGGCCTGATCCGCGGCTTCTTCGGCCATCGCTACTGCCCCTCGCACCGACTCGTGACCCTGCTGCTGCAGAAAACCGGACATGCCGGCAGGAAGGAAAACGCCGGCGCCAAGATGTTCGCGAACAAGATCCTGTTCATCGCCAGTTCGGCGGCAACGGCACTGCTGATCGCAGGCAACTCGCTGTGGGTCGTGCCCACTACGGCGCTGCTGGTGTTTTCATTCCTCGAGGCCTCAGTGTCCTTTTGCGCCGCGTGCTGGGCCTACACGCTGTGGTACCGCATGCGCGACGGCAACGCGTCCTGAACCGGTGCGGTGCCTGCGACTAGATCAGGCCAAGCGACATGAGACGCGGATACACGGCGCTCAGCACCCGCCCCAGTTCATCCACCATGAAGGCATCGTGCCGGTCGAACGGCAGTTCGCCCTGGTGAAACACTGACCACACCACGCCTGCAGGCCGGGTACCGTCAAAGAAGGGCGCCATCAGTATTTCGACCATGGGTGGATAGGCGGCTGCAAGTTCAGGCAGGCAGCGCTCGGGCCGCGCGAATGCAAGCAGCGCCTTCCGCTCCAGCACCAGCGGGCACAGCACCGCATCGAGCAGCGCGCAACTTTCGGGCTGCTTTGCCCAGCGCCCGATCACGGCGCGCGTGCCGCAGACGGATGTAGCCGCATCGACCACACTGAGCCCGCCAGATTGTGCGCCGGGCAAAATCATCGCCGCCCGCGCGGCCTCTTCCAGATACAGTGCCGGCGCCTCATTGAACACGCGGTCGAGTTCGGCCATCACGGCCATGGTGAACGTGGAGAGGATGGGCCGGTCCGGTCGCCTCAGTATCTGGTCGAGGATGAGCACATTCTGCAGCGCACCGTTCATTGTTCCACTCATCCCTGCCACACCCCGTAGCCCTGCTCCTGCAAACCAATCGCAAGTTCCACTTCCATGTCGCGCGCGGCGTCGTAAGGCATGGGGTTGTACATTTCGTAGAGCTCGGGCATGAGGCGCACGCCGTATTTCGTGACCAGCCGGTTCGCCTGTATGCCAGCCTTGTGCTTGTCGAAGCGCACATCGGGGCTGAGGCCGGTCATGCCGACATACACACAGGGCTTGGTGATGTCGTATTCGGGATTGCAGCGCCGGAACTTCGCCAGGTCCAGAACTTCGTCGGACAGCAGCACGACATAGACGGCGTGATGGTGTTTGCGCACGCGGGAATCAGGCAGCTCCCGTCGCACCAACGGGCGACGGGCCGGCGCAGGTGATGGCCCACACGGTGCGCGGCTCGGTGACCGGCCAGCCCTGGCGGTTATGCACGACAGCGCAGTTGTCCATGATCACGCAACTGCCTGAATCGGTGGTCTCGGTCAGACGAAAGGGCGAAGCTTCGACATGGCCCCACAATTCCCCCAGCAGCGCGCGGCTTTCCGCTTCACTCAGGCCGGGGATGATGCTGTCCGGCCGGTGTGGAATGTGGAGATAGGTCTTGCCGTTGGCCGGATGACGGCACACCAGCGGACGCTGCGGCCCTTTCTGGCGCTGATCCAGCGGCAACACCATGCCCAGCGTGGCCGGATCGACGCCGCCCTTCAGCGCATAGTGGATTGCAGAGAGGCCGGCGATGCGCAGCTTCAACGATTCAGGCAACGACGCATACACCTTGAACATGTTGATCCAGGCCGTGGTCGGGCGCGACGGTGCGGCCAGCGCCGTGTAGGTCAGGACACGCGCCGGCGGCGTCATGTCGGATGAGCCATCGGTATGCCAGATCTGTGAGCAGGTGTCGGCGCCGCCGGGTAGCGGATTGCCCGCGGCATCCAGGTAGTTCGCCACAATGCGCAGGCCCTTGATGCCGCTGGCGCAGACACCCGGGCCGTCGTTGAGCGGACCGAACAGCGCGGAGAACTTCGCCATCACCTCGGGCGCCGCATCCGGCGCATGCAGGTGCAGCATGAGGTGGCAGTCCAGCGCCTCCACCACGGCCGCGCTCAATGCCGGGCTGGCGACAATGTCTTCGATGCGCTCATCGATCACGGCGCCGATGTGTTCGGACAGCGGGCGCAGCTTCAGTTGGCGCGCTTCCAGAGTTGCAGTATCCATGGCCAGACTCCAGTGCAGGGGCGCGGGAATCATACGATATCCACGCAGGGATTGCCGGCACGCGCGTCTGCCGCTGTGTCCGTATATGCACCTCCTCTGTTTCTTCCCAAAAAACCCATGACTGGACATGCCCCGATAGAATGTACATCCTGTCTTGAAACTCTGACGGAAACGCGTGAACAGACGCCACTTCATGCTGAATGCCGCCGCACTGGCAGCGGTAGCCTTCCCCGGACTCGCCCTTGCCCAGACCCCGGATGCGGCAATGCGAGCGGCGATGATCGCCGGCTGGCGGCAACGCATCGAATCCATGCTGGGGCGCGGCCGCGTTCCCCTGATCGACATGCAGGCGACCTACGTCGCCGGTAGCACCAACGTCACGCGCATGCTCGAATGGATGGACCGCTTTGACATCGCACAGATCGCCTTTGCCCCGGCCAATTCACCGAACAGCCGGGCGGCGCTAGACCTGCACCGGCGCCATCCGCAGCATTTCATTCCGTCAACCAGCAGCGGGGAATTTCCGCGCTGGTGGACAAATCCGATCACCTTCCTGTCAGTTGCGCGCGACGACCTGAAGTCCGGCCAGTACTTCCTCATGGGGGAGCACGAGTTCCGGCACTATCCCTCGCCCGAACAGGTGGATGCCGGGCTGACCTTCCGCGACATCACCATCCCCATCGACGGCCCGGCAGGACATGCGCTGTTCAGCCTTGCCGAGGAGACGGGTGCCTCCTTCCAGCTGCACTATGAAATCGAAGACCGCCTGCTCGCGCCGCTGGAGGACATGCTCGCGCGCTACCCGAAGGCGAACGTCATCTGGTGCCATCTGGGCATGGTCCGTTACCCGGACCGTGCCAGGCGCTATAACGCCGACTACGTGCGTTCACTGATCGCGCGCTTTCCCGGCCTGCATTTCGATCTCGCGGTGCCGCCGCCGGAGAGCATCTACCGGCCGTCCGGCGCACGCGACTCCACGCTGTACGCGAACGGCCGCCTCGCGCCGCAATGGCAGGCGTTGCTGGAACAGCATCCGGATCGATTCCTCGCGGCCAGCGATTACCGGCCGCCCGTCGAGCAGAGTTATCCGCTGCAGATCGGGCGACAGCGCGATCTGGTGCTGGCTGCACTGGGGGAAAAAGCGCGGCATGACGTGGCCTACCGCAATGCCTGGCGCCTCATCACGGGAACACCCTGGGTCTGACCGGCAACACCTGAAACGGGAGCGCCGGGCCTCCGGCGCGAATCAGGTCAGCGTGCGGATGCGCTCGGCAATGGTGCGCAGAATGGAGGCGCCGAATGCCGGCTTGGCCTTCACCAGCGCGAGAAAATCGTCGCGCTTGACCATCATCAGCGTGCAGAAATTCTGGGCCACGGCATTGGCCGCACGCGATGCGTTGTCCACCATGGCCATTTCGCCAAACACGCCGCCCGCGCCGATGCGCTCCACCACCGTGTCCTGCATCGTGATGGCGACATTGCCCTCCTGCACGATGTACATGAAGACGCCGGTGTCACCGGCCTTCATGATGACCTTGCCCTCGGAGGCTGTGACCGGTGTGATCTCCTCGGCCAGCACAGCGAGTTCCTTTTTGTTGAACACGCTCTGGCGCTCGACGACACCCGAGGGCGCGGCGGCACCGCCCTTGCGGGCGAGGTTCTGGCGCAGGCGGTTCACCATGACCGCCATCATCATCAGCGCAAATTCCGGCGTCTTCTGCAATGCGGCGTTAAATTCCTTCTCGCCCATGGAGATGGCCTTGCAGGCCACCTTGGCCATGGCGGTCGCCGCGCGCGGCGCCTTCGCCAGCAGCGCCATTTCGCCAAAGATCTCGCCGGGGCGGATGTTGCCAACGAACTGGCCCTTGGACATCAGGCCGATGTCGCCCTCCAGCAAGAGGTACATGCGGTCACCCTTGGAGAACAGGCCGCTGGATTTGTCGTTCTCGGCAAAGAAGTTCTTGCCGCCGCCCACCTGTTCAAGCTGGCCGCCGCCCTTGAAGAACTGCAGCGCCACCTGCGGGTTGTAGAGCGCGCGCGGCGGCGGCGCGGCAGGCCGGGGGACCGGTGCTGCGGGCATGGGCTTTGGGGTGGTGCTGGAAAAATCGAGTTCGTCGTCCATAGGCTTCATATCCCGCGCCCTTCAGGGCCGCGGTCGTTATTTGTTTGTAGTTCGCAGCCTGTCGTTCGCCACGATAGCCTGAAGTTTAGTCCGAAACCGCGCGGCGTTCAGCAACCTGCGCCGGGGCGTCCGGCGGCTTTTGCGTGATTATTATTAATTTCATGAAAAAGCCGTTTATACAAAAGCATTCACATGAAAATTGATATCACCGCATTTCCGCGCATCCGGCCGCACTCAGTGCAGCGCCGGGCGGGCGACGTCGATCATCTTGTCGATGATGTCAGTGAAAGGCGTGCTGTTCGGTTCCTTGGCCGCACTCGCCCGTATGGTCAAGAGGTGCGACACCATGGCGGAGGCATCCCCCTGGCGCGCCATCACGGAAGTCAGCGCCAGCAGTGCGCCATGCATGGCGGCAATCTCGCGGCCAATGACGGCGACGACATCATCTGCGTTTTTTTTCCCGGAATCGTTGTCGGAATCGCTCATTACAGCTCCTTTCGATAAAAACACTGTTCAGCGGGCAAGGCTTTTCGCCAGCAACTCCAGCGCCGCGAGGCTGAAAGCCCGCATGTTCGTGACACGGTCGGGGTTGCCGGTCTCGACGGTGACGGTCGCATCCACGGGACCGCTCACCGCGATGCAGGCGTGTCCGGCCTTGTCGCCATGTTTGTTGCCAGAGGGACCGGCCGCACCGGTTTCGCCGATGCCCCAGGTTGCGGCAAAGCGCCCGCGCACCGCGGCCGCGAGATACAACGCATAGGGCTCCGTGGAACTACGCATGCCCGGCGGCGGATCGCCGGGCAGATCCAGCAGCAGCCCGCGTGATTTCCTCGTATAGATCACCGCGCCGCCGAGAAAGTATTTCGAGGCGCCGGGCACCGACAGCAGCGCCGCCGAAAGCAGGCCGCCGGTGGTGGATTCGGCCAGCGCAACCGTTTCGCGGCGCTCCTTGAGCAGTTCGCCGATGCGGTTGGCCAGGGGCAGAAGTTCATTCATGGCGGTGATCTCCTTGTGTATGGCGATGTGAGCGGGTCGCGTTTTTTATTGTTGGCAGCTTCGGCGACGTGGAGCAAGTGCTATTTTACGGCCTCGCCGCCGCGTGCGGCGCGCGCGGCGCGTGTAAACTGCCGGAAAAGCAATTCCACGGAGTCGTTGTGAAAAAAGTGCTGAACGTAGGTGGCAACAACAAGGCCATCGCCCTGCCGCCGGTATTCGCCGGCTGGGACCATGTACTGCTCGACATCGACCCGGCGGGCAAGCCCGATGTGGTGTGCGATGCACGCGAACTGACGCAGTTGCCGGCAGCCGGCTACGAGGCCGTGTACTGCTCGCACAACCTCGAGCACTACCACCGCCACCATGTGGGCAAGGTGCTCTCGGGCTTCCGGCATGTGCTGACGCCCGGCGGCTTCGCCTTCATCCGCGTGCCCGACATGGGCGAGGTGATGCAGATCGTGGTGGAACGCGAGCTCGACATCGACGACGTGCTGTATCACGCACCGGCCGGCCCCATCCTCGTGCGCGACGTGATCTACGGCTATGGAGTGGAAATCGAGCGCAGCGGCAATGACTTCTTCGCCCACAAGACCGGCTTCACCGCCAAGTCGCTCACGAAGGTATTGACCGAGGCGGGCTTCGGGCATGTGTTCATCGCCCAGAACGCGCTGGAAATCTGCGCCTATGCCATGACACAGCAACCGGACGATGCCACGCAGAAGCTGCTTGGCATCTCCTACGTCTGAAGCGCAGGAACCCCTGATCATGCCCGAGGTGGAAAAGGTACGCGTCTCCAAGCTGATGGCCGCGCAGGGCCTGTGCTCGCGGCGCGAGGCCGACAGCTACATCGAGCGCGGCTGGGTGCTGGTGGACGGCGTGCCGGTCACGGAACTGGGCACGCGCATCAATCCCTCACAGAAAATCACGCTGGCCAAGCCAGCCGAGGCCGCGCAGCGCGCCACCGTCACCATCCTTCTCAACAAGCCGGTGGGCTATGTGTCGGGCCAGCCCGAACCGCCGTACCAGCCGGCAGTCACGCTGGTCAGCGCGAAGTCGCGCTTTGCTGGTGATCGCGCGCCGCTGCGTTTTTCGCCGGCGCATTTCAAGGGCCTCGCGCCGGCCGGGCGCCTCGATATCGATTCGCAGGGCCTGCTGGTGCTGACCCAGGACGGTCGCATTGCGCGGCAACTGGTCGGCGAGGACTCGGGCGTCGAAAAGGAATATCTGGTGCGTGTCGAGGGTCGGCTGTCCAAGCAAGGCCTGGAGCAACTCAACTTCGGTCTTGCCCTGGATGGCAAGCCGCTCAAGCGCGCCGAAGTCACCTGGCAGAACCGCGACCAGTTGCGCTTCATCCTGCGCGAAGGAAAAAAGCGCCAGATCCGGCGCATGTGTGATCTGGTCGGCATCAAGGTCACGGGACTCAAGCGCGTGCGCATCGGTGGCGTAATGCTGGGTGAATTGCCCGAAGGACAGTGGCGCTACCTGCGCGCCGACGAAAGCTTCCGGCGCGGCTAGATCTTCACCAACGCCAGATCTTTACCTGCGCTAGATTTTCAGCTTTGGCACCCGGCTGGCATTGAAGGCGCCGAGCGCGGCAACCAGCACGATGAACAGGAACGCGCCGTGGAAGGCGGCAATGATTTCCGTGCGGTCCGCTGAGGGAACACCGCCGGCCACCACCTGCTTGATATCCACGGCGGGCAGCAGGCTGTAGAGCACACCGCCTGTCAACGCAGTGCCCAGCGCCGAACCCAGCATGCGCCCCAGGCTGACAATGGAAACCGCCGCACCGATGCGGTCGCGCCCCGCCGCCACCTGCGCCATGAGTTGCGCCACCGGCATGGATGGCCCGAAGCCTAGGCCGATACAAAAGCCCAGGGGCGCGATCACCGCCGCCGATGGCGGCACCACCGCCAGGATCGCCAGGCCCACAGCAGCCCATGACAGTCCAACCACCGGAATCGGCTGCGGGCTGCCGGTGCGCGCCATCATCCGGCCGGAGGTCACCCCGCCGATGGCAATGCCCAGCATCAACGGCGTCAGCAGCAGCCCGGCCTCGCCTGCGCTCGCGCCCATCGCCAGTTGCATGTAGATCGGCAGGTAGAACACCAGCGAAGTGACGCAGAAGGCTGTGAGCAGCACGGTGGCCACCGGCCCGCGCAGACCGGGAATGCCCAGCAGGTCCACCGGGAAAAATGGCGCGGCATGCCGGCGCGCATGGGCAAACATGAAAACCCACGACGTGATGCCGATGGTGAGCAACGCGGCCATGGGCCAGGATAGCCAGGCGAAACGCTGACCCGCCGAAGAAAACGCGAACAGCAAGGTGCTGATGCCCAGGGCAAACAGCGCCAGACCAGCCAAGTCGCGCACGCCGGGGGCGCGCGGATTGCGCCCGGTGCGCGGCAGCTTGACCGTGCGCCACACCGCGAACGCAAGCAGCGGCGCATAGCCGACAAACAACCAGCGCCAGCTCACATGCGTGACCACCACACCGCCGATGATGGGACCCAGCACATTGGCGGTGGTAAACATGGCCGAAAAATAACCCTGGAAGCTCGCGCGCTGACGTGGCGGCACCAGATCGGCGATAAGCGCCATGGATAGCGAAATTAAACCGCCACCGCCGATGCCCTGGATGGCACGCCCGGCAATCAACCAGCCCATGGTCGGCGCAAGGACGCACACAACGGCCCCGACAAAGAAAAAGCCCAGTGCAGCGAGCATGATTTCGCGCCGCCCGTAGCGGTCGCCGAGGCGGCCGTACACCGGCACCGTCACCGAACTGGTGAGCATGTAGGCAATCATCAGCCAGGAGGTGGCCGACAGGCTGCCGAAGTCGGCGGCGATGGTGGTCGTGGCGGTAGCGAGCAGCGTCTGGTCAATGGCGCCGATGAAAATCGGCAGCATCACCGTGGTGAATATCTGGAAAAAATGCTTGCGCGAAATTTCTTGCGGCATTCCGGATGCGGCACTACCCGCCATGCCAGATGCGGCACTACCCGCCTTGGGGGGCGTGCCGGTTTTCGAATCGTGATCGGGGGATGCGGGGGCGGTCATGGCTTCTCTTGGCCCGGATTATCTCATCCCGAGAGGTTTGTCCTGCGCATGGACAAATACGCGCACTGGCCATTCAGGAAACAGAAATTCGCTCTGGCGTGAATATTCCTTATCAGGGTCACACCCGTTTGCTTAAAATCAGGGAGTGGACCATCTGCAGCCTGCGAAGATTGCCGCTCAGGCGCAACTCCACACACCAGATTTGAATCCGCAAGACATGACATCGAGCATCACTTTCCAACTCGCCCTCGCCTCGGGCTTTTCCTTCGCCGCCGGAGCGTTGCTGCTGTTCATGCATCAGCGGCACCGGCGTGCCCGCCTCTACCGGTACTGGAGCTACGGCTTTGTCCTGCTGGCAGTTGCCAATGTGGTCTATGCCTCGCGCCATGTGGCGCCGGATTTCATCGCCATCGTGACCGGCCATGCCGTGCTGCAATCGGCGTTGCTCGCCTTCCATGCGGGTGCCCGTCGCCTGGAAACGGGGCAGTCACAGCGGTTTGATGCGCTCGGCTGGACGGCCGTCGGCGCAACCATCGCACTGGCCACCTGGTTCACCTATGTCGAGCCCAGTCTGGCTGCGCGTCTGGTCGCGGTATTCAGCACCAGCGCGATGCTAGTGGGACGCACGGCGTGGCGCCTCTCGGCACATGCCTGGCGCACCGGCAATTCGCTGCCGGCCAATGTGCTGGCCGGGCTGTGGTGGCTGGCCACGGCGGTCCTTGCCATTACCGTGATTGCCACCGTGGCCTTCAACGAGCAGGCCCAGGATGCGTCGCAGGCGGGTCCGCAATTGACAACACTGCTGACCGTGCAGCCACTGCTGGTGGCACTAGTCGTGGGGTTCGCCCTGTGGACCGAGGTGCAGGCACTGCACCGCCGCCGCAGCGCACGCCGGCAGCGCCGCCAGGTGGCCATTGAAGCCGGACGCGCTGCGTATCAGGAGCAATGCGCCCGCGCCATTGAGCAGTCCGCCGGTGCCCCCCTCTGCGTTTTGCTCATCGACATGGATCACCAGCGCCGGATCAGCAAGGCGCACGGCGCAGTGGCCGCCGATGCACTGCTCGAGTGGGCCGGGGAAACCCTTGGCCAGGAGATCAAGCAAGCGGGCATGGTGACGCGTCGTGACACCGACCAGTTCCTGGTGATACTGCCGCGCACTTCGCTGGCCGATGCCAGGGCCCATGCCGAGAACCTGCGCCTGCGCATCGCTGCAGGCGGATGCGCCGTGGATGGAACGGCGGTGAAGGCCACGGTCACCATCGGCATTGCAAACCTGCACACCGACCGCGCCACCCCGGCCGCACTGGCCGCGGCGGCACAGGTGGCCGTGTACAAGGCACGCGCGGTCGGACGCAACCGCGTCGAGACTGCGGACGATGCCTTGCCGACGATCGACTACGCGAAGCTATGAGCAGGCAATGCTGAAGCCGTATCAGTCCTTGCCGCTGTCGGGAAAGGGATTGTCGATCTGGTCGACAAGTTGCTTCAGCACATCGCGGAGCTGCTTCTCATCGCAGCCCATGAGCAGTGCATCCTCGAGGGCATCCTGCGAAATGCTGCGGATCTCCTCGAGGTTCTCGCGCAGCACCTTCAGCTTTTCAACGCAGGAGACGATCTCGCCTTCGGGTGAGCGCCACACGGGTTCAGGCAGGGGTTTCGTCATGCGGATTTCCTCATGCGGGCTTGCTTACGCGGGCGTGGAGCCTGACGCAGATGCCGCCGCAGGTGCGGCGTCGGGCTTGAGGAACACCTGCATTCTCTTCGGCTTGACCACCAGCGCTTCACCCTCGGTCAATTTTAGCTTGCGATACAGCTCGATGGGTATCTCGACTTCAATCATCTCGCCGTTATCTTCACGCTCCAGCTCCAATCGCGCAACCGGGCCCACGGCCAAAGCGCGAATCAGTTGCACCCGCAGGCCGGTCTGGCCGGGGGAATAACGGTCCATGTCGAATTCATGCGGGCGGGCATACCCCACCGCGGCTGAATCCTGGGTGCCGGCCTGGCCAGGTGCGTCCAGCGAAACATCACCGACTTCCATGATGCCCTCATGGACACGGCCATGGAACAGGTTGACGTGGCCAAGGAAGCCAAACACGAAGGGGCTGGCCGGCGTCTCGTACACTTCTTCCGGCGTGCCCTGTTGCTCGACGCGGCCGTGGTTCATCAGCACCACGCGGTCGGCCACTTCCAGCGCCTCTTCCTGGTCATGCGTGACGAAGATGCTGGTGACGTGGATTTCATCGTGCAGACGGCGCAGCCAGCGGCGCAGCTCCTTCCGCACCTTGGCGTCCAGCGCACCGAACGGTTCATCCAGCAGCAGCACCTTGGGCTCGACGGCCAGCGCGCGCGCCAGGGCAATGCGCTGGCGCTGTCCGCCGGAGAGCTGCGACGGATAGCGGTCGGCCAGCCAGTCAAGCTGCACCAGCTTCAGCAACGACATCACCTTGTCGCGGATTTCTTCCTTCGAAGGGCGAACCCGGCGCGGCTTCATGCGCAGGCCGAAGGCGATGTTGTCGAATACCGTCATGTGGCGGAACAGCGCGTAATGCTGGAACACGAAGCCGACATTGCGCTCCTGCACGCGGCGCTCGGTGGCGTCCTAGCCGTGGAACAGCACTTCGCCGGCATCGGGCACTTCCAGTCCGGCAATGATGCGCAGCAGCGTGGTCTTGCCGCAGCCCGAAGGGCCGAGGAGAGCCACCAGCTCACCGGTGGGAAAATCGAGCGACACATTGTCCAGCGCGACGAAATTGCCAAAGCGCTTGCCGATGTTGCGTACTTCGATGCTCATGGCGTGTTCCTTTTCATGCTTTTCTTACGCTTCCCGCGGCGCCTCGAGCGGAAGCACCTCATGCTCGCGCCGCGTCTTCCATTCAATGAAACTCTTCAGGCCCAGCGTCAGCAGTGCCAGCAGTGCCAGCAGCGAGGCCACGGCAAAGGCCGCAGCGAACTGGTATTCGTTGTACAGAATCTCGACGTGCAGCGGCATGGTGTTGGTCTGGCCGCGGATGTGGCCGGACACCACCGACACCGCGCCGAATTCACCCATGGCGCGCGCGTTGCAGAGGATCACGCCGTACAGCAGCCCCCACTTGATGTTGGGCAGCGTGACATGCCAGAAGGTTCGCCAGCCCGAGGCGCCCAGCACCAGCGCGGCCTCTTCCTCTTCGTTGCCCTGCGCCGACATCAGTGGAATCAGTTCACGCGCAATGAACGGAAAGGTGACGAAGATGGTGGCCAGAACTATCCCCGGCACGGCGAACACCACCTTCAGGTCATGCGCCTGCAGCCACGGTCCCAACCAACCTTGAAGGCCGAACACCAGCACGTAGATCAGACCGACCACGATGGGGGACACCGAGAACGGCAGGTCGATCAGCGTGATCAGCAGGCTTTTGCCGCGAAAATCAAATTTGGCAATGGCCCAGGCCGCGGCCACGCCGAATACCAGATTCAGCGGAACGGCAATGGCCGCCGCAATCAGCGTGAGCTTGATTGCAGATACGGCATCGGGCTCGGTGATCGCGGCCAGGTACACCTCCCCCCCTTTGCGCAACGCCTCCACGAACACGGTCACCAGCGGCAGAATCAGGAACACCACCATGAAGGCAACCGACAGGCCGATCAGCAGCCACTTGATCCATGGCGGTTCACCGGTGGCGGCGGTCTTGCGCGGACGTGGCGACACGGCGGCGGAAATCGATGCGGCAGGCGATGCGGACATGCCCTTCCCCTCAGCTTTCTCTGCCGGCACGGCGGTTGGCCCACCATTGCAACAGGTTGATCACCAGCAGCATGGCGAAGGAGATCACCAGCATGACCACCGCCAGCGCCGTGGCGCCGGCATAGTCGTACTGCTCCAGTTTGGTGATGATGAGCAATGGCGTAATCTCGGTCTGCATCGGGATGTTGCCGGCGATGAACACCACCGAGCCGTACTCGCCTATTGCTCGCGCCAGTGCCAGCGCAAAGCCGGTGAGCAATGCCGGCAGGATCACCGGCAGAATCACATGCACAAAAGTCTGCCAGCGCGAGGCGCCCAGGCAGGCGGCAGCCTCCTCGAGTTCGCGCTCCAGGTCCTCGATCACCGGCTGCACGGTACGCACCACGAAGGGCAGCCCGATGAAGGTCAGCGCAACCATGATGCCAAGCGGCGTGAACGCCACCTTGATGCCATAGGGCGCGAGCAGCGAGCCGATCCAGCCGTTCTGCGCATACATCCCGGTGAGCGCGATGCCGGCCACTGCGGTAGGCAGTGCAAAGGGCAGATCAACCAGGGCGTCGAGGATGCGCTTGCCGGGAAAGGTGTAGCGCACCAGCACCCAAGCGACGATGAGGCCGAACACGGCGTTGATGCTGGCTGCAATCAGCGAAGCGCCGAACGTGATCTGATAGGACGCAACGACCCGTGGTGTCGTAACAATGCCCCAGAACTGGTCCCAGGTCAGGGAGAACGTGCGGATGAAGGCCGCCGACAGCGGAATCAGCACGATCAGGCACAGGTAGAACAGCGTGAAGCCCAGTGTCAGGCCGAAGCCGGGCAGGACGTTGTGGCGCTTGGCGGGACGGGGGGTCATCTTGGGCAAAATAAGCAAACCGGCTAAATACTATTTGTCATCCCGAGGACGCCAGGCCGAGGAATCTGCTGTTGGTTGAAAAAGCAGATCCCTCGCTACGCTCGGAATGACAAGGGCAAGTACGGGCTCATGCCCGCATGATCATTTCTGATAAATCTGGTCGAAGCTGCCGCCATCGACGAAATGGGCCTTGTTCGCTTTTTCCCAGTCACCGAAGACTTCTTCCACCGTGAACAACTTAATCGGCTTGAACTGCGAGGCAACCTTCTTGGCGACGCTGGCCACTGCCGGGCGGTAGTAATACTTCGCGGCGATTTCCTGGGCCTCGGTGGACCACAGGTATTCAAGATAGGCCTGGGCCTGTTTGCGCGACTTCTTTTTCTCGACCGTGCGCTCCACAACGGCAACCGGATTGTCGGCACGAATGCTCATGGAGGGATAGACGATCTCGACCTTGTCGGCACCCAGTTCCTTCTGGATCAGGTAGACCTCGTTCTCGAAAGTCACCAGCGCATCGCCGATGCCGCGCTGGGCAAAGGTGGTGGTGGCGCCGCGTCCGCCGGAATCCAGCACCGGCACGTTCTTGAACAGTGACTTGGCGAATTCACGCGCCTGAACCTCGCTGCCGTTGTTCTTCTTCAGCGCATAGCCCCAGGCCGCCAGATAGGTGTAGCGGCCATTGCCGGCGGTCTTGGGATTCGGGATCACCACCTGCACGCCCGGCTTTACCAGGTCGTTCCAGTCCTTGATGCCCTTGGGGTTGCCCTTTCTCACCAGGAAAATCATGGTGGAGTAATTCGGCGCGGCGCCGTTCGGGAAGCGTTTCGCCCAGTCCTTCGCCACCACGCCTTTACCGGCAAGGAATTCAACATCAGTGGCCTGGTTCATGGTGACCACATCGGCCTCAAGGCCATCGGCCACGGCCCGCGCCTGCGGCGTGGAGCCGGCATGTGACTGGTTGATCGTTACGGACTCGCCGGACTTCTTCTTCCAGTAGGCGGCGAACACCGGGTTGTAGTCCTTGTAGTACTCACGGGCCACGTCGTAGGAGACGTTCAGCAGGGTGGTCTGGGCCTGTGTGGCCAGCGGCAGCGTCGCAGACAGTGCCAGTCCCGTCACCAGTGCAATGCGTTTGAATGCTCTCAAGACCATGATTTTAAACCCGTATTTTTGAAGCGCCGTACGCGCAGGGA
The DNA here is from genome assembly GCA_945885335.1 of Bordetella parapertussis. GTDB lineage: Bacteria > Pseudomonadota > Gammaproteobacteria > Burkholderiales > SG8-39 > CAIYPG01. The sequence goes on from CAMCYY010000024.1 coordinate 20,503, forward strand.
GGCACAGTCTAGCCGTGCAGGCTCATAACCCAAAAGAACTTATAACGAGTTCTAAATAACAATACCGTATAAATGAACCAGCCAGCCGTTCGCGACGGCAACGCTTGAACCTGTCGCGGACATCGGTTACCACACCAGATCGTCCACGACCCACAGACTACAATTGCGCCATGTCACAGACTGCACAACGCATTTCAGCCACCTATCTCGTTCGCTGCAGCGCCGGCGATGCCGCGGCGCGTGCCGACGCCATCCGCGTCGAGCAAAGCGTGGAGATGCTGCTGGCGGGCATCCGCGATGCCGCGATCCTGGAAAACATTGTCGGGAAGATCGAGTCGATCACACCGGCCAGCCCGGATGCATTCCGCATCACCATCGGCCTCGCCGCGCAGACCACCGCGCCGGGCATCGCCCAGATGATCAACATGCTGTTCGGCAATACCTCGTTGCACGCGGATGTTGAACTGCTGGATGTGCAGTTCCCGGATGAAGTGCTGGCGGCCTATCACGGGCCGCGCCACGGTATTGCCGGCCTGCGCCAACTCACCGGCGTTGCATCCGGACCACTCACCTGCACGGCGTTGAAGCCGCAGGGCCTTGCCGTGCCCGAACTTGCGGCACTGGCACGCAACTTTGCGTTGTCCGGCATGCACTTCATCAAGGACGACCATGGCATCGCGAACCAGGCCTATGCGCCGTTCGCGGAACGGGTACCCGCCTGCCAGGCCGCGGTGGTGAAGGCCAATGGCGAATCGGGCCTCAATGCGATTTACGCACCCACGCTGTCGGGCACGCCCTCCGAGCTGTTTGCACAGGCGCGCCTGGTACGCGAGGAAGGCGTGCAGGCGGTGCTGATTTCGCCCATGGTGATCGGCCTGCCGGTGTTCCAGGAACTGGTGACCGACCATCTGGATGCCGCCGTGCTGGCGCACCCCGCGATGGGTGGCGCGGCACGCATTGCACCGGAACTGCTGTTCGGAAAGATATTCCGCATGCTGGGCGCCGATGCGGTGATTTTCACCGGCTATGGCGGGCGCTTTGCCTGGTCACGCGAGCGCTGCCTTGCAGTGGCGGACACCTGCCGCGCCACTTTCGGTTCATTCAAGCCGGCGATGCCCGTGCCGGCCGGCGGCATGAAACTCGAGCGCGTCGATGAACTGGTGGATTTCTACGGCACCGACACCATGCTGTTGATCGGTGGTGACTTGTTGATTGCAGGCGACCAGTTGCTTGTGCGCGGTCGCGAGTTCGCCGCCAGGGTTGCCGGCCGCGCAAATACGCGAAGCGCTTGAGGCCGACATGGACGCATCAGACAACAAACCTTCTGCACCAGCGCCCGCTGTGCCTGCGGTACGCCCGGAACAAGCCGAGCGCCGCTGGTCCGGCGTGGAAGTGATGCAGTACAAACAGGAAGGCAGCGCGCCGTTCCTGGACATCACGCGCCAGGTGCTGTTCGATGACCCTCAGCTCGCCGCGCAGGTGCGCTATTTCGAGATGGCGCCCGGCGGCTACTCGACGCTGGAGCGCCACCAGCACATGCACGCCGTGATGATCCTGCGCGGCAACGGGCGCTGTCTGGTGGGGAATCGAGTATTCGAGGTCAAGGAACATGACCTCGTCAGCATTCCCGCGCTCGCCTGGCACCAGTTCCGCTCCCCCGACGATGCCCCCATGGGCTTTTTGTGCGTGGTGAATGCCGAGCGGGACAAGCCGCAGTTGCCAACCGCCGCGGACCTGGATGCGCTGCGCATCGATGCGAAGGTCGCGGCATTCATCCGGATATG
>CAMCYY010000025.1:0-21980 GCA_945885335.1 Bordetella parapertussis
AACGAACGCTGCTGCGGCGAATCGGGCACGCTGGCCGTAACGCGCCCGGATGTGTCTACCCAGGTGCGCTTCCGCAAGGAAGAGGAGATGAAAAAGGGCGCCGACGCACTGCGCAGCGACGGATTTACCGGCGACGTGAAAATACTCACCTCATGCCCGTCCTGCCTGCAGGGCCTGTCGCGCTACGACAATGATTCGGGCACCAAAGCTGACTACATCGTGGTCGAAATGGCAAAACATCTGCTCGGTGACAACTGGATGGCCGACTATGTCGCCAACGCCAACCGTGGCGGCATCGAGCGCGTGCTGTTGTAGCAAAGGCTGCGCCGGACCCCGCATGCGCAGGGTTCGGTCTGCCATGCTTTTGAATGAATACTGTCGCCCCAAAGCGACACTTGGGATTGCCGGGAACTACGGCAGGGGTTCGGGGCGGGTGTCACCGTGACAAAATTAACGGTCATAAACTGCGAGTTATGCAACGCTTCGGGGGAAGACGTTGTGTGGCGGGACGATTTTTGCCGCATTGTTCGCGTGGCCGATGCCGATTACCCCGGCTTTTGCCGCGTCATCCTGCATCAGCATGTCAGCGAGATGACCGAACTCGAGCCGCGGCACCGCGATCGCCTGATGAAGGCGGTATTCGCCACAGAATCAGCGCTGCGTGAATTGATGACACCTGACAAGATCAACCTTGCGAGTTTCGGCAACCTCGTGCCGCATGTTCACTGGCATGTGGTACCGCGCTTTCGTCATGATCGACATTTCCCCAATCCGATCTGGGGAAAGGCCGAGCGGGACGGCACTTCACGCCTGCCTCCGTCACGGCAGGACTTGTCGGCGCAGCTCGAACGCGCGCTGGGGCAGCCAGCACAAGCCGCGGCGACGGACCCCTCGTGAACTTCGACCTTCCGATCATTTCGATCGATGCCAATCCGGAATTCCGGGATGCAAAGGCCTGCACCGAGTGGCTGCAGACCCTGCCGCTGATCAATGTCGGCCCTTCCCATGGACGTCTGCTGGGTGAACTCGAAGAACTCAATTGCTGCGAGCTTGCCGTATCAGATCGTCTAAAAATACTGGAACTACTGCGCGAACCGGTATTGTTCGTCCAGGCCGAGCAAGCCAAGAAGTTCTCCAATCGCGCAGTGCCCCTGGCCAAGCCGGAACGCGAAATCCTGATGAATGTGGTCGCCCTGTGGACGGCCTTCGGCTACGGCTATCAGCACTGCCTGCAGTCTCTGAGCGGGATGCCGACCGGCCTGGTCGCCTCCGGTGGACAGTTTGCGCTGGCCTGCCAGCGCGCCCTGTGGTGCGCATCGCAGCAGATTGCCGAACATTTCCGCTGCTATCAGGACATCAGCAGCGACGACTGGGCGCTGCTGCACCGCCTTTACGCTTTTGCCGAAGAGCACAAGCTCACCGACCAGCAGGTAGCGCATCCGGTACACAAGGATCAGTGGAAAACCACCTGCATGGAAACCTATGTGCAGCCGCTATTGCTGCAGGCGGCGAACCCCAGCGAACACACATCGCGCCAACTCGGACTTGTGGCGCGCTGGCTGGACCGCTGGGGAAACAACACCAGGGTCAGGCGCACCGCGCCAGTCGTTGAAGCAAGCGCAGCGCAACCGCTGCTGATAGACCTTGCCGAGCGCAGCGGTCCGCGTCGCCTGCCCCATGCCGATGATGCGCCGGTAACGGCCCCGGACACCCAGCGCTATCTGGACCTGCAGGAATTGTCCAAGAGCATCAGGTCACGTCGCGCGCTGCTCAAGAAAGGCGATGCGCCCGCCAGTCTGGGGCTGGGTGACGATGTGCCAGCCCAGCTGGCCGAACACCTTCTCGCGCTGCTGCACCGCCAATGGTGCGAAGGAAAGCTGGGGAGATCACTCGCCAGAAAAAGCGCGTCCGGCGTGGCGGAGCTCGCCACCGGCATGGGCGCGATGCACTTCTACATCAGCGGCCTGCCGTTCCGCCAGCCTGGGGAAGCCAAGGAACTGACCAAGGCCCAGCGCGAGGAAATCGCCACCTTTGGCCGCATCAGCACGCACGCCGACGATGAGTATGCAGTCCAGCACGGCCTGACGCTCGAGCAATGGCATATTCGCGATGAAAGCCTTGCCGGCTTGCGACTGGAACGCAAATCAGGTGCCGGGCGCTTCGTGCATACCCAGCTGATGGCGGTACGTCCCACCGACGCGCGGCATTTTCTGCTCGGCACTACGCGCTGGCTGATGGTCGATGAAAACTACGACCTGAAGATCGGCGTGCGCGCCCTGCCCGGCATTCCGCAGGGCATCGCGATACGCGCAACAGGGCTCAACGCCATGGCCGACAAATATGTGCCTGCGCTGATGGTTTCAGCGGTACCTGCGCTGCACTCTCCCGAGTCACTGGTGTTGCCGGTCGGCTGGTTCAGGCCGAAACGGGTCATCGAGGTATACACCGACAAGGCCCGCCAGATGCAGTTGAACGCCGTGCTCGAACGCGGCGCCGATTTCGAACGCGTGGCCTATGAAGTGGTTTAACGCGGAGGTGGTCTAGCGCAACACTGTTTCACACCGCTAGCTTTTTCATCGCGCCTGGGAGGGTGCGCTGTACAGAGGAGAGCATCATGACTCACAGCGATTTACTTCCCGCCGCCAACCCGCCCTATCCCGACGTAAAAAGCTGTGATGCCTGGCTGGCCAAAGCCGCCCTTGGCGACACCCGCAGCGCCTGCGCCGCGTTTCACGCATTGCTGGACAAAATCGAGGAGGCGCCACCGCCCCATGGTGCCTACCTGCAGATCCTGGAACGCCTGCGACCGCCCCTGCTCGCCGCCCTTGCGGAACACACGCGCAAGTTCTCCGGCAAGCCGCTGCCACTCAACCCTGCCGAAGCCGCTGCGCTCAAGCAGGTCCATGACCTGTGGCTGGCCCTGCTGCACGCCTACCGCCGGCTGCTGCGCGCGCTCCCTCCCGGAACGCCTGACAGTGCCACCACAAGCCTGCTCGCGACGCGCTCACTGCATTGCGCGGCCGAGATGATTACCGCGCAATTGCTGGCGCGCCATCCTGTTGGAGACGATCTCTGGCGCAGGCTGCACAGCCTGTACGCCTTTGCCGAGGCACGCGCCTGTACTGACACGCCGGTCGGCGATCCCGCCCTGCGCGAAACCTGCAACACGGCTTACGTGCAGGCATTGCTGTATGCGCTGGCGCAGCCTTGCGGCCTGATCCAGCGGGACGTGCAATGGACGCGCAGCTGGATCAACCGCTTTGCCTGGAAGGTCAGTCTCACCCGGACGCCGGAAAAGCCGCATGCCTACGCCATTGATCTGGCCGGCCACACCGGTGCAACCTGGTGCGAAGTCAAAATACCCGCCCCGAACCCGCCCCTGTCGGAGGGGCCAATCCGTTTCATGGATACGACTGCGCTGGGCCGCTCCCTGCGTCGCCGCCTGCGCCGCCTGGAGGAAGGCGAAGACCCGGCCAGCATTGGCTTGGGGCGCGGATGCACACAGCCGGGAACCGGAGAGCGTCTGCGTGCCCTGATCCGCGATTGGTGTGAAGCGCCACCGTTGCCGCAGTTTCCGCGACGCCCCGTGCTGGGTGCCTCGGCCCGGCTGGACGTTGCCGTGGGCTTTTCCCAGGCCCATGTCGTAATCGCAGGCAAGCCCTTTGTCAGCGGCGCCAGGGACTGGGACTACACCCGCCGCGATATCGACCACATTCACATGTTCCAGCGTCCGCCCGAAACACATCGCACACCTTCGCCTGAAATCGACTCTCTGGAACACTGGGAAGCACTGGACGAAAGCGCCCATGGTTTTCGCCTGAACCGGCTCGACCCCGGGGCGCGCATCTCGCACCGCCAGTTGCTGGCCCTGCGCCCTGGCGGCGCACGCAAGTTCATCCTCGCGGAAGTGCGCTGGCTGCTGCAGAACGGCGAGGTGGAAATCACGCTGGGCACCCGCGCACTGCCCGGCCTGGCACGCGCCTGTGCGGTACGGCCAACCAGCACGGACCCCGCAACCCAGGCCCCCTATTCGCAGGCCTTTGTGCTGCCGGTTGCGATGGGCCTGCCGCCCTCACTGGTGGTTCCGGCAGGCTGGTATCAGCAGGACCGCGTGCTCGACCTGCGTCTTGAAGAAGGTGTCGTGCGCATCCGGCTGTTCGGACTGCTGGGGCGCGGCTATGACTATGACCGGGTGAATTTCGCCGCCATTACCTGATCCGCCGCACCCTCTGCCTTGGTAGTGGACCGGTTCAGGTCGATGCCGGTACCACCGGGCCCATTGCGCCCGAAGCAACGCGCACCCCGCGCGCCGGGAACACCGCCATGAAACAACTGCCCTTGCCGGACTCGCTGTGGATTTCCAGTGTGGCCTGGTGACGGGTCAACACATGCTTGACGATCGCCAATCCCAGCCCGGTGCCACCCGTATCGCGTGAACGGCTCTGGTCAACACGGTAGAAACGCTCGGTCAGCCGGGGAATATGCCGCGCATCGATGCCGATGCCGCTGTCTTTCACTGCAAATTCACCCTCACCGGTATCGCGTCGCCGCCATGACAACATGATCACGCCCTGCGCCGGTGTATAGCGAATGGCGTTCGACACCAGATTGCCAAATGCGGAACGCAGTTCCTTTTCGTCACCGGTCAGAATGGCGTGTTCGCCAATATCCAGTTCGATACGGTGGCGCCCTCCGGACAGCACCTCGCCATCCGCATGCAGCCCTCTCATCAAAGCACTGACGTCGATGTCAGCCTCACTCACGGGACCGGGGCTCGACTCCAGCGCCGACAGGGTGAGCAGATCTTCGATCAGATGCAGCATGCGGCTGGTCTGGGTTTGCATCAGGTCAAGCACTGCGTGGATGCGTTCCTCGGAGAATTTCACCTTCCCGTCGGCCAGCGTCTCGACAAAACCATTGACCACGGTCAATGGTGTTTTCAATTCGTGCGACACGTTGGCGACAAAGTCTCTGCGCATCGCCTCTATGCGTTCGACCTGGGTGACGTCGCGCGACAACAGCAGCTTCTGGTCATGCCCGTAGGGAATCGCCCTCAGGCTGAGAACCCGCTCCTCGCCGCGTGTCAGGCGCAATACCAGCGGCTCGGAAAAGTCGCCCTGCTCGAGGTAGGCGGCAAAATCCGGCGCGCGCACCAGATTCATGATCTGCTGACCGGCATCCCGCGCGCCATCAATGCCAAACAGGCGCTCCGCGGTGGGATTACACCATTCGATATGGTTTTCGGCATCCAGGATCATCACGCCATCGGGCATGGCCATGCCGGCGGAACGAAAGCGCGTCACCGCAGCCGAGAGCTGCTGGCGCTCGCTGTTGCTGGATCGCATGAATCGGTACAGCGCCGAGAAGATTTCCTCCCAGACCCCGCTGCCCCGCGGCACCGGCTGTTGCGGATCGCGCAGCCAGCGCACCAGCGCGGAGAGATTGACCAGATGGTGGCCAAGCAGCAGAAACAGGCCAGCACACGCTGCGACAAGACCCCATCCTGACGAAACCAGCAGCCCGAGCGCAAGCGCAGCCGTCGCCACGACGCCCAGCGCAATGGCCGCACGAATCCAGATAAAGTGCTTGTGGCTATTCACGGAACGGCCTGGCAGGTGCGGTAAGCGGCGACATCAGGCCGATATTGTATGTGCGGCGCGCCGGAACGCATGCCCGGCGAAAAATTTCTCCGACCAGGAAAGGTCTCTGTGCCGCGACCCCAGATCGCTCAGTTTGTCGCGGCGAGGCGATAGCCGCTGCCGCGCACCGTCTGGATGAGACGGTCATGCCCGGAGGGTTCCAGCGATTTGCGCAGCCGCCGGATGTGCACATCGACTGTGCGCTCCTCGACAAACACGTGATCGCCCCAGACCTGGTCCAGCAACTGCGTGCGCGAATGCACGCGCTCCGGGTGGGTCATCATGAAATGCAGCAAACGGAATTCCGTGGGCCCGAGGTCAAGTTGCGTGCTGTCAGCGCTGACCCGGTGCGTCCCCGGGTCAAGCCGCAATCCGCCGACCACCACCGGTTCGCCGGTCAATTGCGGCGAGCGGCGGCGCAGAACCGCCTTGATGCGCGCCACCAACTCCCGTGGCGAGAAGGGTTTGGTGATGTAGTCGTCAGCGCCCGATTCCAGGCCGGCGATCTTGTCGGCCTCAGTGCCGCGCGCGGTCAGCATGATGATTGGAATGGCACGAGTGCGCTCGTCTTCGCGCAACCTGCGCGCAAACGCCAGGCCCGACTGCCCGGGCAGCATCCAGTCAAGCAACACCACATCGGGCAGCACTTCGCGCACCATCTGGGACGCCTGCTCTGCATTTAGGGCGCGCAGGACACTGTGCCCGGCATGCTCCAGGTTGATTGCAATCAATTCCTGGATGGCGGGCTCATCTTCAACGACTAGAATGTTCGCAGGCATGTGAATTCCGCAATCGCTACCCATTGAACGCCGGGAATCTTACGATTTTACGACTCATGAATGACAGTTTTGTTACAAGTCATGCCCTGCTACCATTCTGATCCTTGAATTTCCCGCTTGCTGAAAAGCCTTCTTTGAAAAAACAACCATGTCCGGCCTGACCCCCGACACCCCGACGCCGACCGAAATCAAGCTGCACCAGAAATCGCGGCGTCTCGAAATCGCGTTTTCCGATGGCCACAGCTTCGAGCTGAGTTTCGAAATGCTGCGCGTGTACTCCCCATCGGCGGAAGTGCGCGGCCACGGGCCGGGACAGGAAGTGCTGCAGGTCGGCAAGAAGGACGTGGACATCCTCGACGTGGAACCGGTCGGTAGCTACGGCATCCAGCCACGCTACTCGGATGGCCACAACACCGGCATCTACTCTTGGGAATACCTGTACGATCTGGGCCACCGGCAGGAGCGGCTGTGGCTGCAATACCTGGAACGGCTGAAAGCCGCCGGCGCCAGCCGCGATGCCGTCTGAATTACCGCCGGAAACCTGCGCCCCCTGACTTTATCCAGACCCCATGAGCACCCACTTCGGATTCCAGACTGTCGAAGAAAAGGAAAAGGCGCGCAAGGTCGCCGAAGTCTTCTCGTCGGTGGCACGCAAGTACGACGTCATGAACGACCTGATGTCGCTGGGGCTGCACCGCCTGTGGAAGAAATTCGCCATTGCCATCAGCGGCGTGCGCCCGGGACAACGGGTGCTGGACGTAGCCTCGGGTTCGGGCGATCTGGCTGGAGCCTTTGCCGAACGTGTCGGGCCTCAAGGCCAGGTATGGGCCACCGACATCAACCGGGAGATGCTGTCGGTCGGTCGCGATCGCCTCATCGACGGCGGTCATCTGCTGCCCGTCGTCCAGTGCGACGCGGAAGCGCTGCCCTTTCCTTCGGACTACTTTGATTGCGTCAGCGTCGCATTCGGCCTGCGCAACATGACCCACAAGGACCGCGCGCTGGCCGAAATGCAGCGCGTGCTGCGGCCAGGCGGCTGCTTGCTGGTGCTTGAATTCTCCAAAGTGTGGAAGCCGCTGGAAAAACCCTACGACTGGTATTCCTTTCATGCCCTGCCCTGGCTCGGCGAGCGCATTGCCAGCGATGCGAGCAGCTATCGCTACCTTGCCGAATCCATACGCATGCACCCGGACCAGGAAGCATTGCGGAAGCTGATGGAACAAGTCGGGCTGGAGGATGTCGAATACTTCAATCTGGCCGCTGGTGTTGTCGCTTTGCATCGCGGACGCAAATACTAGAAGAAAAAAGCCTACATTTGCCTAGACTGCATCAAACTTGCTGTAACCTGACTGTTCGACCCGTGCACGATTTTTGAACCCGTAGAAGCGGGAATCCGGAGGAACACATGAAATTCTTAAAACTTGCCATCATCGTCATCGTCGCCAGCCTCGGCATGGGCGCGATCATCGAAAGCGCGGAAGCCGCACGCCTGGGCGGCGGCAAAAGCCTGGGCGCGCAGCGCTCCATCACGCAACGTCAGGCCACGCCGCCTCAAGCCGCCCCCGCCGCTGCAGGCGCAGCCGCGCAACCGCAGGCCGCAGGCGCGAATCGCTGGCTTGGCCCGTTGGCTGGAATCGCCGCCGGCCTCGGCCTCGCCTGGCTGTTCAGCCAGGGCGGCATGGGTCCGATGATGATCGGCTTGCTGGTGGTCGGCGCTGCCATCATGCTGATCATGTACATGAACCGTCAGCGCATCGCGCAGGCCGCGGCGCAGGCCGGATCAATGCGCGGCGCACAGCGCATGCAGTACGCCGGCCTTGGCAATGAAACCGTTGCCGCACCGCCCCCTTCGCAGACGCCGGCCAATACCGGCGGTGCCGCCTGGGGCGGTGGTCCCGCACAAGCCACACCGACCATACCGGCGGGTTTTGACGTCACCGGTTTCGTCAAACAGGCCAAGCTGAACTTCATCCGCATGCAGGAAGCGAATGATCGTGCCGACTTTGAATCCCTGCGCGACATGACGACCGAAAAGCTGTACGAGCAGCTGTCTGCCGATATCCGCCATCGCACCGACGGGCAAAGCACTGACGTAGTCACGCTGGATGCGGCGCTGCTGGAAGTGGTCACCGAAGCCGACGCCCACTGGGCCAGCGTGCGCTTCTCCGGGCAGATTCGCGAATCGGCCAGCGCTGCCCCGGTGCACTTTGCCGAAGTCTGGCATCTGAGCAAGTCGATCGCCGGCGATGCCGGTTGGCAGGTTGCGGGTATCGAACAGATATCCTGAACCCATCGCACCGAAAAAGGCCGCTCCCCTCGGAGCGGCCTTTTGTTTTCCGGCATGACAAAACACCACAAGCCCTGTTCTTTGAACCTGCAACATGTTGAAATGACAGCATGTTGAATCGCGCAGGCCGGCACGGCATCCATCACGTACTCGCGCAGCACACCTGGGCGCGACAGCGCCTCGCCGCGCACGCCGGCCGGGTGATCGAGTTCCGTCTGCCGCCGCTGCCCGACCTGCGCCTGATCATCACCCCCGAAGGTCAGGTTGCCGAGGCCGGCGCCGAAACGGCGTCGGATCTCACCGTCAACATCAAGCCATCGGCATTGCCCTGGCTGCTACTGCGCGACGAGGCCGTCATGCGTGAAGTCGAAATCTCCGGCTCGGCCGAGCTCGCGCAGGTGGTGCAGCAATTGTTCCGCGAGCTCGAATGGGATTTCGAGGAAGATTTGTCACGCGTTTTCGGCGACATCGCAGCCCATCGCATGGCCGGCGCAGCGCGCGACCTCATGGCCTGGCAGCGCACCGCGGGGCTGCGCCTGGCGCAGAATTTTGCCGACTACTGGACCGAAGAAGCTCCCCTGATTGCACGCCGCGAAGACGTCGCGCAGTTCGGCCGCGAAGTCGAGCGCATGCGCGACGACACCGAGCGCCTGGAAAAACGCATCGAGAAACTGCAGCGAGCCACCCCGGGCTGACCCCGCGCCGAACCGACGCTGAACCATTGCCTCATTGCCCCATCGTCCATGCGGCAGGAAAGCAGGGCAAATCTGGTACATTGCCCCTCCCATATCGCCTTTCAAATCACGCGGCAGCCGCATGCCGCAGTGCCCTGAAATGAGTTGTCCGTGTCCCGCTTGCTTCGCCTGATCCGCATCTTCTCCGTTGCCTGGCGCTTCGGCCTGGACGAGTTCGCACTCGCCGCGGGCGGCGGCCGCTGGGCCGGCCTGCTCAGGCTGTCACGCGCACTGGGCGGCACGGCACGCACCGCCGCGCCGCGCGCCGAGCGACTGCGCCGCACACTGGAAACCCTGGGACCGATTTTCGTCAAGTTCGGCCAGGTGCTGTCCACCCGCCGCGATCTGCTGCCCACCGACATCGCCGATGAACTGGCAAAACTGCAGGACCAGGTGCCGCCGTTTTCCGCTGCCCTCGCGCGCATCGAGATCGAATGCGCCTTCGGCCGACCGGTGGAACAGGTCTTCGCACAGTTCGATGCCGAGCCGGTGGCGAGCGCCTCCATTGCCCAGGTGCACTTCGCCATCCTTGCCGACGGCACCGAAGCGGCCGTGAAAATCCTGAGGCCCGGCATGGAAACGGTGATCGCGCGCGACCTCGCGCTGCTCGACACCGCCGCCGGACTGATCGAAAAACTGTGGGCGGACGGCAAGCGCCTCAAGCCGCGCGAAGTGGTGGCCGAATTCGCGCGCCACCTGAACGATGAACTCGACCTGATGCGCGAAGCGGCAAACGCCAGCACGCTGCGACGCAATTTCCTCAACTCGCCGCTGCTGGTGGTGCCGGAAATCTACTGGGACTACTGCACCACCACCGTCATGACCATGCAGCGCATGCACGGCCTGCCGATCAGCCACGTCGATGCGCTGCGCACCGCCGGCGTGGACATCCCGGCGCTGGCGCGATCCGGCGTGGAGATTTTCTTCACCCAGGTTTTCCGCGACGGTTTTTTCCATGCCGACATGCATCCGGGCAACATCCTGGTCGAATCCACCGGGCCGAACCAGGGCCGCTATGTCGCGCTCGACTTTGGCATCATGGGCACCCTCACCGAGACCGACAAGAGCTACCTGGCACAGAACTTCCTCGCATTCTTCAAGCGTGACTACAAGCGCGTTGCCGAGGTGCACCTCGAATCGGGCTGGGTGCCGCCGTCCACGCGCGTGGACGAACTGGAGCAGGCCATCCGCGCTGTGTGCGAGCCGATTTTCGACCGACCGCTGCGGGAGATCCGTTTCGGCCATGTGCTGCTGCGCCTGTTCCAGACCTCACGCCGTTTCGGCGTGGAAATCCAGCCACAGCTGGTGATGCTGCAAAAGACGCTGCTCAACATCGAGGGGCTTGGCCGAGACCTCGACCCGGAACTCGACCTGTGGAAAACCGCCAAGCCCTACCTCGAGCGCTGGATGGACGAGCAGCTGGGCTGGCGTGGCCTGCTCGACCATCTCAAGCGCGAAGCCCCGCAGTGGGCGACGCTGCTGCCGCAATTGCCGCGCCTGGTACATGAACGCCTGGCCCGGGATGACACCGGCGAACTGCGCACCATGCTGCAGCAACTGGTGCACCAGCAGCGCTCACGCAACCACCTGCTCGCCGCGATCACGGCGCTGCTGATGACGGCGCTGGCCACACAGGCGGCGCTGATACTGCTTTTCTGAGCAGCCTTGAGATGGATGGCGAAGCCATGCGCCGCTTTTCAAGCGGCCGTCGCGAGCGGTAATATTCGGACGCCCCCCTCCCCGCGTTAAAGGCCCGCCATGCTGGTTACTTTCGTCGTCATCTATCTACTCGTATCGATCGGAATCGGCCTGTGGGCGGCAAAGCGCGTTCACAACTCCAAAGACTATCTGCTCGCCGGGCGCAGCCTGCCCCTCTACATGAATATCGCCACGGTGTTTGCCACCTGGTTCGGCGCGGAAACCGTGCTGTCGGTATCGGCAACATTCGCCAAGGACGGCATGGGCGGCGTGGTGGCAGACCCCTTTGGTGCCAGCATGTGCCTGGTGCTCGTCGCGGTGTTTTTTGCCCGCACGTTTTATCGTATGGACCTGCTCACCGTCGGCGACTTCTACCGCAAGCGCTACAACAAGCCCGTGGAAGTGGCAACGGGCCTGATCATCACCATCTCCTATCTGGGCTGGACCTCGGCGCAGATGACCGCCCTCGGTCTCGTGTTCTCCGTGCTATCAGGTGGCGCCCTTTCACTCAACGAAGGCATCGTGCTTGGGGCCGTCATCGTGCTCGGCTACACCATCTGGGGTGGCATGTGGTCGGTGGCCTTTACCGACCTGTTCCAGTCGGTGCTGATCGTCATCGGCCTGTGGGTCATCGCCTGGCTGGTGGGTGACATGGCCGGCGGCATGGACAAGGTTGTCGCCGCAGCCGCAGCCGCAGACAAATTCGCTTTCTGGCCGACGGGAGGCTCCGGCGAATGGCTGGCCTTTGTCGCCGCATGGATGACACTTGCCATCGGGTCCATTCCGCAACAGGACGTGTTCCAGCGCGTGACCTCGGCAAAGAACGAGAAAACCGCAGTGCGCGGAACCCTGATTGGCGGTCTGGCCTATTTCATCATGGCCTTCGTGCCGATGTACATCGCCTACGCCGCACTGGTCATCGACCCCGGCATGAGCCAGCTGTTTGCCGCCGAGGACGCGCGCGAAATCCAGCGCATCCTGCCGGACCTGATCCTCAACCAGACGCCCGTGTGGGCGCAGGTGATGTTTTTCGGCGCACTGCTGTCGGCCATCCTCTCGACGGCCAGCGGCGCGCTGCTCGCCCCCACCGCAATGTGCACGGAGAATGTGCTGCGCCCGTTCATCCCGCACATGAGCGACCGCCAGTTCCTGATCCTGCTGCGCACGGTGCTGGTCTCCTTCACACTGGCGGCGCTGCTGTTCGCGCTCAACTCCAAGAGCACCATGTACGAAATGGTGCAAAACGCCTACAAGGTGACGCTGGTTGGCGCCTTCGTGCCGCTGGCCTTCGGCATCTTCTGGAAGCGTGCCAATGCCGAGGGCGCGGTGATGGCCATCGTGCTGGGCCTCACCTCATGGCTTGCCATGGAACAGTGGGGCACGAACACCATCTGGCCGCCGCAACTGGTCGGGCTGGTCTTTGCAATGGCGGGCATGATCATCGGCTCTCTGGCCACACGCGCGCCGCATTCGCATGGCGGCGCAGGCCATGCTCCAGCCTCGCACTGAGTTCCGTAATTGTTATCAATTTACAAGTAATCAATCGATTCGGATAGTCTTTTGAAGATAATTATTATCTAGGCAATCACTGGGCGAAGCGACGGTCAGTGCCCGGCTGCGCCGTCGCAGGCGATTGCGCGGCGCGGTCGCATGCGGGCATGCGAGAATGCCCGCATGTCGATGCGGGAATCCCCCTCCAGCCTGGCGCGCTACCTGTTTGCCGCCTACGCATTGCTGGTGATCTACGCCAGTCTGCATCCCTTCTCCGGCTGGACCGACAAGGGCGCTGCGCCATTTGCCTTTGTCACCGCTCCGCTGCCGCGCTACATCACCGGCTTCGATCTCGCAGCCAACGTCGTCGGCTACATGCCCCTTGGCTTTCTCGCGGTGCTGGCGCTGTATCCGCTGTTGCGCGGCATGATGGCCGCAGCCCTGGCACTGGCGGCCGCCCTCCTGCTCAGCCTGTCGATGGAAGCGCTGCAGACCTATCTGCCCAACCGCATTCCCTCCAACGTCGATGTGATGAGCAATGCCCTGGGTGCACTGGCCGGCGGCCTGATCGCCATCATCGCCACCCGCGTGCTGTTGCGCGATGCCGGATTGCAGGCGCTGCGCTATCGCCTGTTCCAGTCCGGTGCGCGGACCGACCTCGGCCTGGTGCTGCTCGGCCTGTGGCTGCTGTCCCAGCTCAATCCGGAGACTCTGCTGTTCGGCAACGGCGACCTGCGCGCGCTGTTCCATACCGTGCTTGGCGAACATTTCCCGGCCGAGGTGTTCATCCGCACCGAAGCCGCGGTGGCCGCCACGAACACGCTGGCGGCCTGCCTGCTGGCCTCCACACTGGTGCGCCGCGGCCAGGCGCAACGGCTGGTCATGCTCGCGCTGCTCATCATGGCGCTGCTCATGCGCAGCTTCGCCTATGGCCTGTTGTTCAGCTCGGAGGACATCCTGCTGTGGGCCACCCCGGGGGCGCTGTTCGGCGTGGCCGTCGGCGCGCTCACCGCCATCATCGCCGCAGCCTTCCCGCAGCCGGCGCGCATTGCCCTGGCCGGACTCGCGCTGATGGTGGCCACCGCGGTGGTCAATCTGGCCCCTGAGAACCCCTACCTCACGGTATTCCTTGCCGAATGGCGCCAGGGACACTTCCTCAATTTCACCGGGCTGACGCGCGTGGTATCGGCGCTGTGGCCCTTCGTCGCAATGGCGTATCTGCTGTCCCTGGCCGGCGACCGCCAGCATGGCGCCGGAGGGCGCTGATCACCGGACCCAAGCGCAGGGAGGGCTTGCATGGCCGCGTATAATCAGCGCCTCAAACCATCCTCTCAGGATTGCCTAACATGAGCCATTACTCGCACCACGTATTCTTCTGCTGCAATCAGCGCACCGGCGGCGAAGCCTGCTGCAACGACCGCGGCGCCACTGAAGTCCGCGACTATGCCAAAAAGAAGGTCAAGGATCTCGGCCTCTCCGGCGAAGGCAAGGTACGCATCAACATGGCCGGCTGCCTGGACCGCTGCGAAGAAGGCCCGGTGATGGTGGTCTACCCCAACGAGACCTGGTACACCTACGTCGACAAGACGGACATCGACGAAATCATCTCCGAACACCTGCAGGGCGGCCGTGTGGTCGAGCGGCTGAAGATCTAGCCTGACCCCGATCACCCGAACAGCAGTAAGCGGGCATTCAAGCAATGGCTTTCCCCGGTCGGGGCAGCGCCGAGCAGGGTTTCATTGCCGGCGCGGCCGGTCGCATTGAAACCCTGATCGACGCGCCCGAGTCGGGCGCGGCCCCGCGCGGTATCGCGCTCGTGGCGCATCCGCATCCGCTGTATGGCGGAACGCTGGACAACAAGGTGGTGCAGACACTGGCGCGCACCTTTGCCGAACTCGGGTATGTCGCGCTGCGTCCGAACTTCCGCGGCGTCGGCAAGACCGAAGGCGTGCATGACAAGGGCGAGGGCGAAACCGCGGACATGCTGGCCGTCCTCGACTACGCGCAGCAGCGCTACGGCGCACTGCCTGTGGTGCTGGCCGGCTTTTCCTTCGGCGCCTGGGTGCAGACACGCGTGGCCCGGCAGCTCACCGCACAGGGCACGCCGCCCGAGCGCATGGTGCTGGTCGGCCTGGCGGTGGGACGCGTCTCTGCCGATCGCAGCTACGACACCGGCGGCGTTCCGGCCAACACCATTCTGATACACGGCGACCAGGACGAAACCGTTCCGATCGCCAATGTGCTCGCTTGGGCCGACACCCAGCAATTGAAGGTCAATGTGATTGCCGAAGCAGACCACTTCTTTCATCGCAAGCTCGGCGAGATCAAAACCCTCATCAAGAACCAATGGCAGTGAGCGCAGTGAGCGCAGTGAGCAGCGCCCCCGTCGGCAGCGTTACCGATGGCGCCGTGCCGGATGGTGTCGTACTGAAGGTCACCGACCTGCACAAGTCCTTTGGCAAAGGCAGCGAGCGGCGCGAAGTAGTGCGCGGCCTGTCCTTTGCCATGCAGCGCGGCGAATGTTTTGGCCTGCTCGGGCCGAACGGCGCAGGCAAGACCACCACGCTGCGGCTTGCGCTTGGCCTGTCTGAACCCGAGGCTGGCAGCATTGACCTGCTCGGCCATGACGTACCGGCCGAGGCCCGCGCCGCACGCCAGCGCGTCGGCGTCGTGCCGCAGCTCGACAACCTCGATCCGGATTTCACCGTCAGCGAAAACCTGCTGGTGTACGGACGCTACTTCGGCCTGTCCGATGTGGCCATTCGCGCGCGCATCCCGGCGCTGCTGGAGTTCGGCGGCCTGGCAGGGCGCGCGGATGTACGCATCCAGACGCTGTCGGGCGGCATGAAGCGCCGCCTCACGCTGGCGCGCGCGCTCGTGAACGACCCGGAGGTGATTTTCCTGGACGAGCCAACCACCGGCCTCGACCCGCAGGCACGCCACCTTATCTGGGAGCGCATGAAAACCCTGCTGGCACAGGGCAAGACCATATTGCTCACCACGCATTTCATGGACGAAGCCGAACGCCTGTGCAGCCGCCTTGCGATCATGGACCACGGCCGCATCATCGCCTGCAACAGTCCGCGCGAGCTGATCCGGGCGCACATCGAACCCGAGGTCGTGGAAGCCTTCGGCGACGGCGCACCGGCCTGGGCGGCGCGCGCCGCAGACACGCTGAGCGGCATGGCCACGCGCGTCGAGACCGTCGGCGAAACGGTGTTCTGCTACACCGCCGACGCGCGGCCGCTGCTCGCCGCACTGGAGCATGAGCCCGGCCTGCGCTTTCTGCACCGTCCGGCAAATCTCGAGGACGTATTCCTCAAGCTGACCGGGCGCGAGTTGCGTGATTAGGCCATGACAAATCTTTACGCTCTGCCCCGCCCCAGCCTGCGCTTCATGCCTATATGGCGCCGCAACTTTCTGGTATGGAAAAAACTCGCCCTGCCCTCGGTGCTGGGCAACCTGGCCGACCCCATGATCTACATGCTGGGCCTGGGCTACGGCCTGGGCGCGCTGCTGCCCGATGTGGGCGGCGTGTCCTATATCGCCTTCCTTGCTGCAGGCACAGTGTGTTTTTCAACGGCGAACAGCGCCACCTTCGAGTCGCTGTATTCGGCGTTTTCACGCATGCATGTACAGCGCACCTGGGATGCCATCATGAACGCGCCACTGACGCTGGACGATGTGGTGCTGGCCGAACTCATCTGGACGGCGAGCAAGAGCTTCCTGTCCGGCCTCGCCATCCTCATCGTGGTGTGGGTCCTGGGACTGTCCGGCTCGTGGCTTTCATTGTGGGCACTGCCCGTGGTCGTGCTGGTCGGCCTGTGCTTTGGCGCCATCGCTCTGGCCGTCACGGCGCTGGCGCCCAGCTTCGACTTCTTCATGTACTACTTCACGCTGGTCATCACGCCCATGGCCATGCTGTGCGGCGTGTTCTTCCCCATGGACCAGATGGCACCCGTATTGCAGGCCATAGCCCTGCTGCTGCCGCTGTCGCATGCCACGCTGCTGGTGCGGCCGCTGCTGGCCGCCGAAGTGCCCCAGGACATCCTGCTCCACGTGCTGGTGCTGCTCGCCTATGCCGCTGCCGGATTTTATGCGGCAGTGGTACTGTGTCGGCGACGGCTTTTGAAGTGAAAACTTAATGCAACAACTGTGCTATTCGGAGCGGAGCGAGGAATCTGCTTTTTTGCGGAGAAGCAGATTTATCAGCCCGAATCCTGGATTCGTGCTTCGGAATGACAGGTAAAAAATAAGGGGCGTAGAAAAGTGCTCTGGGTAAAAGCCCTTCACATCATTTTCATGGTCACCTGGTTCGCCGGCCTGTTCTATCTGCCGCGGCTGTTCGTGTACCACGCCATGGCAGAGGAGACCGAGGACAGGGCCGGCCAGGAGCGCTTCAAGGTCATGGAGCGCAAGCTCTATTTCGGCATCATGGCGCCGGGCGCGGTGCTGACCATCGGCTTCGGCCTGTGGCTGTGGCTAGGCTGGCTCCAGGGCGCGTTCGGCGCCTGGTTCCACGCCAAACTGGTGTTGGTGGCGCTGCTGGTGGCCTATCATCTGTGGTGTGGCAGCCTGCTGGCTGACTTCCGAAACGACCGCAATACCCGCAGCCATGTCTGGCTGCGCTGGTTCAACGAAGTTCCCGTTTTATTTTTGTTTGTCATCGTCATTCTCGTGGTGGTGAAGCCCTTTTGATCGGGCGCGCTTTTGAAGGCGACGGACTAGTGCTAAGCTGGAGGCAGATGCATTCCAGGGGTCACCATGGCACTCGAGAACATCACCCTCAGGCTGGCACAGCCTTCCGATGCGCGGCGCATTGCGCTCATGTCACGCGACCTGATCGAGGCCGGACTGGGTTGGACCTGGAATCCTGAGCGCGTCATGCAGGCGCTCAAGCAGCGCGACACGCTTACCCTCGTTGCCTGTGACCGCGCGCGCGGCGGCGAACCCATTGTCGCCTTCGCCATCATGCAGTTCGGCGACGAGCACGCGCACCTCGCGCTGCTCGCGGTGCAGCCGAAGAGCCGGCGCGAAGGACTGGGCCGGCGCATGATCGAGTGGCTGGTCGATTCGGCCTACGCCGCAGGCATTGCCGCCATCCATCTGGAATTGCGCTCCTCGAACCAGTCAGCGCGGCGCTTCTATCACGCACTCGGGTTCAACGAGACGGCCTACATTCCCGGGTATTACCGCGGCCGTGAAATGGCGCTGCGCATGCTGCGTGAATTGCGCCGGCCCACCATTGCGGATGTGCAGTGGACCTTGCCGGCTCCGCCGGCTGACTAAACTGCGGCCGGCTCGGCCTAGAGAGTCATTGCACTACGGGCGCATGCAAGCACACCAGCAGAAAATCAGCGCCGCGAGCCCTTCAGCATCGCAGCCAGCAAGGCATCCGACACATCCGCCTTGGTCTTGCGGAACAGCAGCCACATGATGGCGCCGTTGGTGAGGACGAAGATCACTTCCAGATAAAGCAACTGCGTGACGATGGTGCGCTTGCCATGGTCGCCAAAGATGAAATAAAAACCGTCGAAGCTCGGCAATGCGGCGCGGGTCACCGCGTAGAAGTTCTCCATGGGCGGAAACAACAGCACCAGCAGCAGGTTGATGCCCACGCCGATCAGCACGATGCGCTGCCAGTCCACCTTCTTCTTTTCGGTACCGGCCGCATTCGACGGGTCAGAACGGCCCTTGAGCAGCAGCCAGGCAATTGCCGCATTCAGCAGGATGACCAGGAATTCCAGTTGCAGGAAAGTCGAATTCACCCGCAGGTTGGCCCCCTGCTCGGCAAACATGAAATGAAAACCGTCAAACGTCGGCACGTTGTTGCGCGACGCCGAAATGTAGTCGTAAGGCGGAAACAACCAGACCAGCAGCAGATTCACTGCCGCCGCGGCGAGCATGATCCATTGATATTTATTCATTTTGGTGTCGTTCCCTGACTTTATCTCACAATGTTGAGCGCACCGTGATCCCAAGGCCTCTATTTAATCCTATCGCCGCTGAAAGATATAGAGCAGGCCCTCCACCCCCTGGCGTATGGCTGCCGGTTCGCGCAACAGCTGCCGGAGGCCCAGCTGCGCCGCCAGCCGCTCCAGGTAGGCACCAGACTGAGCATAGCGGCCCGAGGGTAGCAGGCGATAGTCGGCTCCCTCGCAAGTCTCAACAGAAAACGCAAAAACACCCCCCGGACGCAGACTGCGCACGACATCACGAAAAATGCCGTCCAGTTCGCCCAGATAAATGAAGACATCGGCGGCAATGACGCAATCGAAGCTGGCGGGGCCGGTCGCAGCCAGCCACGCGGCAACGTCAGCCTGATGCAAGGCAGCATAGCGGCCCTTGCGGCGCGCCGCCTCCAGCATCTGCCCGGACAAATCCACACCGGTCAGCGAGCCGGCGTCAATGTCGAGCGCATCGCCCACAAGGCCGGTGCCACAGCCAAGGTCGAGCACATCGGCCCGCACGCAAGCCAATGTTCCGGCCGAAACTGCGCCGCAATGCTCACGCAGCAGGCTCGCAAGCCGGTCCGGCACGCGGTAACCGAGGTCCTGGCGCAGATGGCGGTCAAAATCCCCGGCGAAGGCATCGAAGGTAGCGCGCACATAGGCCTCTGGTGCACGGGCACTGGAAGGGCCTGCCCCGGCCTCTGACGCATTGCCGAGGGCATCGCACAAATGCCCGAACACGCCGACATCACCGCCATTGGCCAGTGCCGCTTCATACACCTTGCGGGCCTCCTCAAGGCGACCGGCGGACTGCAGCATGCGGCCAAGGTTGATGCAGGGCTGCGCCAGGGCGGGCCCGGCACCGATCGCCTGCCGATACCAGCGCTCGGCATCGCCGGGCCGTTCCAGCATCTGGTACACGGCGCCGAGATTGTTCATGGCTTCGGCATGTTGCGGCGACAGGCGCAGCACTTCACGGTAATGCCCTGCGGCGGCATGCCATGCGCCCTGCTCCTTGCGTGCGTTGCCGAGCTTGTAGCGCGCCTCCACATGCGCCGGCGCTGCCGCAAGCACCTGCTCGCACAGGCCGGCGGCCGTCACGAAGTCGCCGCGCTCATAGGCATCGAGCGCGCTCCGATACGTGGTGGCCGCCAGCCTGGACAATGCGTCAGACGACAGTTCGGACATGGTAATCTCGGGCTCTCGATAAATACGCTGTTACGCTTTTCAAGCGATGATCCGGCAATCGTCATGAACCCGCAACCCAGGCATTCGTCCCAGCACTCATTTTTTGCCCCCTGCCCGCGCGGACTGGAAGTCCTGCTGGTCGAAGAGCTCAAACGCATCGGCGCGGGCAATGTCACTGTGGCGCCCGGCGGCGCGGCCTTCTCGGGCGACATGGAAACCTGCTGGCGCGCGAATCTCGAATCCCGCCTCGCCTCGCGCATCCTGATGCGCCTCGCCCATGTTCCCTACAAGTCCGAGCGCGAAGTGTATGCCACAACCTTTGCAATCGACTGGCGGGCGCTGTTTGCCGTCACGCAGTCCATCCGCGTCGATGTGAATGCCATCCGCTGCCCGCTGAGAAGCCTGGACTTTGTCACGCTGCGGATCAAGGACGCGGTCTGCGACCATTTCCGGTCCAAACTCGACAAGCGTCCCGATGTGGACACGCGCGAGCCCGACGTGCGCATCCACGGCTTCCTCGATGCCACGCATTTCACGCTCTACCTCGATACTTCCGGCAACCCGCTGTACAAGCGCGGCTGGCGCGCCGATGTTGGCGAAGCGCCGCTCAAGGAAAACCTTGCCGCCGGCATGATCCTGCTCTCCGGCTGGGACGGCAAAGCGCCGTTCTACGACCCGATGTGTGGCAGCGGCACCCTGCTGATCGAGGCAGCGATGATTGCGCTTGGCATCCCGTCGGGGGCGAGGCGCCATTTCGGATTCGAGAAGCTCGCAGGCCACGATGCGGCGCGCTGGGCCGCCGTGCGGCAATCCGTGCTCGATCAGGCGCAGCCACCGCATCCACTGGACATTTACGGCAGCGACCTGTCGGCCCGCGAAGTGGAACGGACGCGCGAAAACCTGGAGGCCGCTGGCCTGCTCGGCGTGGTCATTGCGGCACCCGGCGACATCCTCGAAGTTCCGGCACCTGCAGCCTCCGGCGTGATGGTGACAAATCCGCCCTATGGCGTCCGCCTCGGTGAAACCTCCGAGCTGGCGGAGTTCTATCCGAATCTGGGCAATGCGCTGAAGGCGCGCTTTGCCGGCTGGCGCTGCTACTTCCTGTCCGCAGATCCCGATTTCGCGAAGCTGATACGCCTGTCGGCCTCAAAGCGCACGCCACTGTTCAACGGCCCGCTGGAGTG
Organism: Bordetella parapertussis; assembly: GCA_945885335.1. GTDB lineage: Bacteria > Pseudomonadota > Gammaproteobacteria > Burkholderiales > SG8-39 > CAIYPG01. The sequence goes on from CAMCYY010000025.1 coordinate 20,952, forward strand.
CCGGCTGTACGAATACAAGATGCAGGAAGGCAGTGCACGCAAGCAGCCGGCGGGGCAAGCGCCAGCTTGAGTATCGTCATCCCCGCGCAGGCGGGGGTGACGGTAAGACGATACGGATTGTGCGTTCTTTCCCGCGCCTTTTCGGGCGATGAGCCGAGACGAAAAAATCAGCCCCGGCCGGGCGCTTCCAGTATCGCCATCGTGCAACGTGAAATACAGCTTAGCCGGCCTTCGGCATTGGTGATGCGGATGTCCCACACCTGCGTGGTCTTGCCGATGTGGATGGGTCGGCCGATGCCGGTAACGAAGCCATCTTTCGCCGGGGCCAGGTGGTTGGCGTTGATCTCCAGACCCACCCCGCGGAACTTCGTGCGGTCGATGCTGCGCCCCGCACCGACCGAGGCAATCGTCTCGGCCAGCACCACATTTGCCCCGCCATGCAGGATGCCAAAGGGCTGGCGCGTGCGCTCATCCACCGGCATGGTGGCCTTCAGGTAGTCATCACCGATTTCGGTGAATGCAATGCCCAGCGCCGAACCGATCCCGATTTGGGTGCGCTCGTTGATTTCTTCGAGCGTACAGGGCTTGAACCAGATTGCAGCCATCACCATTCCTGTCGGCTGGGGGTACGGCGATCAGCGGCAGGCTTCTCGGCACTCATGTTTCTTCGTTGCGCGGCAGCAAATCATCCTGGTCGCGCACATAGGCCTCGCGCAACTCCACCGGCTTGATGGTTTTCTTGCGCATGAAGAGGTTGAGCATCTCCACGCCCACGGCAAAGGCCATGGCGAAGTAGATGTATCCCTTGGGAACGTGATGGCCGAAGCCATCGGCCACGAGCATCAGGCCGATCGTGAACAAAAAGGCCAGTGCCAGCATTTTCACCGTGGGATGACTGGACACAAAGCGCCCGATGCCGGCGGCGAACAGCATCATCAGGGCCACCGAGGCCACCACCGCGGCAACCATCACCGCGATTTCACTCACCATGCCCACCGCGGTAATGATGGAATCCAGCGAGAACACAAT
>CAMCYY010000026.1 GCA_945885335.1 Bordetella parapertussis
GGATGCCGCTAAGGGAGCGGAGCACGCCATCGTAGTGAAGGTCGCAAGCACCCCGCTCAAGACTTGGCGGGCGTGATGTTACTGCGTTGGACTTTCTGATCCAAGCAGGCAAATCGTAGCCTCTACAAGACGCCAATTCGGCTAAGGAATAACTGAACAAGGGGGCATGCCCCCTTGTATATCCTCCACCTCAGAGAGAAGCACAGCGCAGGTTTCCGAAACGCCGGACTTGATCAGCGGATCCCTAACGCATTGCGTCTGGTTTGCAGTTGGACTGCAGCCAGCCTGCTTCAGGCTGCTCCTTCACACGGCAGGGATCGCAGGCTCGAACCCTGCACCGCCCACCAAGTGAATCAACGGGTTACCGCGATCACTGCTTCCTACCGCTTCGACTGGGACAGCTTTGGGTCACTCCGTAGCCGATTCACTGCAGCCCGCATATTATCCGCAGCAAAATACGCTCGGCACACAGGGCGGCTATTCCGGCATCGCCCAAGGCTTCACGGCGGGAAGACCGCGCATGGACTCACGGCCTTCGAGCACCCTTTGAATACTCGCCACATCACGCACACGCTTGCCATTCATTGGCCGGTGATACTCAAGTATCTGCTTTGCAATCTCGGACAAATGCGGTTCGCGATGCGGGCGCCTTGCCTTCAGCACCCGATGCGCCTCCGCGGCCCAGGAATACAAAAGATCGTGATCAATGCTTTGTTTTTCTGTCATCAAGTGGATGCTTACAGGAGTTTCAAGGGTTCTCTCAGGCGCCAGTCCAGTCAGATATCGGCCTGGCGCTGACGGACACACGCGATCTATAAATACGGTTTGATTCTGGCCACAAAAGCGGGACAAACTTGAGACACTTCGCGGACAATTGAGTTCATTTCTGGCGAAAATGACACCCACACGACTGGTGTTGCTGAACAACACCCACTTCACTCAGTCAGATTCTGCCACAGCAAGCCGCTTCGCCGCCAGCCCGTCTCAGAACAGCGCAACGATCCCCTTGGGATTGTGCAGAACCGCAATCGTGGTAATGAAAAGGAATACCAGCAGCGCCGCCAGCCAGGCCGCAAAACGCTGCAGCCTGTTCTTTGCCATGCGGCCGACAAAAAACACCAGGAACGCATACACCCCGATCAGCACCAGCTTGACTGTCATCCATTCCTTGTAGTCGGTCGTGGCCGGCGCCATGTACAGCATGCCCAGTGCCGACACGATCAGCAGCCCGTCCACGATGTGCGGCAACACCTTGACCCAGCGCTCCTGGGCCGGCGGATAGGATTGCATCACCCAGATTCCGCGAATGAAAAACAGCGCGAAACTGGCTGCAACACAAAGGATGTGGATATATTTTAGCAACAGGAAATTCATGGCAGGCTTTGAATGCGCCGGCTGTCGCCGGATTGGCATATTGATGTTTCCAAGTCAGGCCCGATCATAACCGATAGCCGACCTATCCCGCCTCCTTTTGCCTCCCCTGCTACGTGAATCTGCGTGGTTTTGCGGATTGGGCAATCTCAATGCGCGATCCGGACGGCCTTCTGTGCCGCCGCTCGGGTAAGCTGTTGCCCTGTTCTTCCGCATTGCTCCGCCGCTGAATTCTGAAATGAGCAAATCCCACGACATCGTCATCATCGGTGCCGGCCACAACGGGCTGGTCTGCGCCGCCTACCTCGCCCGCACCGGGCTCAGCGTGCGCGTGGTCGAGCGCCGCCCTGTGGTCGGTGGCGCAGCTGTCACCGAGGAATTCGCGCCGGGCTTTCGCAATTCAGTCGCGGCCTACACGGTGAGCCTGCTGAACCCGAAAATCATTGACGACCTTCATTTGCGCAAACACGGCCTGCGCATCGTCGAGCGGCCATTCTCGAATTTCCTGCCGCTGCCCGGCGGCGACAGCTTCCGGCTCGGCCCCGACACGGCTACCACACAGCAGGCATTGGCGCGCTTCTCGCGGCGTGACGCCGAGCGCTTGCCCGACTATTACGCCATGATCGAGCGCGTCGCAGCGGTGCTGCGGGACTCGGTGCTGCGCACGCCGCCGAATGTCGGAGGCGGCATTGCCGACCTTGGCCGCGGCATGGCGCTGGGACTGAGACTGAAGGCACTGGACATGCCGGCGCGGCGCGATCTGCTGGAGTTGTTCACCCGCAGCGCCGGCGAGATGCTGGACCACTGGTTCGATAGCGATCCGATCAAGGCAGCGTTCGGTTTCGATGCGGTAGTCGGCAATTTCGCCAGCCCCTATTCCGCCGGCTCGGCCTACGTGCTGCTGCATCATGCCTTCGGCGAAGTCAACGGCAAAAAGGGAACCTGGGGCCATGCCATCGGCGGCATGGGCGCAATTACACAGGCCATTGCGACCGAGGCCAGGGCACACGGTGTGGAAATCACCACCGACGCCGGTGTTGCCAAGGTCCTTTCGCGAAACGGCCGTGCAACCGGCGTTGTGCTGGATGACGGCACTGAAATCGCCGCGCGCGCCGTGATCGGCAACCTGAACCCGAAACTGCTCTACCTCAAGCTCGTCGATGCGGCAGAACTCGACGCGGCCGAACCGGATTTCCGCGAACGCATGAACCGCTGGCAATGCGGCTCGGGGTCATTTCGCATGAATGTGGCGCTGTCGGAACTACCTGACTTCAGTTGCGCCCCCGGAACAAACGCACAACCGCACCATTCGTCGGGCATCGTCATCGGGCCCTCGCTCGCCTATCTCGACCGCGCTTATGACGACGCGAAGCAGCTTGGCCTGTCACGCGAACCCATCGTCGAAGTACTTATCCCCAGCACGCTGGACGACACGCTGGCGCCGAAAGGTCAACATGTGGCCAGCCTGTTCTGTCAGCAGTTCAATCCGGTGCTCCCTGATGGAAAAACCTGGGACGACCGGCGCGACGAAGCGGCCGATCTCATCATCGATACCGTGACGAAGTACGCGCCGAATTTCAAGCGCAGCATCCTGGCGCGGCAAATCCTGTCACCGCTCGACCTGGAGCGGCAGTTCGGCCTGGTGGGTGGCGATATCTTTCACGGCCGCCTGTCGCTGGATCAATTGTTCTCGGCACGGCCAATGCTCGGCCATGCCGATTACCGCTCGCCGCTCAAAGGGCTTTATCTGTGCGGCGCCGGCGCGCATCCCGGCGGCGGGGTCACTGGCGCACCGGGCCACAATGCAGCGCGCGAGGTGCTGAAGGATTTCCGCGCCGGCCGCTTGAAATCCTGAACCCTGAGTCAGCCCCTGAAAAAAAACGCCGCATTCGCGGCGCTTTTCTTGCAGTACCCGGCGATCAGAGCCCACGCTTTGCCACCCACTTCACTTCCGCACCTGTAACCGGACGCGCCGAACCCTCCATGCTGTCGCCGTTGACACGGCCGCTGAAGGTATGCAGGGCGCCCGCGCGATCCATGAGCGAAAAACTGATGCGATCGCCGAGCAGTTGTGGCTGGCGCAGACCCGTCACCAGATTGCCGTAGCGCACCGATCCTTCCAGCACCTGGTAACGCTGGGTGATCAGCACCTCCGACTCAGGGTCGCTGCCGATGCGCAGCTTCCATGAACCTGCCACCTTGGCCGGAACGATCCACAGCATGGCGCGGCGCCCATCGAAGGAATCGGCCTGATCGGGTTGCCAGTCTTCCATGTCAAAGGCGTGCGAAACAATGCGCGTGCCGGGCTTCAGGTTCAGGAGCTTGGGCTTCAGCTTGGCATTGATGCTGGGCAGCAGATACATGGTGATGACCGTGGCCTTTGAAAAATCCGTCTCGAACAGATCGGCCTTCATGAAGGTGGCCTTGGCCGTCACACCCTCGCGCTGTGCGTTGCGCTGGCTGAGCGTCACCATGTCCGGGTTGTATTCGATGCCCATGGCTGTGGCCCCGAACTTCTTGGCCGCCGCAATCACGGTGCGGCCATCGCCGGAACCAAGGTCCATCACGTAATCGTTCGCTGTCGTCTGCGTCATGCGCAACATGCGCTCGACCAGTTCGTCCGGTGTCGGCACCCAGATCACGTCCTTGCCGGCCTGTCCGACCTGCGGCGCGAATTCACCGCTTTTGGCGGCCTGCCCCCATGCCGAAAATGCCGCGATGCACAGCCCCGCAGCCACCACATGTTTCACGAACCCCGCACTTGTTTTCAACATCACTCCTCCTTAAGGCCTGCGGGACCGATCCCGCATTGGATGTACAGGCCGGAACACCTGCTTATTCCGCCTGCCGTTGACTATTGCCCGCCACCTGCAATTACTACTCTGCAGTGGCCCCCGAAGCCTTCACCACTCTGCCCCACTTGGCAATTTCGGTTTTGATGAATGCGCCAAACTGTTCTGGTGTTCCCGCGACATCCGCAGAGCCCTGCTCCGCCAGCCACTTGGCTACATCAGGCGCCGCCAGCGCCTTGCGCATTTCGGTGTTCAGCAACGTGACGATGGCGGGCGGTGTCCCCTTGGGCGCCATCACGCCGTACCAGGCGATGGACTCATATCCCGCCACACCTGCCTCGACCATGGTCGGCACATCGGGAATCAGCGGCGAACGCTTGCTCGCCGTCATGGCAATGGCGCGCAGCTTGCCGGCCTTCACCTGAGGCAGTGCAACGAGCATGCTCTCGAAACCGAACGGCACCTGGTTTCCCATGAGGTCGGTGATGGCCGGACCGCTGCCCTTGTAGGGGACATGCGTGCCAGGCACATTGACCATGAGCTTGAACAGTTCAGCAGAGAGGTGCTGCGGTGTGCCGATGCCAGCCGACGCGTAAGGCGTGGCCGGGCCGGTCTTGAGCAGGGCAATCAGTTCCTTTACGGTTTTGGCCGCAAAGCCATTGCCAGAAACCAGGATCAGCGGCACCGAGGCCGCATGCACGATGGGTACGAGGTCAACCGTGGGGTCGTAGGGCAGCGATTTGAATAGGGTGACATTGATTGCCAGCGGACCGCTCGCTCCCAGGAGAATCGTGTAGCCATCAGCCGGCGACTTGGCCACGATATCGGTGCCGACATTGCCGCCGGCGCCGGGCTTGGCCTCGACCAGGAAAGGCTGACCCAAGGACTGCTGCAGCTTGGTGCCAATCTGGCGTGCCATAATTTCCGTGGTGCCGCCCGGCGCGTAGGGAAAGATGAAACGCACCGGCTTGGACGGATAGGTCGACTGCCCGAATGCGGATCCCGCAATCACCGAAAGCGCGATTCCGGACAGTGCAAAAAACAGATGATGTGCTCGCATGACTTCCTCCTTCTGGGGTGGCAACCATGGCATCCGGTTTGGCGCCAGGACACAACCATATTACAGCGAATTCCCACCATTGGGCCGGACGGCACGGCATGACGCTGTTCCAGAACTCCGTCAGCCACTACAATGCCAGCGGAGGAAAAAAATGTCCCCGTTGCTGCAATTCTCGCGCGCAATCGACTGGGTGAACGAACGCTTCGGCTACATCGCAAATGCGATGGTGCTGCTTGCCTGCCTGATCAGTGCCGGCAACGCCTTTTCCCGCTACGGCTTCAGCCTCAGTTCCAATGCCTGGCTCGAAACCCAGTGGTACCTGTTCGCCGGCATGGTCATGCTCGGCGCTTCCTGGACCTTCAACCGCAACGAACACGTTCGCGTGGACATCCTCTACGGTCGCCTCTCCACGCGCGGCCAGGTGTGGGTGGACATCACCGGGGGGCTGCTGTTCCTGTTGCCGGCCATGGTGGTCATGGCCTGGACCTCCTGGGGTGTGTTCCACGAATCCTGGCGCATCGGCGAAATGTCGCAAAGCGCCGGCGGCCTCGTGCGCTGGCCGGTCAAGCTGCTGCTGCCGCTGGGCTTCGTGCTGGTGGCACTGCAGGGCGTCTCCGAAATCATCAAACGCGTCGCCTACCTGCGCGGGTTGATCGATCTTGACCTGCATTACTCGAAGCCGCTGCAATGACTGAGCTTCCAGCGCGCGTGCTGAATCGCCCCCCTTATCAAAGGGGGTCGACTCGGTCGCATCGCGGACGAGCGGGGGGATTTCATGCCGCTTGCAAATCCCCCGGCACGCCTGCGGCGTGTCCGCCCCCTTTGACAAGGGGGTTAACTTCCAACGGGGGCATGCGGTGATCCCCCTGGAATGGATGGCACCGCTGATGTTCGGCGGCCTGATCGTATTCATGCTGATCGGCTACCCGGTTGCCTTCTCACTGGCGGCGATCGGCCTGCTCTTCGGCTTCATCAGCATCGAGCTGGGCTTCTTCGAGCCGGCGTTCATGAGCAATCTGCCGCTGCGCATTTTCGGCATCCTGTCCAATGAGCTGCTGCTGGCAATCCCCTTCTTCACCTTCATGGGGGTGATCCTCGAACGCTGCGGACTTGCAGAGGACCTGCTCGAAGGCACCGGCCAGCTGTTCGGTTCGGTACCGGGCGGCCTTGCCTACGCGGTCATCATCGTCGGTGCCATCCTCGGTGCCATCACCGGCACGGTGGCCGCATCGGTCATTGCCATGGGCGTGATTTCGCTCCCGATCATGATGCGCTACGGCTATGACATGCGCACCGCCACCGGCGTCATCGCCGCCTCCGGCACCATCACTCAACTGATCCCGCCCTCCCTCGTACTGGTGGTGCTGGCCGACCAGATTGGCCGCTCGGTGGGCGACATGTACGCCGGCGCCCTCGGCCCCTCGATCGTGCAGACGCTGCTGTTCATGCTCTACATCTTCGTGCTGTCCATTGTGAAGCCAAACTGGATGCCGCCGCTGCCCGAGAGCGCACGCACGCTGCGTGGCTGGCCGCTGTACCGGCGCGTGCTGTGGGGCATGGTGCCCTCCGTCGTACTGATCTTCCTCGTGCTGGGCACGATCTTCATGGGGCTCGCCACGCCGACCGAAGCTGGTGCCATGGGCGCCGTCGGCGCCGTGGTACTCGCCGTGCTGCGCCATGCGGCCTTTTCAAAAGCCGGAAAGATATGTGCCGCCATTGGCTTGGGCGCACTGGTGCTGCTGGCGATTCCCGGCCTTGCCGTCTGGAAGGACGCCTGGTTTCCAGCAGTGGTGTCCGAAACCGCACAACAATGGTTCGACCAGATCCGCTCACCGCTGCTGGCCGTGTTCTATGTCGGGCTGGCCGTAATCCTGTTCGAAGCGGTGCGCATTGCCGATCTGCGCGGCCTGATACGGCAGGCCTACCAGAACACCATGCGCATTACCGCCATGGTGATCTTCATCCTGATCGGCTCAACGGTATTCAGCCTGGTGTTCCAGGGCGTGGACGGGGGCATATGGATAGAACACATGCTCACCGGGCTGCCTGGCGGCCAGACCGGCTTCCTGATTATTGTCAGCCTGTTTGTGTTCTTCCTCGCCTTCTTCCTCGATTTTTTCGAAATCGCCTTTATCGTCGTGCCGCTGCTGGCGCCGGTGGCGCAGAAACTCGGCATCGATCTGGTCTGGTTCGGCGTGCTGCTTTGCGTGATGCTGCAGACCTCCTTCATGCATCCGCCCTTCGGCTTCGCCCTCTTTTACCTGCGCGGCATCGCGCCCAAGGAGGTAAAGAGCAGCGACATCTACTGGGGCGCACTTCCTTGGGTGGTCCTGCAGATCATCATGGCGGGGATCGTGGTGTTCTGGCCGACGCTGGTCACCGACTTCATTCCCAAGCAGCAATTCCAGGACACCATCTCGGTGGAGACCATGCTGGAGGCGGCCGATGAAAAACCGCCGGACGATGCTGCTGCAGATACGCGCCCGAATTCCGCTGGCGACAAGCCGCAAGGGGAAGAGAGCGCAGCCGATGATCCGGCTGCAGAAATCGAGAGACAGCTAAAATCAGGGCGCTGAACACGACAAAATGCAGTTATTTTATGATCATATTCAAAATGAAAAGGCCCTAAAAATATAGGGCCTTTCCTTAATCTGATAATTATTACTACTTGGCTGGCGCAGCCTTGAGGGCAGCCGGAGCCGCCGGTTTCGGTGCGGCGGGCTTGGCTGCAGGCTTCGCCGCAGTCACCGGATCGCGCACATTGGCCAGCGTGAAGTTGTCATAGGCCGCTTCAGTGACGCGGAACCACAGGAACTGCTCAGCACGGAATTTCCGCCACTCCGTGTAGATGCGCTTCCAGTGCGGGCTCTTGAGAGACAACTCGTCATACAACTCATTGGCCGCCTTCAGCGCAGCCTCCATGATGGGACGGGGAAAGGCACGAAGCTGCGTCCCGCCGGCAACCAGCTTGCGCAGGGCCTCGGGGTTTTTCGCATCGTACTTGGCCAGCATGTGCACATTCGCCTCGGCGCACGCACTCTCCAGTGCAGCCTGATAATGCTTGGGTAACTCGGCCCATTTCTTTTCGTTCACGAACAGCGACAGTTCGGGCCCGCCTTCCCACCAGCCGGGGTAGTAGTAGAACTTCGCGACCTTGTTGAAGCCCAGCTTCTCGTCGTCATAGGGCCCCACCCATTCGGCTGCATCAATGGTGCCGCGCTCAAGCGACTGGTAGATTTCGCCGCCCGCGATCTGCTGCGGCACCGCCCCCAGCTTGGCCAGCACCTGGCCGGCCAAGCCGCCGATACGAAACTTGAGCCCCTTTAAATCGGCCAGGGAGCGGATTTCCTTGCGGTACCAGCCTGCCATCTGTGCACCGGTATTGCCCGCTGGAAAATGCACAACCCCATAGTCCTTGTACAGCAAGGCCATGGCCTCCATGCCACCGCCGTAATATTTCCAGGCATTCTGCTGGCGCGCATTCAGGCCAAAGGGCACGGCGGTGCCGAAAGCGAATGCAGGGTCCTTGCCGACGAAGTAATAGGGGGCGGTATGGCAGCATTCCACCGTGCCGGCCTGCACCGCGTCGAGCACCTGCAGGGCCGGCACAATCTCGCCCGCCGCCGATACGCGAATCTGGAAACGGCCTTCAGTGACCTCAGCCACCCGTTTGGAAATGATTTCGGCCGCACCAAAAATGGTGTCCAGCGCCTTGGGGAAGCTGGATGCCAGGCGCCAGGTAATCGTCGGACTGGTCTGCGCGATGGCGGGTACTGCACCCGCTGCGGCCGCAGCACCGGCCAAGCCTGCACCGGCTTTTTTCAGGAATGATCTTCTTTGCATTTTGGCTCTCCTCCGTTATCCGTTGATTAGTTTTTCGCTGTAAGAACAGGCTGGAAGACTTGTACACGCTTGCTGGCCCCTGCCTGTTTGCGGATTATTCTAGACCTGCCCATCGAAAAAAGCACAATAGGCGGGAGGCGCACACAAGGGCTTGAAAGCCCGTGGGCTAGAATCGTCGTAACCCGAAAACATGGCCCATCCGATGGAACAGAAACTCGTATATGCATTCCCCTCCCGGATAGACACAACCCCGGAACAGGCCTTGTCACTGGTCTGGCCGCCGGGCGAAGATCCGTTCGCCAGCAAACGGGCGCTGGCGGAAAACAACGCCCTGCAGACCATCTCCCTGCGGCCGGAGGCGCTGTCTGCGGAAGAATGCGCCCGGGTAATTGCGCTGGGCGAGGCGCTGCCGCGCTCGGATGGCCGCGTCGAGTTGGGCGAGGCTGCCTATCGCGTCAGCCATATTGCCTGGATCACCCCGGCGCCGGAAACACACTGGCTGTTCCACAAGCTGGGCGTGCTGTTCGATGAGGCCGGCAAGCGCTACGGCATGGAATTGGCGGGATTCATTGATGCGCTGCAATACACCGTGTACGGGCCGGGCCAGCATTTCGGCTGGCACATGGACCTGGGGCCCGGCACGACCAGCCTGCGCAAGTTGTCGATGACACTGCAACTCAGTGATACGGAGGAATATCGCGGCGGCGCGCTGGAATTCCTCAACGCACCGGGAATGCCGGAGTCACGCCCGGCGGGCAGTGCGATTTTCTTTCCGTCCTACCTCGGTCATCGCGTCACACCTATCGAATCGGGCATACGCCGTTCACTGGTGGCCTGGGCCTGCGGGCCGGTGTTTCGCTGACGCATCAGGCTGATCCGCCTCAGTTGCCTGCCTCAGTTCCCGGCCTCAGTTGCCTGCAATGGTCATGTTCTCGACCAGGATGGAACCCGTGCTGCGCGATCCGCGCTCCAGCACATCGTTGCCGATGGCGACTATGCCCTTGAACATGTCGCGCAGGTTTCCGGCGATCGTGATTTCCTCGACCGGGTAACGAATCTCGCCGCCTTCCACCCAGTAACCAGCAGCGCCGCGCGAATAGTCGCCGTTGACAAGGTTGATGCCCTGCCCCATGAGTTCGGTGACCAGCAGGCCGCGGCCCATGCGCCGGATCAGCGCATCAAGGTCGTCATCGCCCGGTTTCAGGATGAGGTTGTAATTGCCGCCAGCATTGCCGGTGGTCTTCATGCCGAGCTTGCGCGCCGAATAGCTGCCCAGGAAATAGCCCTGGAGTTCGCCGCCGCGAACCACATCGCGCTCACGCGTCACCACACCGTCGTCGTCGAACCAGGTGCTGGCCTGGCCGCGCGGGATGTGCGGGCGCTCGGCAATGTCGACAATGGGCGAGAACACCGGTTTGCCCAGACTGTCGACGAGGAAGGATGATTTGCGATACAGGCTGCCGCCGGAGACCGCCGAGACAAAATGCGCGAGCAGGCCATTCGCCACCGGCGCCTCGAACAGGATGGGCGCCTGCCTCGTGGAGAGCTTGCGCCCGCGCAGACGCGCCAGCGCGCGCCGGCCGGCGTAATCGCCCACCACGACGGCGGATGGCAGGTCGGAAGGTGCGCGCTGCGACACGTACCAGTCGTCGCGCTGCATCTTGCCACCCTCTTCTGCAATCACTGCGCATGATATGTAATGCCGCGAGGTCGGAAATCCGGCCATGAAGCCATGGCTGTTCGCCAGCACGAACTGTGACTGCTGGCAGGAAACGCTGGCACCTTCGGAGTTCGCAATGCGTGGATCAAGGCGGAAAGCTGCGGCCTCGCACTCGCGCGCCAGCTCGATCGCGCGCTCCACAGACAGGTCCCAGGGATGAAACAGGTCAAGCTCGCGCTTTGCTTTGGGGCCTGCGATCAGTTCCGGATCAGCCAGTCCGGCGCAATCATCGCTCGCGGTAAAGCGCGCAATGGTGAGCGCCTTGTCCACTGTGTCACGCACTGCCTGCGCTGAAAAATCCGAGCTGCTGGCATGGCCCTTTTTCTGGCCCACATACACCGTGATGCTCACGCCCTTGTCGCGGTTGTATTCGATGTTCTCGACTTCGCCCTTGCGCACCGTGACGGTCTGCCCATAGCCTTCCGAGGCCTCGACCTCACAGGCGGTGGCGCCCTGCGCGCGCGCACGCGTGCGCATATCGGCGGCAATCGACTCCAGCAGGGCGTACGGCTGGCTGAACCGGGACGAACGCGCCGCTGCGGCGCTGGGGGTACGAAGGGTCATATTGAAAGTTCAGACGGGGAAAACGGTATGATAGCAGCCGCAAGCCACACCCCTTTCCGTCCTTTACACAAACACAGGTCCGGCCCGAACACGGTCAGTGCCTCAAGCCCGCCCTCCCGATGCAGCAAAAAAACCCAAATTCTTCCGGTTCTCACGACGACACCGACGACGGCGATGTCGAAATCAGCAAGTCCCAGCGCAAGCGCGAAATGCATGAACTGCTGGCGCTGGGCGAACGGCTGACCACGCTCAATGACAGCCAGCTTGTCTCGCTTGATCTGTCAGACAAGCTGCGCGACGCAGTACGCGCTTCCCAAACCATCACCCAGCACGGCGCGCGCCGGCGCCACATGCAGTTCATCGGACGCCTGATGCGCCTGGTTGCTGCCGATCCGATCCGCGAAAAGCTGCGCGAATGGGACGGACAATCACGCGGCGCCACGGTGCTGCAGCACCAGCTGGAACGCTGGCGTGACCGACTGATGGACGACGATGGCGCACTGTCCGAGTATCTGGCGGCGCATGCGAAAACCACACCGGCCGGCGTCATCGACATCCAGCATTTGCGCACGCTGATCCGCAATGCCCGTGACGAGCGCACGCGGGAAAAACCGCTCCGCTTTTTCCGCGAACTGTTCCGCGAACTGAAACGGATAGAAGGCGACCGTAGTCCGCAGGGCGAAGAATGATGAACAACGAACTTCTGATCGGACTGGTTTCAATCAGCGACCGTGCCTCGAGCGGCGTCTATCGCGACGAAGGCATTCCGGCGCTGGAGGAATGGTTCGGCCGCGCCCTCGGCACACCCTGGCGCACCGAAACACGCCTGATAGCGGACGAGCAGCCGGTCATCGAAGCGACGCTGGCGCAACTGGTCGATGTCACCGGCTGCCATCTGGTGCTGACCACCGGCGGCACCGGCCCGGCGCCGCGCGATGTCACACCCGAAGCAACGCTGGCGGTGGCCGACAAGGTGATGCCTGGCTTCGGCGAACAAATGCGCCGCATCAGCCTGGAGTTTGTGCCAACGGCGATCCTGTCGCGGCAGGTGGCAGTGATCCGCAAGGGCGCACTGATCATCAACCTGCCCGGCCAGCCGAAGTCCATACGCGAAACACTGGAAGGCCTGAAGGACGCAGAGGGGAAATCACTGGTGCCCGGCATCTTCGCTGCCGTGCCCTACTGCATCGACCTCATCGGCGGGCCTTACATTGAAACGAATGAAACAGTAATCAGGGCGTTTCGACCGAAGTCGGCAATGCGAACGAAGTCGTAACGCCGACCCTGGCGTCGGGCCCGGATTGAACAACGAGAGGGATACTCAGCGGTCGTGGTTTGCGTGCGGATGGCCCTATTTTTCGCACGCCAACCGCGCCCCGTACGAACAACCTTATCTTTCGTGCCGCTTTTGACTTTCGCAGTCGCCCGTTGGTGTGCCGCATACGTTCCTTGGCTTTTCGCATGAATATGAAACCATCCATGCGCAAAGCCGCGGTCTTATAAAATCAATCACGCAACTCAGGCTAAAACAGATGCTGGAAACCATCGAACTCGAAACCGGCGCCAACCCCGAGGCCAGCGTCATCTGGCTGCATGGCCTGGGCGCCGATGGCAACGACTTCGCGCCCATCGTGCCCGAGCTCGATCTGCCGCCAATGGCGATTCGCTTCATCTTTCCGAATGCGCCGATGCAGCCGGTGACCATCAACGGCGGCATGGTGATGCGCGCCTGGTACGACATCTCTGACCAGGCCATCCGGCGCGAGGATGAGCGCGGCGTGCGCTCATCCCAGATTGAAATAGAGGCTCTGCTGGCACGCGAAAAATCACGCGGCGTGGCCGCAAGCAGAATTGTCGTGGCAGGCTTCTCGCAGGGCGGCGCGATTGCCCTGCAGACTGGCCTGCGCCACGCCGAAACCCTAGCCGGCATCATGGCCCTGTCCACTTACGTACCGCTGGCCGACCTGCTACCCGCGGAAGTTTCCGCGGCCAGCCGCGGACTGCCCGTATTCATGGCGCATGGCCGCGAAGACCCGGTGATTCCCATGGCGCGCGCCCTGCAGTCAAAGGCACTGCTGGAAACGCTGGGATATCCGGTGCAGTGGCAGGAATACCGCATGCCGCACTCGGTGTGCGCTGAAGAAATCGCCGACATCAGCGCGTGGTTGCGGAAGGTGCTGCAACCCGATTGAAAATGTGTCATTCCGAAGTCCGAATTGAAAATTCGGGCTGAGGAATCTGCTTTTTGGGGATCAGAGCAGCAGATTCCTCGCTGCGCTCGGAATGACAAAGGAACCAGAGGCGACTTACTCCCCCGTATCCCGGATCATCTGCCGGGCGCGCACCAGCTCATAGTCCTCACCACGTTCGATGACTGCGGTCTGCATCAGCAGCACGGTCTTGCCATCGTAATCAAACTCGAAGTTCTGCCCCGGCACGTGAACGCCGGCCTTGAGCAGGAACTGCGCTTCGACCGCATCCAGCGAAGGATTGAGCAATACCGCCGCTTCCGCTTCCGCATCCGCACTCGCCACCTGTCCGCTTTGCACGCGCAACCGCACCGCAGCGGCGGCACGCGCGAGGGACTGGATGCCCACCGAACCCTGTTGGGCTGCTTCGCGATTCAATCGCCGGATAACGCCGATCAGCCAATTGTCGCCCCCCTCTGGCTGCAGGCCGACCAGGCAGCCGACCTTCAGCCACTCACCCTTGATCTGCGGGATGGACGCCCCGAAACCACCGGCACTGACATCCTCGACGATCCAGTTCTCGACGCGATTCTGGTCGATATCCAGCGATGCACTGGGGTCCAGCGTGGAGTAGACGCCATCAAAGCCCGGGGTGACGTTCAGTCGCGATTTCACGCGATGGCGAGGATGGCGGCGCTCGGGCGGCTTCGGCGACCAGTACAGCGCGAGGTGGCGCAATACCTCAAGCACCACCTCCGGCTCATAAGCCCCCCCCAGATTGACGCTCGCCGGGACCGCGTTCGAGGCCTTGATGGACTGGACCAACAGATCGAGTTCCTGCGTGGCCTTTCCGGCCGCAAAAAAACGCAGTGTCGGCGCACGCTGCGGCGGACGCGCGAGGCGCAGCGGCGGGCGGCTGGTGGCGAGGTCTATCCAGTAGGCAATGTCGGGTTGCTGGTCCAGCGAGAGCTTGAACGACAGGGAAAAATGCGCAATCAGCCGCTCGGCAACTTCCATCTCCGCCGGCAAAAGGCTGTCGGGTGATGAGGCAGCGAGCATCACCGCGCGCAGGAACTCCTGCTCCGGCGTCGAATCTCCGGCCACGGACAGGGATACGGTTACCTTGGTCTGAGCGTACTTGCGCAACTCGGCCAGCGCATACACCTTGGCCACCACGCCCCACAGCGAATCATCGAACGGGCCATAGCGGATGTACTGCCACTTCATCTGCGCCGCCAGCGCGCGGAGCGCCCGTACGGTCAGCAGCGGCAGCATGTTCTTCAGCGCGTCGGCACCCTTGGCGCCGATGGCAAACAGGTCAATGCTCGCGGGGAAGGCGAGCGCCGCCTGTGTCCAGTAGAAATGAATGGCGCCCCACAGGCGCTGTTCCTGGAATTTCGACAGACGGGGATTGGACAGATAGTCACGTTGCAGCTTGCGCAGGTGCAACTGCGCCGCCTCGTCGATGAGAAGATAAAGCTGGGCCTGGTAGTCCGGTTTCAATCCCTGTGCACCGCGCACCGACTCCAGCCAGTGCGCCAGTTCGTCGAGCGCCTTGTGGGCATCACCGGCCGGCACTTCGTCCAGAATCTTCCGCGCCTCTTTCAGGTCAGCCATCGGATGATCGGATTTGCTGCCTCCGAACAGATTCAACATTGACTTCTCCCAGAGCACCACTGCAACAGCAGGAACACCTGTTACGCAGAAACCATACACTTATGCCGACGGAATTGCGCTGCAAAAGATTATACCTGCCGTGCGTGCTTCATTCGCACTGAAGAGCGCTCTGGAACAGTGCAGACCGGACTCCGGGCTGAATAAACAATATGATCAATTACAGAAAATACTCAATTATTCATAAGCATTAACAAACAAATTGATATCAGACATTCCAACGGGCTCCGGGCGCACTGCGAACGCGCCATGCCGGCAGTTCGTTCAGCCAAGACTCCGAATAGCGAATGATCGGGCGCAATCGTTTGAGGCGTCCATCGGGTGTGTCCACCTCAACCAGCCAATCGTTGATCTCCTTCAGCTCCGCCAGTGCAGGATCGTCGTAATCAATGTTCATCAGCCCCATGCCGCTTAGCCATTCGCTGCAGCGCGCCAGCGACACATTGACTGCGTAGCTGCCGCCCTCCACGGCGCGCCGCTTCAGGGCCACCAGCGCGCCATAGGCCATCAGGTAACCAGCCAGATAGTCGAGCGAGGACACCGGCATCAATTGCGGTGCCTGGCCGCGACCGGAAACATGCGACATGCCGGCGGCGGCCTGCACCACGGTGTCAAAACCACGGCGCTCGCGCCACGGGCCGGTATGACCAAAGGCGTTCAGGCTCACATAGATGATGCCCGGCCGCAGCGCCGCCGCCTCTTCACGCGAAAACCCCAGCCGCCCCATCACGCCGGCACGATAGGCCTGGCTGAAAATGTCGCAGCCCTGCACCAGCGACCTGAATTGTTCGCGTCCCGCTGCCGAGCGGATGTCGAGAACCGCGGGACGCTTGCCATAGCCGGTGTCCAGTTCCAGCGCCGGCGTATCCGGATGCGCATCGCAGGTGATTTTCAATACATCAGCGCCGGCCTCGGACAGCAGACGCGCGCAGGTCGGCCCTGCCAGCACGCGCGTGAGGTCGAGCACGCGCAGCCCGGACAGTGGCGACGTGCCCTCCAGCGCCATCGGCAACGGGACAGGATCGCTGTCGGCGATCTTGTAGACATGAACCAGCGGCTCGGCCGCGAGGAAGGGGGTATTTGCTAGCGCACGCCACTCCTCGGGGGTGCGCACCGCAGGCGCGCAGCCGCCGGCCACATCGACGGCCTGCTCCAGCTCGAAAGGGTTCCAGCGCTTCGCCGCCTCGGCAACCTTCGCCTTGTCCACGCCATCCGCGCTCACGCCCAGCACCCGCAGCAGGGCCGCCTGATGCGGCGGATGGTTGCAATGAAAATAATTCCAGCGCCCGCCCGCCACCGGATAGAAACCCGTCATCGCGGAGCGCGGCGTGGGGACCTTGCCATCGATGCGGATATAGCTGCTGCCGCGCAACGCTGCCGCGGCTGCGCGCACATCAATCGCCACACCGGGGCGCTTGCCGGTCTGCATCTCGCGCAGGTCGGCCATGGCCAGGCCCAGTGCACCCAGCGCCGCAGCACCGGCCGTGCCGACGCGATACGGCGTGCGCAGCACCGGATCAGCGCCGGTGAAATCTACCGAGCCCGCAAGCTCATCATGCATCCCGCCGCAACGGAGTATCGACTGCAGTTCTGCCTGGATCATCAAGGTTTCCTCTTCCATGTTTTGTTCTTATGTGTGTCACAGTTTGCGACTTGTGCGCACTCGATTTAGACACATGGTCGAATATACATGCAGTCGCGGATACACCCAACATCCCTCCGGCAGGGCGCCTGAAAATACCGGGAAGACACTGCGGCGCGCATGCTTCAAAATACGGGGCAGCAATAACTAAAAGACAGAGGATCCACCATGACCCAGCCCGGCCCCAGCTATCTGCCATTGCTACGCCCGCCCGCGGAGTTTGACGGTCCGGCCTTATGGTTCGCATTTCGCGAAGGCGAGATTGCCGTCATTCAGGGAGTGGATGGAATGCCGCTGCCGGTGTGTACCGAACTCACCGAGATCGGACTGGTTGCGGACACGCAGCACTATCTCGGCCTCTATGGCGAACAGCATTGCTATGCCGTGGAACTCGCCCTGGATGCACCGCTGCCTGCGAACCTGAAACTGCAGGGACTGCGCAGCCTGTTCGGCAAGCTTGACGAAGGCCTTGCGGTGCTGGCCGGCCGCGCCTTCCAGATCAAGGATTGGGATCGCAACCACCGCTTCTGCGGCCGCTGCGGCACGCCCACCGTGCAGCGCGGCGACGAGCGCGCGCGCGTCTGCGCCGCCTGCCGCCGCACCAGCTACCCGCCGGTCACCCCCGCCATCATGGTGCTGGTGCTGCGCGGGCGCGAACTGCTGCTGGCGCGCCGGGTCGGCGCCGATGCCACGCGCTACGCCGCGCTGGCCGGCTTTGTCGAGCCCGGCGAGCAACTGGAAGACACGGCGCACCGGGAAGTGCGCGAAGAGGTCGGCATCGAAATCGATGACCTGCGCTACTTCGGCAGCCAGCCCTGGCCGTTTCCGCATTCGCTCATGGTGGCCTTTACCGCACAATATGCTGGTGGCGACCTGCGGCCGGACGGTGTCGAGATTGGTGAAGCGAAGTGGTTCAGTGCCGCCGATGTATTGAAACGCCCCTACACGCCCAGCATCGGCTGGCGGCTGATCAACACCGTCGCGGGCAGACTTGCGCGCGGGGAGGAGGCCTGAGATCGCACCAGGACACAGCAATGCACAGCAGGTAAGTTGACGCTCGCCTGCTAGTCCAACTCTATTCCCGTGTTTTTGGCAACTCGCTGCCAACGCGCAACCTCTTCCGCGAGGAATTGCCGAAACTCTTCCGGCGTGCTGCCGACGGCATTGCCATTGTCCTGAACGATCTTGTCGATGATTTCCGGGGACCGGGCGACTTTTACGAACTCGGCATTCAGCTTCCGTACTATCGAATCAGGGGTGCGCGCCGGCACGACATAGCCACTCCATCCCGCGTATTCGAAACCGGGAACCCCCTGCTCCGCGATGGTGGGAATATCCGGCATCAGCTTTGAACGAATGACCGATGTCACTCCCAGAACCCTTATCTTCCCCGTCTTGACCAAAGGCAGGATCGCAAGCAAGCCGATGTTCGACTGTATCCTGCCTGCAGCCAGATCAATATTCATCTGACTGGACCCTTTGTAATGCACGTAGGCCACATCGGCATTGATCATGTCATGTAACAGCGCGCCGCCAAGGTGCGGTGCGCTGCCCAATCCGGAAGTCCCCACGTTGACCTTGCCTGGATTGGCCTTTACATAAGCCACGTACTCCCCAAACGTTCTCGCCGGCACGGAACTGTGGACGACAAACAGGCTTGCGCGCTTGTTCATGAGAACGACGGGGGCAAAATCCCTGATCGGATCATAGGTAATCGACTTGTAGACAGCAGGCGCCGCAACAAAGCTGGAGGTACCAGATAGCAAGGTGTATCCGTCTGGCGCCGCTTTTGCGACATAGCCAACGCCGACTGTCGCCCCAGCCCCGAGCTTGTACTCAATCACGATTGTCCAGCGCGTGTTTTCGATCATTTTGGCGGTATGCAACCTTGCCTCCTGATCTGAAGTCCCGCCGGGGGGAAACGGCACGACGACCATGATGGGCTTCGTCGGAAATGAATCCGCCTGCGCCAATACGATCGCCGATCCCAAAAACAGCCCCATGCCTGCGACCGCCGCAAAAATCCGGTTAGCCGACATTTCGTTCCTTTCTGTTATTGCCGCTCACATGGCAGGCAAGCATGTACCTATACCCACTCGTGATCTGTACACGGCATCTAATTGAAGGATTCAACATCCAGACCCGGCGTCTTGAAGAATTTTTCCCATTTCTGGAACTCGCGCTCGACCGACGCGCGGTACTCCGCCGGCGTGTTCGGCGGGGCGGCTTCCACGCCATCTGCGGTGAGCTTCGCGAGAAACTCTGGCTGACGCATCACCTGATTGACTTCACGGTTGATTGTATTGATCACGGCCACGGGGGTTCCCGCGGGGGCATACAGGCCATAGGTATTGCTCAATTCGTAGCCGGGATAGCCCGCTTCGGCAACCGTCGGCAAGTCCGGCATGGACGGAACACGCTTTTCTGCCGACACCGCAATCAGTTTCAGCTTGCCGCTGCGCACATGCGGGATGACCGATACCGATGGCCCAAGCAGAATCTGGGTACGCCCGCTCAGCAAGTCAGCCATCGCCGGTCCGCCGCCCTTGTAGGGAATGTGGGTGATCTGCGTTCCGGTTAGTACATCAAACAGCGACATGCCCAGATGGGCCATCGAGCCGTTGCCAGCTGTGCCGTGATTCAGCATGCCGGGCTTGGCCTTCGCATAGGCAACCAGTTCCTTGATGGTATTTGCCGGCACCGAGGGATGCGCCACCAGCAGGTAGGACTGCGTTGTCATCTGCACAATGGGATCGTAGGCCTTGCGGATGTCAAAATTGATGCGCTTCAGCGCCATGCCGATCACCAGCGCATTGCTGCCCAGCAGGAGCGTGTAGCCATCCGGCGCCGCTTTAGCAACATCCTCCTGTGCGATGCGACCGGTGGCACCGGCGCGGTTCTCCACCACGACGGGATTCTTCCAGCGCTCGGTCAGTTGTGCCGCGACCAGGCGCGCAACGGTGTCTGTGCCACCCCCGGGCGCATTGCCGACAATGATGCGAACCGCCTTCGTCGGATATGCGTCAGGTTTGGCCTGGGCATGGACTGCACCCGAGACGGCGAGTGCAACGGCGGAGGCGATGCTTAGCAAGCGAATCATGATCTGTTTCTCCTTTAAGGCGTTCAATGCAATCCTGCCTGTTACGCTTGGGAATCAACCTTCCAAAAACGACTCCATGTTCAGCCCCGGGGTCTTGAAGAACCTATCCCATTTCTGGTACTCGCGCTCAATGGTATTGCGATACTCAGCGGCGGTGTTGGGAGGCGCTGCTTCCACACCATCGGCGGCGAGCTTGGACACAAACTCAGGCGTTCGTATGACCAGATTGGATTCGCGGTTGATGATCGCAGTCGCTGCCGAGGGGGTGCCTGCGGGCGCATAGAAACCGTAGGTATTGCTTAGTTCGTAGCCGGGAACGGACTCTGCAATGGTCGGCAGGTCCGGCATGGACGACACGCGCTTTTCTGCGGACACTGCCAGCAGCTTCAGCTTGCCGCTGCGAACGTGGGAGATGACCGAGACCGACGGCCCCAGCAGCACCTGGGTCCTGCCACTTAGCAAGTCAACCATGGCCGGCCCGCCACCCTTGTAGGGGATGTGGGTAATCTGCGTTCCGGACAATACGTCAAACAACGACATTCCAAGGTGCGCCAATGAACCGGGGCCGGCAGTTCCATGGTTCAGCACGCCAGGCCTGCTCTTGGAGTAGGCCACCAATTCCTTGACTGTCGACGCCGGCACCGAAGGGTGGGCTACCATCAGGTAAGACTGCGTGGTCAGCTGGACGATGGGGTCGTAGGCCTTGCGGACGTCATAGGGAATGCGCTTGAGCAGCATGCCGATCACCAGTGAATTCCCACCCAGCAGCAGCGTGTGACCGTCCGGAGCGGCCTTGGCAACTTCATCCTGCGCGATGCGTCCGCTGGCCCCCGCGCGGTTTTCGACCACGACGGGATATTTCCAGCGCTCGGTCAGCCGCGCCGCAACCAGACGCGAAACCGTATCGGTTCCGCCACCAGGGGCATTGCCGACGATGATGCGTACCGGCTTTAAGGGAAAGACGTCGGCTGCTCCCTGGGCGTGGGCCGCACCACAAGCGGCGGATGCAAGAACAGCAGCGATACTCAGCAAGCGAATCATGGTTAAATTCTCCTCGTGGGCCTGGCAGCAACCCGCCTCTTTTTCTTCCGGTCTGGCATGCCGGAATTCAAGAGGCAGTCGCACAGGATAGGGGCGGGGCGCCGCAAATCATAGTACCCGGCCGGCAAAGCAGGTTTGCCGAGTATGCTTAAAACCTGCTTCAGTTCGCATCAACAGCAATGTCATTTCGAGCACAGCGCGGAATCTGCTCTTCCAGAAAAATAAAGCAGACCCGCCCGGCTCTCGAAAAATGCATCATTCCAGATTCAAAAAGGGAGAAGGCATGGCCGAAGGCGTGAAATACAAGGGATTTGAGATACATGCGGATGGCTTCGGCAAAGACGGCGGCGACCGCTGGCAGCCCACGCTGTACATCACGAAACGCGATGCAGCGACGGGCGAGACCAGGGAAAAGCAGATCTGGACCAAGTACCCGAAGCAGTTCTACGACACCCGGGCGGGCGCCGCGGCGGTGGCACTGATCGCAGGAAAAGCAGTCATCGACGGGAAGATACCGGGGATCCGGGTTGACGATATCTAGGGAAACGCTGATCAAGTCCGGAATTATGGAAACCTGCGCTGCGTTTCCCTCTGAAGTGGGGGATATACAAGGGGAGCATGCCCCCTTGTTCAGTTATTCCCTAGCTTTGACCGCTGTGATTGGGTGCCGGAGAGATGAATCGAACACCCGACCTTCTCATTACGGATGAGCTGCCTTAGGGCCACTGAACGCGTCAACATTCCCGCCAATCAACGGGTA
>CAMCYY010000027.1 GCA_945885335.1 Bordetella parapertussis
CTGATGGAGAACAAGAAGGTGAGGGACGCGCTGACCGTCGAGGAGGTGCGTGCCGTTCTCAATCCGGTAAACTACCTCGGCCATGCACTAGCCATCGTCGATCGCGTTGTGGCCGAGCAGCGTGCGAAGGGGTGGATGGACTGAGCGCCGGGTTTTCGTACCAGGCTTCAGAAAAAAACAGCGGACGCTCTTGTGATCCGCAATTCAGCAGTGAACAAAGGAGAGGGCTGTGGCATCCACAATCATACTTACCGGTGACGTCAATCTGCTTGGCGTCGAAGATACTGAAGTGCCGTTCCGGAAGGTTCGAGACACGCTCGCCAAGGCCGACTGCGTGTTCGGCAATCTCGAATGCTGTCTTTATGACCCCGCTGTGCCGCGTGGCCAGATGATGGCCGACCTGCAGTCCGGCTATGACGGTTTCTGGGCGCCGACTGCGACCGGCAAGGCGCTGGTGCATGCCGGCTTTCATTGCGTGGGCAATGCAAACAACCAGAACTACGGCCACAAGGCCATCCTGTCTTCGAACGCCACGCTGGACAAGCTGGGCATTCCGCACGTGGGCACCGGTGCCAACAAGGCCGAGGCGCTCAGGCCTGCCGTGGTCACGCGCAATGGCAAGCGCTTTGGGTTCATGCAGCGTACTTCGCAGTACTGGCCCAATCACCACGAGGCGGCCGAGCACAGCCCCGGTGTCGCAGTCATCAAGGTGCACACGGCCTTCGAGCCGGTGTATTACAAGGACGGCACGCTGCCGCCGAACCGTCCGGGGCTGCCACCGAAAATCCACACCTGGGTTGATCCGAAGTACATGGAGGAATTCAGGCAGGACGTGAAGGCGTTGAGGGCACAGGCGGACATCGTGGTGTCCTCGCATCACATGGGCCACAAGGGCGATGTCCTCGACTTCCAGAGCGAGATTGCCCATGCTGCAATCGATGCCGGCGCCGATGTGGTGATGGCGCATGCCGAGCATTATCCGCTGGGCATCGAGGTCTACAAGGGCAAGCCGATTTTCTACGGTCTCTCGAGCTTCTGCTTTATCCGCAGCAACAAGCGCTTCCTGCGTGGCTGGGTGGGCGTGGTGCCGCGCGTGAGTTTCGACGACAGTAACCAGGTGAGTCGGATTGCATTCATGCTGGTGCGCCAGGCCGACAATGGCGAGATTTCCTTCTGCCAGGCCGCCGATGAGGCTGCTGCGCTGGCGGACATCCAGAAATATTCCGACCGTTTCAAGACGAAGCTGCAAATGGCTGGGGATGAAGTCATCGTCAGCGCAGGTTGTTAATTGGCGAATCACAATAATTCCAGATTATTCACAAGAGAGAGAACATGAACAGACAAATGACCCAATGCGTGATTGCCGCGCTGGCAGCACTGACCCCGGTACTGGCGCAGGCCCAGGCCTACCCGAACAAGCCGATACGCTTCCTCGTCGGCTTCACGCCTGGCGGGGGCAACGACCTGATGGCGCGCACAGTGGGCCCCAAGATGTCCGAGCAGTTTAACCAGCCGGTGGTGATCGATAATAAACCTGGCGCCGGCGGAAACGTGGCGGCCGAGTTCGTCGCACGCGCCCCCGGCGATGGCTACACCATCCTGGTGATGTCCAGCAGTCAGCCCATCGCCAAGCTGCTCAAGCCCGATCTCAACTATGATCCCATTGCCGACTTCACGCCGCTGGGGCGCCTGTCCGAGTACGCCTACCTGCTGACCATCAACCCTGCGGTGAAGGCGCGCAGCGTCAAGGAACTGGTGGCCCTGGCCAAGGCCCAGCCCGGCAGGTTCAATTACGCCTCGCCAGGCAACGGGTCGGGTTCGCACTTGGTGGGAGAGTTGTTCAGGATAGGCACCGGCACCGATATCACGCATATTCCCTATAAGGGCGCTGGTCCCGCCATCACCGACCTCATGGGCGGTCAGGTGCAGATGATGCTGGTTCCCGCCGCAGCTGCGATCATGGGCCAGGTGAAATCCGGGAAGCTGTTGGCGCTGGCCACCACTGGCACGCGGCGAGCCTCGGCACTGCCGGACGTGCCCACGGTGGCTGAATCCGGCTTTCCGAATTTCTCCGCGGCCTCGTGGTATGGGGTGGTGGGACCGGCGAAGATCCCGGCGGCCATCGCCGACACACTGAATCGCAGCATCAATAGCGCACTGCAGACGGCTGACGTGAAGGATCGCCTGGCCACCGAGGGCGTGGAGCCTGCGCCGCAGACGCGCGAGCAGTTCATGCAGCTCATACGCAGCGACCATGAGAAGTGGGGCAAGGTCATCTCGGCCACCGGCATCAAGGGCGACTGATTGAGGGGGGCAGGCTTATGGATTTGGCGATGCCATGAGCCTGCTTTTCAGTCCGCGCTGCTGAACGGTGGGTACGGGCATGCGGTGATCCCCACTGGGTTGCAAAGTAATCGCGCCCTTGTTCCCCCAGCATCAGGCGCTGGTGCACTTCATGCCGGCTACACAGGCGGCCTCAATGAACATTGAGTCAGTCAGACTTGCATGGGTCGCGATACGGCCACCTCTGCACATTCGGAAAAGCAGTGCGCGAAAGAGGGCGGAGTTGCGCGACTATGTGCGTCGTGTCCGGCCAGCCGACTGAGCTTGCTTTTGCGGTGCCAGCACCCCCGGCCCGATTTCCCGGATGAGGTCGAGTGTCATGCGCATCAACGGTGTAGCGGGGCGCTGTGCCGGGATGACCAGGTTCAGGTGCGTGGTCAGCGGTCGCGAGAAGCGCCGCACCGTGAAGCGGTCTGCCGGGTATCCGCGCACTGCATTCATGGGCAGCACGGCATGACCGTAACCTTCCAGTACCAGATCAAGGATGGCTGGCACGCCGTCAATCTCCAGTGCCACTTCGGGCTTGATCCCGATGCCGGCCATTTGCGTTTCCAGGCGCATGCGGATGGCGTTAGGGCGGCTGGGAATGATGAGCGGATAACGTGGCAGGTCTTTCAGGGGCACGGGGCCGGCCGGCGTGGCCTTGCCGGCTGAGCGCGGCGGGCAGATGAGGAACAGTTCCTCCTCGAGAAAGGGAATGATCTCCACCGCCGGCGAGGGCGCGGGGTTGTAGGCGATGCCTATGTCGATGCGCCCGGTTGTCAGCCATTCGAGGATGTAGAACGACAGCCCGCTGATCATGGCCAGATTCGCTGCCGGGAACTCCGTGCTGAAGCGCTTTACCAGCGGCACGGTGAGAAATTTTTCGACACTGGGCGGCGCTGCCACGGTGATCCGGCCCACTGGCGTGCCCACCGCGCGGCCCAACTCGTCGCGCGCCCGGTCTACCTGCTGCAGGATGCCACGTGCATGTTCCAGCAGGCGCTTGCCGCCATCGGTCATGCTGACGCCGCGGCCGTTGCGGTAGAGCAGGTTCTGCTTCAGTTCGATTTCCAGCAGGCGCACCTGGCGGCTTAACGCCGGCTGCGCAATCGACAGCAGTGCCGCCGCCTTCGTGAAACTGCCGAGTTCGGCGACATGCACAAAGTAATCGAGTTGCTTGATGTCCATGAAGGCGCCGGGCTGGATGGGTTATCGCAAAATGATATATCTACTAGTCAGATAATGCTATTTCCTTTTGTCTGGTTGCGGCCAAGAATGTGATATCAGATATCACGCATGGAGTGGGCATGTCGGAAGTCAGCGGGACGATGGTGCAATTGAAGGCGGCAGATGGCTTTGCGCTGGACGCATTCGAGGTTCCCGCGGTCGGGGAGAGGCGCGGCGGCATCGTGATACTTCAGGAGATTTTTGGCGTAACCGATCAACTCAAGGGAGTGGCACGGTCCTATGCGAATCACGGATTCGATGTGGTGGTTCCGGCGCTGTTCGATCGCGCGGCACCCGGGACGTTGGTGCCATTCAACGAGCCGGATCGCGGCCGTCAGGTGATGAATGGCCTCGACAAGGACAAGGTCCTGCTTGATATTGCTGCGGCCGTGACGCGACTGGAACGCGGCAAGGGTGTTTCGATCATCGGCTTTTGCTGGGGCGGGGGGCTCGCGCTGCGCTGCGCCGGCGAACTGCCGCTGCGGGGGGCCGCCATTTTCTACGGAACTGCCCTGCAGTCCTTTCTTGCAAAACCACCGAGGTGCCCCATGATGTTTCATTTTGGTGCCTCTGATCCCAATTCCACGCCCGAAATCATCGAGGCTGTCAGGAAGGCGATTCCTTCGGCGGCGACGCACATCTATGAGGCCGGGCACGCGTTTGCCAATGAGGCAAGGGCGAATGTCCATGTCAAAGAAGCGGCGGAGTCCGCGCATGCACGCACGCTGGCGTTTCTGCTCAACGCGCATGCGAATTGATGTCGATGCACAATCAAGTGGCATAAATCGAGGAGGTTTCCATGAATTCACCTGTCAAGTTACTGTCGCGTCGCGCCGTGCTCAAGGCGCTGGGTTCCGTGCCACTGCTCGGTTTGCTGCCAAACTCCGCGTTCGCGGCGTATCCGGACAAGCCCCTACGATTGATCGTTCCCCTTGCCCCCGGCGGCAATGCCGACATTGTGGGGCGCCTGGTTGCCGCCGGCATGGCCCAGGCGCTGGGCCAGCCCGTTCTGGTCGACAACCGTCCGGGTGCAGGTGGCGGCGTCGGCGCGGCGCAGGTCGCGAAAGCTGCGCCGGACGGCTATACCCTCCTTTCAGGGTCTAACGGACCGTTGACCGTGAATCCTTTCGTGCAACTGAATCCCGGCTACGATTCACTCAAGGATTTCGCGCCGATCGGACTGACCAGCAACGTGCCGCACGCGCTGGTTGTCAATCCCGCAGTGGCCGCCAGGACGGTTGCGGAACTGGTTGAGTTGTCCAAACGTCAACAGATCGGCATTGCCACCTCCGGCATCGGCAGTGCGACGCACCTGACGCTGGAGCGATTCAATGCGCAGACCGGCGCCAAGCTGCTGCACGTGCCCTACAAGAGTGGCGGTGCCATGCTGCCGGATATTGTTGGCGGCAGCATAGAGGGGGCGATGACCGAGTTTTCCTCCGCACTTCCGCTTCATCGAGCAGGCAAACTGCGCTTCATTGCCGTTGCCTCTGCCCGGCGCAGCGAACTCGCAGGCGATGTCCCGACGATGATGGAAGGCGGCGTCAAGGATTTCATCGCAGGAAGCTATATCGGAATTCTCGCCCCGACCGGCGTGCCAGGCGATGTCATTGCGCGCTTGCAGTCGGCGCTGCTTGCCACATTGCGCACGCCTGCCACGATTGAACGCTTCCGGGAACTCGGCGCAGTAATGGCGACGCCGGAACAGATGACTCCGGCCGGTTTTGGCACCTTTATACGCCAGGATTACGAAAACTCGCGCGAGGCCGCGCGCATCGCCGGACTGAAGAAGGAGTAAGGCAGTTTCTGCGCTCGCAGGAAAGCCGGTCCTCAAAGGTATCTGAAGCGGGCATCTGCCCAAGGAGCAAACCATGCAAACCGCCATTCCCTGTCTGTTCATGCGCGGAGGTACTTCGCGCGGCCCGTTTTTTCTCGAGTCCGACCTGCCGTCCGATCCGGCGCTGCGCGATCGCGTGCTGCTGGCGGCCATGGGTTCGCCCGATGACCGCCAGATCGATGGTCTGGGCGGCGCCGATCCGCTGACCAGCAAGATCGGTATTGTCAGCCGCTCCAGGCGTCCAGGCGTGGACCTCGACTTCCTGTTTGGCCAGGTTCTGATCGAGGAGGCGCGCGTGGATTACACGCCGAACTGCGGCAACATGCTCGCCGCAGTCGGACCGTTTGCGCTGGAGCGTGGCCTGGTGAAAGCGCAGGGCGACGAGACGACGCTGCGCATCCTCACCCTCAATACGGACATGCTCTGCGATGTGATCCTGCAGACGCCCGGCGGCCGCATACGGTATGACGGCGATGCACGCATCGACGGCGTGCCGGGCTCCTCGGCGCCGATCAAGATCAATTTCCTCGATACCGCCGGCTCGGTGTGCAAGAGCCTGCTGCCCACAAAGAATGTGCGCGATGTCATCGATGGCGTGGCATTGACCTGCATCGACAACGGTATGCCGGTGGTGCTGATTCGCGCTGCCGACCTGGGGCGCACCGGCTATGAAAGCAAGGATGCGTTGAACGCCGATACCGAACTCAAAGCGCGGCTGGAGGCGATCCGGCTGAAGGTCGGCCCGCTGATGAATCTGGGTGACGTCACGAAGATGGTGGTGCCCAAGATGTGCCTGATCGCCGCGCCAACATCCGGCTCTGGCATCTGCACCCGCACTTTCATTCCACACGATTGCCACTCGGCGGTGGGCGTGCTCGGTGCGGTGACTGTGGCCACGGCCTGCGTGTTGCAGGGTTCGGTGGCCGAGGGCATTGCCGTGCTGCCCTCGGGCGACACCAAGGTCGTCTCGGTGGAGCATCCGACCGGCGAGTTCTCGGTTGAACTCGGGCTCGACCCGGCCAATCCGCAGAACGTCACGCGTTCGGCGCTGCTGCGCACGGCGCGACTGATCATGCGTGGCGAAGTCCTGATTCCGTCCGCCGTCTGGGACGGTAAACAGGCCACGCGGCTCGCGGCCTGAACCGGTTCCGGAATCGCAATCCCAGTGCAGGCTCCAGGAGTGCAATGAAGACCATTCCGCCGCCGGATCCCAACCCGGTCACACCAACGTACAAGCTGCCGCCCGGCGCCTGCGATGCCCATTGTCATATTTACGGGCCGGCGGCGAAATTTCCATATGTCCCGGGCACGCCGTACCTTCCGCCGGACGCGGGCTTCGAGCAATTGCAGGCATTGCATGCCCATCTGGGCATCAGTCGCGCGGTGATCGTGCACGCGGCGCCGCATGGCACCGATCTGCGCGTCACGCTGGATGGCATTGCGCGCAGCAAGGGCGCTTATCGCGGGGTAGTGGTGGTGAAGCCGGAGATTACTGACCGTGAGCTCGAAGACCTGCACGCCGGTGGCATTCGCGGCATTCGTTACAACTTCGTAGCGCACCTGGGTGGCGCGCCGCAGATACCGGACTTCGAGCGCATGCTGGCGCGCATCAAGCCACTTGGGTGGCACGTGGTGTTGCATTTTGACGCCCGCGACATTCCCGGTCATGCCGATCTTATCCGCCGCATCCCGGTGCCTTTTGTCGTGGACCACATGGGGCGGGTGGAGGCGGCTGCGGGTCTGGACCAAGAGCCGTTTCGCATCCTGCTTGATCTCATGAAAAACCCGCTGGCCTGGGTGAAGGTATGCGGTGCCGAGCGTGTTTCAAGTACCGGCAAGCCTTTCCACGATGCCATTCCGTTTGCACGGGCGCTGATGGAAGCTGCGCCCGACCAGATCCTGTGGGGCACGGATTGGCCGCACCCGAACGTCAAGTGGATGCCCAATGACGGCGAACTGGTGGACCTGTTTGCCGCCTTCACCAGCGATGTAGCCCTGCGGCACAAGGTGCTGGTGGACAACCCGACCCGGCTGTACTGGAACGATTAGCAGGAACAATCAGGAGAGAAGCTCATGAAAACTGTCGTTGTTCGAAACATTCCCCGTGCTGATCCGGCCATTGTGGCCGTGCTGAACGAGGCGGGAACCGCCACTGTGCACGAGGCCATGGGACGCATCGGCCTGATGAAGCCCTACATGAGACCGATCTGGCCCGGTGCGGCCATTGCCGGCAGCGCGGTGACCGTGCTGGTGCATCCGGGTGACAACTGGATGATTCATGTTGCGATCGAGCAGTGCAAGCCGGGCGATGTGATGGTTGTTGGCTGCACTGCGGACAATACTGACGGAATGGTCGGCGAACTGATCGCCACTTCACTGATGGCACACGGGGTGAAAGGCATGATCCTCGATGTCGGCTGCCGCGACATCCAGGAGCTGACACGCATGAAGTTCCCCGTCTGGTCGCGCGCGATCTCCGCCAAAGGGGCAGTGAAGTCCACGCTGGGTAATGTCAACCTGCCGGTGGTGTGTGCCGGCGTGGCTGTGGCGCCCGGTGATGTGATCGTTGCCGACGATGACGGTGTGGTGGTTGTGCCGCTGGCTGATGCGAAGGCGGTCAGCCTTGCCGCGCGGGCACGCCAGGACAAGGAGGCCGGCGCGCGCAAGCGCTACGAGAGCGGCGAGCTGGCACTGGACCTCAACGCCATGCGTCCTTCGCTGGAAAAGCTCGGGCTGCGCTATGTGGACAGCGCGGACGACCTGGACAAGAACTGAAATCGATGAACTCAATCAAGGAGACTGCATGAACCCGAACCTGAAACTATCTCTGTGCCTGGCCGGAAGCCTGCTGGCTGCAGCCCCTCTTGCGGCAATGGGCCAAGCCTATCCGAACAAGCCCATCCGTCTGGTCAATCCCTTTGCCCCTGGCGGCACCACCGAGATCATCGCGCGGCTGGTGACCACGGAACTTACCAAGAACATGGGCCAGCAATGGATTCTGGACAGCAAGCCTGGCGCTGGTGGCAACATCGCAATGGAGGAGGTGCTTCGCGCTCCGCCGGATGGCTACACCCTCGTCGTCGGCCACATCGGCACCATGGCGGTGAACCCGTTCATGTTCGAAAAGCTGCCATTCGACACCAACAGGGACTTTGCGCCGATTTCACTCTGGGTAAAGGTGCCGCAACTCTATGTGGTGCATACCGACGTGCCGGTGAAAGACTTGCGCGAATTCGTGAAACTGGCGCAGTCCAGGACCGATCTGAGTTATGGCTCGGCCGGTATTGGATCGGCGGGACATCTGGCCACGGAATACCTCAAGCTGGTATCGAAGATCAATTTGCTGCATGTTCCCTACAAGGGCACGGGTCCGCAACTCATCGATCTGGTGGCCGGGCGCAATAACTTTGCCGCCCTGGGAACGCCGCCCCTGATGCCGCACATCAAGGCCGGCAAGATTCGTCCGATTGCCATCGGCGCCAGCCAGCGCTCGTCACTGCTGTCTGATGTTCCCACCGTGGCCGAGCAGGGCTTCCCCGGATACGAAACCACGCAGTGGTACGGACTTAACGGTTCGGCCAAGCTGCCGGCAGATGTGATCAAACGTCTTTCAGATGAGTCGGCCAAGGCGCTCAAAGGCAAGGCAGTGCTTGACCGCCTGAATGCCGATGATGTCATCGCCGTTGGGTCCAGCCCGAAAGAGTATGCCGACTTCATCCAGAGCGAACAGAAGCGCTGGGGTGAGTTGGTGAAAAAGGCCAACATCAAGCCGGAATGACCGGCATCCCGTTCCGAGAAAGACTGCACAATGATCATTGACTGTCACGGCCATTACACAACGGCCCCCAAGGCGCTGGAAGATTGGCGCAACCGCCAGGTAGCCGCAATCAAGGAACCGGTCGCGATGCCGAAAGCGTCCGATCTGAAGATCAGCGACGACGAACTGAGGGAAAGTGTTGAGCTCAATCAGCTGGCCAAAATGAAAGAGCGCGGCTCGGACCTGACCATCTTCTCGCCGCGTGCCAGTTTCATGGCGCATCACATCGGCGATTTCCAGGTTTCATCAACCTGGGCAGCGATATGCAACGAGCTGTGCCATCGGGTTAGCCAGCTGTTTCCGGAGCACTTTGTCGGGGCTGCCATGCTGCCCCAGTCACCCGGCGTGGACCCGAAAACCTGCCTCGCCGAGATCGACAAATGCGTGAATGAATACGGGTTTGTCGGCATCAACCTGAATCCTGACCCCTCAGGAGGCCACTGGACCAGCCCGCCATTGTCTGACCGCTACTGGTACCCGATTTACGAAAAAATGGTGGAGCTGGACATTCCGGCCATGGTCCATGTCAGCACCAGCTGCAACGACTGTTTCCACACCACGGGTGCCCACTACATCAATGCCGATACCACGGCCTTCATGCAATGCCTGACATCAGACCTGTTCAAGGATTTTTCGACGCTCAAGTTCATTATCCCGCATGGCGGCGGCGCTGCACCGTACCACTGGGGGCGCTACCGTGGTCTGGCCCAGGAACTGAAGAAGCCGCTGCTCAAGGATCATCTGCTGAAGAACATCTTCTTTGATACCTGCGTCTACCACCAGCCGGGCATCGACCTGCTGACCAAGGTGATTCCGGTGGACAACGTGCTGTTTGCCTCCGAGATGATAGGCGCCGTACGCGGCATCGATCCGGAGACCGGCCATTACTTCGACGATACCAAGCGCTACATCGAATCGGCCAGTTTGAGTGCCAGTGACCGTCACAAGATCTATGAAGGCAATGCGCGCCGTGTTTATCCGCGGCTTGATGCGCAGTTGAAGGCGCGCGGCCGGTAAGTTCCCGGCGGGGTCAGACCTGCGGCGTCTTCAGCCTGCTGCTCAGCCAGCGCATCAGAATGCCAAGGCCCGGGGTCTTGGCATACAGTTCTTCGGCAGCGTCCCAGTAGTCCCGATGCATTGTGATGAGGCCGTCTGGACTGAAGTGCAGATGGCTGGCGCCGCGAACGATGGTGACCGGTGTGCTTTTCGCGGTGCGGAAGTGGAACTCCCAGATGAGCACGACCTTGCTGCCATCCCGAATGCGCTCGAGCACATGAAAGCGCGGTTCCAGTACCTGCCCGAACATATGCGCATAGATGCGTTCGATGCGCTCCACCCCTGTGACCTCATTGAACGGGTCCTTGAACGCGGCACCGGGCGCGTAGAACGCCGCGGTTCTGGTCACGCTCTCCGGCGTCAGGGTCTCGAACCACTCGACGAGGCAGTCCAGGGGATTGTCCACTGGTGTGCTCACAGCGGGTGTGCTCAAATCCGGCGTGCTCACATCCGCGTGCCTTTTTTCACCAGCCGCAGGTACAGGCCGTGCGGCAGCAGGTTGAGCAGCTTGAGCATACGCGAGAACGCTTTCGGGAAATGGATCTCGAATTCACCGCGCGCCAGGCCCTTGAGAATTTGCCGCGCTGCTTCATCGGCGTCAATCAGGAAGGGCATGGGAAAGGGGTTGGTTGCCGTGAGTGGCGTGCGCACAAAGCCCGGATTGATGACGGTCACGGCGACGCCCCGATTTCGGAGATCCATCCACATCGACTGTGCCAGGTTGATGCAGGCGGCCTTGGATGCGCTGTAGGCCATGCTGTTGGGCAGGCCGCCATAGCCCGCAACGCTTGCGACGATGGCAAAGCCGCCGCTGGCTTGCTTGAGCAATTGCTGGCGTACTGCGGCAAACAGGTTGAAGACACCGTTCAGGTTCACCTCCACGATGCGCTTTGCGGCATCCAGATCCAGGGTGTCGGCGCGCATGGTTGAATAAGTGCCGGCCATGGCGATGACGAGGTCGATGCCGCCCCATTCGTTGATCAGCGTGTCTGCGGCCCCCTGCAACCCGGTCGCATCAGTGACGTCGCAAGGCAAAACCCGGGCGCTGTCGCCAAACTCCCGCTGCAGGGTGTCGGCCGAGCGCGCCGAAACAGCCACACGCGCGCCGGCAGCGATGAACTGCTTCGCAGTGGCGGCACCGATGCCGGTTGAAGCGCCGGCGATCCAGATGCGCTGTCCGGCGAAGGATGCAATGGGCGGGTTGGGTGGAAAGAGCATGGTGTGTTCAGCTTTTGCGGTTGTTCAACTGCGCTTGCGGAAGCTGAGATTGACCTCGCCGAGGCGAATGCCGAACTTCGACATCACCGAGGTGTTGAGCATCACGGCGTCATCCTGCAGGTACATCCAGTCATCGAAGTCAACCTGCCAGGTACGTCCGTCCACGGGGAGGGCGAGAACATAATTCCATCGTAAAGCGTTTCCAGCCGTAGTGCCATTGGCGATTCCGATCACATCTTCGGCGGTGCCCGTGTAGCGGCCATTGGCCACCCGGTTGATGTTCCAGACACGCCGTGACTTGGTGCCGTCAGAGTAGCGGAAGTCTTCCTCGAGTGTCAGCGTTTCGCCGGAGACCGTGCCGCGGATGTCCACGGTAAAGCGCTTGACCACCTTGCCCGAGCGGTCGGTGAACTGGCCCCAGGCATCCACGTTGCCGGCAAAGTAACGAAACAAATCGAGTCTGGGTTGTTCGTTGGCGTAGATCTGCGGGTCAATACCGGCGCAGCCGGCAAGGAACAGAAGGGGTGCGAGGATGAGTGCGGTCAAGCGGCGTTTCATGAGCGTGTCTCCACGGAAGGAATGATGTGGCGGGAAGGCGGCTGAACCGAAAGCAGCGCAACAGCGGCGAGTTTGAGTACGCAGGGCAGCAGGCAGTAGGCCCAGTACAGCGGTGCGGTGTAGCTGCCACCCGGCGTGTAGCCGGTGAATTGCAGCAAGGGCAGTGCAAGGCCAGCCGCCAGTGCAAGGTTGAGTTTGGTGGCGAAGTTCCACAGGCCGGCAGAGGCGCCAGCGCCGATTGGTTCGGGAGCGCCAGCGCCGGTGGTTTCGGAAGCGCCGGCGCCGATGGTTTCGGGAGCGCCAGCACCGATCGGCCCGGATCCCCTGGTTTCGGCTTTTCCTGGCTGCTCTGCCGATGTACGCAACAAGTCGGCGAGCAACGACGGTGGCAATGCAAGATCGGCACCCAGGGCGAGCCCCGAGATCACGCAGACGGCAAGAAATCCGGCGAAGTCGCCGCTGCCCAGCATCCAGGCACCGGCAAATCCCGCGACGGCAAGCAGCATTGCGGCGCGCCACGCCTGGACCTTGCCAATGTGACGTGAAATGGACATCCACAAGGGCAGGCCGACTGCCCCGGCGCCAAAATAGGCGGCGAGAAAGGTGCCTGCATCACGCTCCAGGCCGAGCGCATCGCTGATGAAGAACAGCACCAGCGTCGCCGGCAATGCGCTGGCAATCCCGTTGAGCATGAACACTGCGAACAAATGACGGAACCCGGGGTGCCCCAGGGGAAGGAACAGGGCACGTAAGGACAGGGCGCGTGTCGGTGCTTGCGGGTAGTGCGGCGAAGGTGCTGCAATCTTCATGACCAAGGTACAGGCAATGGCCAGCGCGGCGAGCATCAGGCTGTACCGCGCCAAACCCTGGTCGATGCCTGTCGCGAGCAGCATGGGCAGCAGGCTGGCGGCGATAACGCCGGCGAGGCCGAAACCTTCCCGCCAGGCGGCGACACGGGTGCGCTCATGCGGCGTGGCACCGAGCAGCGAACCCCAGGCCAGATGATTGATGCTGGCCAGGCTGTAGCCAAAGTAAAGCGGCACCAGTGACAGGGCCAGCCAGGCCCACAGCCATTGGCCATCGGCCGGTGGATGAAAGGCGAGGAGGGATCCTGCCACCAGCAACAGCATGCCGGCGCCAATCTGGATCTGCGGCCGCTGCCAGCGGTCGGCCAGCGCGCCCAGCAGCGGATCGATCAAGGCGTCGGCGAGCCGGGCGACAAGCAGTACCGCGCCCAGCAGTGCGAGGTTCATGCCGAGCACACCGCCGTAAAGATTGGGCAGGTGCACGTAGATAGGCAGGGCGGCCGCCGCCAGCGGCAGGGCAGGCAGGGCATAGGCCAGCAGACCGGGTGTGGTGAGCTGATCGGCGCGCGGAGTTATCGTCGCCACTAGGGTCGCAGGCCGAGCAGGGCGGCACGCAGTGCAGGCGCGCTCGAACCGGGATTCAGCCATATCGAGAAGAAGGCGCGCGAAAAGGCGGCATCGTCAATGTCGCCCACGGGCTGCCCATTATGGAAAAAGCGTGCGCCTCGTCCGGGCAGGTGGATTCCAGCCAGCGTGCTGCCATCACTGACATCGGGGAACAGTGCGCGCATCGCCGCGAGCCAGCTTTGCTGCTGCGCCGGCGTGGCAAGGCCCAGCTTTTCGATCTCGGCAACGGAGCGCTGTGCAATGTCTGCGCCGCGCAGCGTGCGCGCGTAACGGAGCTGCAGCACCAGCGGGCGTGACCAGTCCGGCTGCGTGGCCTGCGATGAAGATGGCGGTGGCAACCACAGCGTGGCGTCGTAGATCTGCAGGCCGAACCAACGGTAGGTGCTGGTACCGCTCAGCTGCAGGCCTGGAGCAGCCTGGGTGATTGCAACGGGCAGTAGCGGCGCCGGGGTGTCTGCTGCTGCCGAGGGCGCTGCAGTGCAGGACCACAGCAATATGAGCATTGCAGTGGTGCGTCTCACAGGCGCCGCGGCGCCGATGTTCATTTTTTCACCAGCGTGAACTGCGCAACATCGGTGGAGCCGCTGTTGAAACCGGCTTCGCAGTAAGCGTAGTAGAAGTGCCACATGCGCAGAAAGCGTTCGTCGAAGCCTAGGGCACGCACCGCATCGAGCTTTTCAGTGAAGCGTTCACGCCACAGTTCCAGCGTGCGCGCATAGTCCGGACCGAAGCGAAAATCATCAACCACCGACAGACCGGCATTCTCCGCAAGTTCCCTGAAGCGCTTTCCCGAGGGCAGCATGCCGCCGGGGAAAATGTATTTCTGGATGAAGTCGCTGCCACGACGGTAGCGATCGAACAGTTCGTCTTCGATCAGGATGGACTGCACGACGGCACGGCCGCCCGGCACCAGTGCGGTGGCGATGCGGGAGAAGTAGGCGGGCCACCAGAGTTCGCCGACCGCCTCGATCATTTCAATGGAGGCTACGGCATCGTATTGCCCGGAGATGTCGCGGTAGTCGCGAAACTCGAACTGTGCACGTTCGGTGAGGCCGGCCCGTTCGATTCGCGCGGCGGCGTATTCGAGCTGGCGGCGTGATAGCGAGACGCCCGTCAAATGATGGCCGGCGGCAGCGGCGCGCTCGGCGAAAGCGCCCCAGCCACAGCCGATTTCAAGGATCCGGCTGCCGGGTTCGGGCTGAAGTGCGTCGATCACGCGCTGATACTTTGCTGCCTGCGCATCTTCCAGTGATTGCGACTTGCTGTTGAATATTGCGCTGGAATAGGTCATGCCGGCATCAAGCCACAGGGTGTAAAAATCATTGCCAAGATCGTAGTGTGCAGCGATGTTGCGCCGGCTGCCGGCGCGGGTATTGGCGCGCAGCAGATGTACCAGTCGGTGCATGATTCGGCCAGCCAGACTCCCGTAGAGCGGGGCATCCAGCGCATCGCGATTTGCCGCAAGCAGGGTAAGCAGGCCGCTCAGGTCCGGCGTGTCCCACTGGCCATCGAGGAAGGCCTCGGCAAAACCGATGTCTCCGCCGCGCAGCACGCGATCGAACACAGCCCAGTCGCGGACGTGCATTTCAGCCGAATACTCTCCGTGGCCGTAAGAGCGCCTGCTACCGTCGGGTAGTTCCACCTCCAGCACGCCCTGGTCGAGGCGTTCAAGCGCGCCAAGGGCAAGGCGCGCTGACCATGACGGCAAAGCGGGCAGGGAGTCCGGATTGGATGGTCTGGAAGCGGGCCGCTTGGATTGGGGTGGCGGCAGAGTGGACAGAACAGAACTCATCGACTTATTTTCTCCAGCGGCGCAATGGGTTTGGCATGAAAAGGGGTACGCATCATCCACAGACGCAATGCCTGCCAGTGGATGCGCGCCATGATGGTGAGGGTCATCAAAGGATGGCCAATGAAGGCGCGGGCCAGGCGCAGCGCGCTCATCGGTTCAGCACGCCCGGCGATGCGGGTAAGCAACATGGGGCCATGCTGGTCGTGATAGTCGATGCGGGCGGTGCGAGCCGTCGGCCTGCTATTGAAGCGGAAGCGGTAACCCCCGCTGACTGCGACAAAGGGTGAAACATGAAATACCTTGCGCGCCTCGAGCGTGGTGTTCGTCTCGATGGGCGCGTTGCCCGGCCGGGCGAGCAGGTAGCTGTGGGTTTCGCCAAAAGTGTTGTTGACCTCGGCCAGCACCGCCCGTAACCGGCCTTCGCGATCTTCGCAGAACCAGAAGCTGACCGGATTGAACACATAGCCAAGAACGCGCGGGAAGCACTGCAGCACAACTTCGCCATCGGCGCAGCCCAAGCCTTCACGTTCCAGCAGTCCGCGAATCCAAGCGAGGGGATGGGTGCCGTCGCGCGCACCATGGTCACTGTAGTGAAAGCTCGCCAGATTGAAACGGTTGATCGAGAAAAGACGGTTGCCAGCGAGCGCCAGTTTCGACAGGCGCAGGCGCAGGTAGAACACGCCATAGCTGAAGCGATGTTCTTTCGGGCGCAGCCGGTGGTGTATGACCACGCCGGTCAGCAGCTCGGCTGCGGACTCTTCCGATGTGTGGGTTGTTGGATGCATCATGCGGCCGCGCGCAATGCCGCGTCTGTTTCGCTGGCAGAATCGCCAACGACGCTGCCAATGCGCCAGGGCGGCTCGATGCCAAAGTCGTGCGCTACGGCAATGGCTGAAGCAAGTCCGTCTTCATGAAAGCCATAGCGTGTCCATGCGCCGCAGAACCAGGTGTTGCGTTGTCCCTGGATCGAGGGCAGCTGAATCTGGGCGGCATCAGAGCCGGCGATGAACATCGGGTGATCATAGGCGTATTCGCCGAGGATTGTTTCCGGTCGCGGTTCGCGGTGCGGATTCAACGACAAGATGACCGGTTGTGAGAAGGGCAGCGGTTGCAGGCGGTTGATCAGGTAATGCACGGAGACCGAACGGCCTTCCGGCCTGTCGCGTCCGGCGCTGTAGTTCCAGGCCGACCAGAGCTTGCGTTGCGCCGGCAGCAATGTGGTGTCAGTGTGCAACAGGGCGCGGTTGCGCTGGTAGGGGATGGCGCCGAGCACAGCGTGCTCGGCGGCGGTGACATCAGCGCCGAGTATGCGCAGTGCCTGGTCGCTGTGGCAGGCAAGCACCAGGGCATCGAAGTGCTCTGTGCTATGACTTTCGATGGTAACGCCGTTCGCTTCGCGACGTGCCGAGCGAACCGGTGAGTTCAGGTGAATAATGGCACCGCGGCCACGCAATTGTGCAAGGATTGCGTCGACATACTGGCGCGCACCGCCTGCGACGGTGTGCCACTGTGGCCGGTCAGTGAGTTTGAGCAGACCGTGGTTATGGAAAAACCGGGCAAATGCGGAAAACGGAAACGTCAGCATGGTACGCGTGGGGCACGACCAGATAGCGGCTGCCATGGGAGCGAGGTACCAGTCGCGAAACTCGATGCTGTAACGACCGTGTTCCAGGAAGTCCTGCAGCGAGCCGGTGGGACCTGCAGTCACGGCCGCCTGCGCGGCTTCCCGGTTGAAGCGAAGGATGTCGCGCAGCATGCGCAGGAAGCCCGGCCGCAGCAGGTTGCGGCGCTGCGCAAACAGCGTGTCGAGGCTGGTGCCGGACCAGGCAATGGCGGGATCATCGAGTGACAGGCTGAAGCTCATTTCGCTTTTTGCCACCGGGACGCGCAGCATCTGGAGCATGGGCACCAGGTTTGCATAGGTGGCCTCGTTAAAGACCAGGAACCCGGTGTCCACGCCGCAAGTCTTGCCCTCAAGGGACACGTCCACCGTGTGGGTGTGACCGCCGGCGTAGTCATTGGCCTCGAACAGCGTGATGCTGTGGCGATTAGACAGCAGCCATGCCGCGGCCAGCCCGGAAATGCCCGAACCTACGACGGCGATGCGCAATGCTATTTGCTCCGGGTGATGCGCGCGTAAGCCGAATGATTGTGGATGGATTCGAAGTTCTCCACTTCGATTCGATAGGCGCTGATGGCAGGGTTCTCGTTCAACGCCAGCGCTACATCGCGGATCAAATCCTCGACAAACTTTGCATTGTCGTAAGCGCGCTCAGTGACGTACTTCTCGTCCGGACGCTTCAGGATGCCCCAGATCTCGCAGGAGGCGGCGTTTTCTGCGATGCGTGCCAGATCATCGAGCACGATGTCCGGATGTCCGGGAGACAGTGTTACCTCGATGCTGATATGCGATCGCTGGTTATGTGCGCCGTAGTCGGAAATTTCCCGAGAGCAGGGGCACAGGCTGGTGACTGCGGTGCGCAGCGACAACACCACTTCAGCCGGCCCGGTGAGGGAAGCGCTGACGCGGGCGCCGGCCTGGTAATCCAGCAGACTTTCCACGCCGGACACCGGGGCGAACTTGCGGATGAAGTAAGGGAAGGTCAGTTCCATGGTGCCGCGCTCGGCCTCCAGGCGCAGGAGCAGGGCCTGCGCAAGCTGGCGGAGGCTGTCGGCGGAAAGCGGGGTTTTCCAACGCTCGATGAGTTCAACCAGTCGGGACATGTGCGTACCCTTTACGTCAGGGGGCAGGGCCACTGTCAGCTGCAGGTCGGCGATTGT
This sequence comes from Bordetella parapertussis, assembly GCA_945885335.1. Taxonomy (GTDB): domain Bacteria; phylum Pseudomonadota; class Gammaproteobacteria; order Burkholderiales; family SG8-39; genus CAIYPG01. Next base: position 18,045 of record CAMCYY010000027.1, read on the forward strand.
AGGTTGCGAACTGCCGTCACGCCCGGCCACCAAAATGGGGTAGCGCAGGCCGCGGATACCGACATCATCAATGGCAATATTCCGGTGATCAGGCAAGGCCTGGATGTCGGCGATGTTCTCGGTCTTGAAGGGAATGCGTTCAGGTGCGTTCACGGAAACTCCTATTGTGGAGAAATGGCGCGGTATCGGGTGCCCAGAACAAATAGCCGTCGGGATCGGGGGAGGAGGCCCCTCAGGTCTATTTGTCCTGGACAAAAACGAATTAAAGAGGATAATCTGCGCCTGTAACGCCGATGTCAAGCGTTTTGTCTAGGACAAATATGACAAATTCCTCGCCTCTGATCAAGCCTCCAGGCGGGCTGAGTATCGCAGCAGTCGAACGGGAAACAGGTTTGTCCAAGGACGTCTTGCGGATATGGGAGCGCCGCTACGGCTTCCCAGTCCCGTTGCGCACTGCTGCCGGCGAGCGTCTGTATCCGGAAGATCAATTGGCCAAGCTGAAGCTGGCGCGGCGGCTCATGGATGCGGGAATGCGGCCCGGGAAAATCCTTTCGCTCACCTCTGAAGACCTGGAGAAACTGGCCCGCGACAGGCAGGAAACGGCCGGGGCGGCTCCATCCTGTGCTGCGCACGACGAGGTCATGGAGTTGTTGAAAACGCATCGCTGCGTGGAGTTGCGCAGCGCATTCCACCAAGCTATCTTGCGCGATGGGCTGCTTCGCTTCATGACCGACACTGCGACGCCTCTGACGGTGCGTATTGGCGAGGCTTGGATGCGTGGTGAGATTCGCCTTTTTGAAGAGCATCTGTTTACTGAGCAGTTGACTGCCGTGCTGCGGGCTGCGATGCCGCAAGGTGGTAGCGCGGCAATGCCGCCACGGGTACTGTTGACGACGCTCCCGGGCGAGCAACATGGGCTCGGCCTGCTGATGGCAGAATCAGCATTGCGGCTGGAGGGGGCCGAGTGCCTGTCCCTGGGCATACAGACGCCGCTGGGAGAAATTTCTGCGGCATGTGCGGCCAATCAATGTGACATCGTGGCATTGTCGTTTTCGGTTAATTTTCCGCATATTCAAGCGGCTGAAGTGGCTTCGGAGTTGCGGGCGGCACTACCGCAGTCGATTGCGCTCTGGTGTGGTGGTGCCGGGCTGGCGCGAGTGCGCCGAATGCCTGACAACGTGGCTCGGCTCGGCAGCCTGCTGGACATCCGCGATGAAATCGCCCAGTGGCGCAGCGCACGGACGGGCTCTGCCTGAAAAGCTGACAATATGGAAAGTATGACAATTCTGGAAACCCCGGGGCATGGAGATCAGGTATGACAGACACGACCGGCCGCAATCCTTTGAGTCCGGCTGTGGAATTCAACCAGGACCAAATGCTTTACCCGGCGCTGTTCAGGTCGTTTGAACGGGTGCGCTGGAGCATGGATAGCGACGTGTCCTGGGACACTTTTGACGCGACGCTTCTGAGTGATGAGCAGGCGCTCAGCATCAAGATGAATGCCATCACCGAGTGGGCCGCCCTTCCTGCGACGGAAATGTTCCTGCGTGACAACCAAGATGACAGCGACTTCTGCGCCTTCATGTCGATCTGGTTTTTCGAGGAGCAGAAACATGCTCTGGTGCTGCTGGAATACCTGCGGAGATTCCGCCCCGATCTGGCGCCAACGGAAGCTGAGCTGCACGCAGTGCGTTTTCCGTTCGATCCGGCCCCGCCCATGGAAACGCTGATGTTGCATTTCTGCGGCGAGATTCGCCTCAATCATTGGTATCGGTGTGCCGCCGCCTGGCACACTGAGCCGGTCATTCGCCAGATCTACGATCTGATCGCGCGGGACGAGGCGCGTCATGGTGGCGCCTATTTGCAATACATGAAGCGCGCTCTGTTGCGCGGTGGTACCGGTATCAAAGCTTCTTTTGCTCGCACCGGCATGCTGATGGCTGCTGCCGGGCGCGCCGGAAAACCGATGCATCCCACCAATCTGCATGTCAACAAGGCCTTGTATCCGCAGGATACGGTGCAGTCGCGACTCCCCGATCCTGACTGGCTTCAGCACTGGCTGGACGTGCAAATCGGCTTTGACGCGCAGTGGGAAAAGAAGGTCATGGACATGATTCTGCTCAATCTGTCGCGCCTGTTCGACCGGCCAATCAGGACGCTGCAGGAACTCAGTCGCTTTCGCCGCGAAATGGCCTCGGCAGGATAGGCGCAGGGAATCAGGGCGCGGCGGAGTATTTTGCCGCCCTGCGTGCATGGCGGGCCTTGATTGCTTTGCGGCCTTGGCTTGCTTACGCTACAGTGGCGCATAGCTTCAAAGCCCCTGAAGCCTGCTGTAACAAATATGTCTTGACCGTCCCATATAAAGGAGAGGCCCTTGAATCGGGAGTCACGTGTCGAAGCATTCACCGGCGCATACAACGCGTTGCGCGCCGAGGTCGAAAAAATCATCGTCGGTCACGACGACATCATCACCGGGGTTCTCACTGCCATGCTGGCCGGCGGGCATGTGTTGCTGGAGGGTGCGCCAGGTCTCGGCAAAACACTGCTGGTGAAGACACTGGCCGAAAGCATGGACCTCACGTTCTCGCGCATCCAGTTCACGCCCGACCTGATGCCGGCGGATATTGTCGGCACGAATATCATGGTGCAGGACGCCGAGGGCGGCCGACACTTCCAGTTCCAGACCGGGCCGATATTCGCGAACATCCTGCTGGCCGATGAAATCAACCGTGCCACGCCGAAGACGCAGTCGGCTTTGCTCGAGGGCATGCAGGAAAAGTCTGTCACTGTTGGTGGCAATTCACGTCCGCTGCCCAAACCCTTCTTCGTTCTGGCCACGCAGAACCCGATCGAAATGGAGGGCACCTATCCGCTGCCCGAAGCGCAGCTCGACCGCTTTCTGTTCAAGCTGAAGGTGCGTTATCCGCAGATGGATGAGTTGAACGCCATCATTGATCGCACCACACGTACCGAAGTGGCTAACGTGCAGCGCGTCATGGATGCCGCGGCAGTGCTTGATTTCCAGGAACTGATCCGAGAAGTGCCGGTGGCCACGCATGTGCGCGATTTCGCCTCGCGCCTGGTGATGGCCACGCATCCGCAATGGGAGGGTGCGCCGGAGGCGACCAGGCGCTTTGTCCGCTACGGCGCCAGCCC
>CAMCYY010000028.1 GCA_945885335.1 Bordetella parapertussis
CGAGGAGGGCACCAAAAAGCATAGATACCAATGCCGCCATTTCGTCGAATGTTTCCGTTTCTGCAGTCGCCGCATCTCGCATTGAACCAGTGCGGCGGACGCTGGCGATATTTTTGTTGTTTCCGGTGGCGACCTCGATCACTACCGGCTCAAGGCTGATGATCTCGGTGTGCTAAACCACGCCGATCGGGACAATCTGTGCTGTTTCGCCAGGTAGAATTCAGGCGTCATGTAATCACGCTTCGTCGACACATCGCGTTTGTCGGGACGGCCGCATGATCAAGGTGCCAGAGAATGCAGAGGTGCAAGAGCATTATGAGGTCATTTCAGCATTACAGGAAGCTGAAAGAATCGCCAATGGTTCTATGCATGACGAATTAATGACGGCACGATCCAGCCTTGTTATTAATCGATGAGCCCCCACTACCTGAAATGATCGCGTTCTCGTCGGGTTGATCTCGACAGTATCCGCAACGAAGTTAGGGTTAGCCCTGCCGTGAACCGCGCCCAGACAATGAACTTTAAATAAACGAGCTGAAAGAGGTATCGAAATGACTCCCCAGGAACGCGAGCTTGTAACGACTTTCTTGCAACAGATGACACAGGCGCAAGCGGGACTAAAAGATGCAGAAGCAGAGGCGATGATGCGAGAGGCTACCGCAAAGCAACCGGATGCCGTCTACCTTCTGGTGCAGCGCGCGATGGGGCTTGAATACGCTCTACAAGCAGCTCATGCAGAGACGGCAAAAATTCAAGGAGAACTGAATCAGCTTCGATCCACCTCAAGCGGTAGCTTCCTGGCGAACCCGAATGCTTGGGGAAAAACGCCGACCTCCAACCCGGCTTCAGCCCCGGCAGCAGGAATGGCCTTATCTGCACAAGGACCGACCCGACGTCCAGCAGCAGCAGCAGCGCCAGCAAGTTCATGGGGTTCAGGAATGCTGGGGACTGTAGCGACAACCGCAGCCGGCGTTGTTGCCGGTTCTTTCTTGTTCCAGGGTATCCAGGGCATGATGGGGAATCACAACCAGAGCCAACATGCTGCCGCGAATCCACAGCCCTCAGAAGCCAACCAAATCGTGGCGAACAATGAAGAGCCCACTGAATTACAGAATGACTCAAACTATTTTGCGGATGCAGGAAGCGCCGATTTCGATTCCGATGATGTCGCCTAAACCAGCGCAAAGCCGGCTAAGGAAACGCTGATCAAGTCCGGAGTTCCGGGAACCTGCGCTGCGTTTTCCTCTGAAGTGGGGGATATACAAGGGGGCATGCCCCCTTGTTCAGTTATTCCCTAATACAGAATCTGGCGTGGGTGCCCGCTGGCTTCTCTAGCCGCCCCGACAGTTGAATTTAATCCCGATATCCAAACGCTCAATTCACTGGGTCTGCAATCCTTAGCCGGTTTGTGATGTGGTACGTACTGCTCCGCCAGTACCTACACCTCAAACCCGCTCAAGCGGCGTTGAAGCGCCGCTTCCTGTGGGGCGTAGCGCCAAAGCGCCTGACTGCGGTTCCGGCACTCGCCCCAAAAAGCCGTTTCAAACCCCGTTTGTCTCAAAACCCCCTGACTTTATCGGGCTTAGTACGGCGGCGTGGGTTTTCGGGTTTCGGCAAAAAGGGCTGTGAACCTTGATGAACGGAAGTTAGTGGTGAGGTGTGGTTTGGTAGCAAGGATCACCATTGTGCTCGCTCGCTCCGGCGGGGCCAGCGCCTACCGTGCGCGCCGCAACGGCCTACAATCGATATTCACGCCAAGAGTAATGCTGTTGTTTTTTCCGGAAATCGGGGTAGATTAGTTTTTTGAGCATACAAGCCAAAAATTAGGAAGCCACTGAAAGACCAGAATTATTTAACCGCGAGAACTCTCGGGTTAAAAAATTGTATGTAGTTGAATCGGTTTGTGTTATTGGATAGGTACCGCCCTCGCATCTTGCGCCATTGCGGACAGTCGTGCTAATCGTAGTATTGAGCGCTTGGCACACAAGACGGATGATAATTTCGGAGTGGCTGAAATATGGCTCTCAGTAAAATATCCAGAAAATGTCTGACGTGTGCTGCATGCTGTCACGGCTGGTTAAAAATTGAAACACCTATTGCAAAAGCGTCGTTCGGCAACGCATGCCAACACTGCAGTTCGATGGGCTGCACTATCTATGGATCCCGACCGGTCGAGCCTTGCCAGAAATTCGTCTGCGCGTGGTTAATACACGATAGCGACCTGCCAGCCTGGATGCGCCCAGATAGGAGTCACGCGATCGTGATGACCGATCGGCTCAGGTGGAACAATCGGCCCGTCATCACAGTCACCTATACCGTAAGTCCAGCGCCCTCCCAGACAAGAGATTGGCTGTACAAATATTCGGATGTATCGGGGATGCCTCTCGTGACGATTGAATTTTTATCTGATCGAGGAAAGACTACGCACAAGAAGATACTGTCAACCCATGGGCCGAAAGATTTTTCGCTGGAAATAATGGACCGGTTCAATCGGGGTGAACAGCTTTGGTAAATCGCCAAACTCTATTGGTAGCAATGGTTTTTCCACCGACTTCAAATTGACCCCTCGGGCCGATTGCGCATTGACTAGTGTTTTTCGAGCGGCGGTGGTGCGCACACCTGCCGCAGATGTCTTGCCTGGCTGTAGTGGGCAGGTTTTGCTTTCTCTTGTTCGCGCCGCCCCTCACGGGTTTCGGCATAGAAAAAGGTGGAATGCATGAAGATCACCCCGGTTATTTCTTGGTGGCCATCGTCGCGATTTCTGCGGTGTCGGGAAGCGGCGCTTCCCATGCTTATAAGGTGGAACGGCAGTGCGAAGTGGTGACGAGCAAACATGGCGTCATGGAAAAATGTAAAACGGTGATAGTGCAGGAGACTGCTCCGGACAAGAAAGACGGCAAGAAGGATGATAAGAAAGACGCCAAAAAAGATGGAAAGAAAGGCGCTGAGAAGCTCGCAGCAAAAAACTAGCGCAGTTTGGGCGTGCAGGTAGTCTCCACCTTCCGCCTGCAGGCCGGCGTGCCTGAAGGGACGCCACGCATTATCATGTCGCGCATGGACGCCTCGAAAAGCAGCCGGCTGACCGAATGCATGGATCTTGCGGGCACGCCGCTGTGGCTGTTTGGCGCCGGGCATGTGGATGCCGCGCTCGTCAATGTGCTGTCGGCGTTGCCTTTGCGCATTACCTGGGCGGACAGCCGTGAGGAACAATTCTCCGCACTGACCGCATGGCCGGCAACGGTCGTGTGGCCAATGCCTGACATGGAGACTCCGTAATGGAAGCCCACCTGCTTGAATGGCTGAATCTGCTCGGGCGCTGGCTGCATCTGGTCGTTGGCATTGCCTGGATCGGGGCGTCGTTCTATTTTGTCTGGCTGGACAACCACCTGCTGCCGCTGAAGAATCCGCAGCCCGGTGTGAGCGGTGAATTGTGGGCGGTGCATGGCGGTGGGTTCTACAATGCGCGCAAATACCCGCTGGGCCCCGACGTGCTGCCCGAGCCGCTGCACTGGTTCAAGTGGGAGGCCTACACGACCTGGATGTCGGGCTTTTTTCTGATGTGTCTGGTGTATTACGTCGGTGCCGATGCCTACCTGATCGATCGCCAGGTGGCCGATCTCACCCGCCCTGCGGCCATCCTGATCGGACTGATGACGATGGCAGGCGGTTGGATCATCTATGACATCCTGTGCAAATCGCCGCTGGCAAAGAACGAGCGGGCGCTGGCCGCCGTTCTGGCGTCATTCATTGCCGCGGTGGCCTGGGGCCTGTGCCACGTGTTCAGTGGGCGCGGCGCCTACATCCATTTCGGCGCCATGCTGGGAACCATCATGGTGGCGAACGTGTTCTTTGTCATCATGCCGGGCCAGCGCGAGCTGCTGAAGGCGAGGCAGGAAGGGCGCGCGCCCGACCTGGAGCCGGCATTGCGTGCCAAGCAGCGCTCTGTGCACAACACCTATTTCACGCTGCCGGTGCTGTTCACCATGATCAGCAACCACTACGCGGGTACCTACGGCTCGACCTGGAACTGGGCGGTGCTGATCGCAATGTCATTTGCCGGCGCGTTGATCCGCGTCTGGTTTGTGTTGCGCCACAAGGCGCCTGTCAGCGGCAAGGCATCGCCCTGGCCGCTGGTTGCCGGACTGATGCTGCTGGCTGGCGTTGCCGCCGTGCTGGCGCCGCGCGCTGCACCGCCAGCGGTCGTTTCTGCGCCGACATCGACTAAGCCGGCGGGAGCGGATTTCGCGCGCGTGCAAGCGGTGATGGCGGCGCGCTGCATCAGCTGCCATGCGGCGGTGCCGACCCAGCCGGGCTTTGCCGCGGCGCCCAAGGGCGTGATGCTGGATACGCCGGAGCGCCTGAAGGTGCAATTGGGCATGGTTCGCCAGCAGTTGGTGACCCGCGCCATGCCCATCGGAAACCTGACTTCGATGACGAATGAGGAGCGCGCCGAAATCATTGCGTGGATTGATCACGGTGCGCCGCATTGAAGTCAGCGGCTGCAATGCGCCGGAAGTGCCTGATAACAATTATAGCGAAAACACTTATGGAAAAATATAGTATTAAATTAAAGTGACAATAATCATCTCGCAGTAATGACGGCCTCGCCAAGGATAAAAGTCTGCGCCGCAGCGCGATTATCATCCAGCATCATCAGCACAAACGACTGCTCATCCAGTATGCGTGTCTTTTTCATGCGGCGTTTTCATGCGGCGCATGGTGGCGGTTCGCCTGGCTGATCAAGGGGGCTGTCGGGGCAGTTATCGGATCTGAAGTTCCGTATTCCCTATTCCGTGTACAAAGGCCCATGGGCCTTTGCCATTTTTGTGCCGCACACACGCAGTGCAAAAAAGTAAAATCTGAGTGCGGCCGCTTCGCTGATTGCCAACGCAAGAGATCAGGGTGCATTGGCATGTCGCATTCAGAAACCATGGCGCGCTGATCCGGATTTCTTCGATCGGTGCGACCTGCCAATAAAAACACGGAGGAATTCATGACGACCCCAACACTCACCCGGCAGTTTGCTCACTGGGCCGCCAATCTCAGATATGAAGACCTTCCCGATGAGGTCGTGGACAAGATAAAGGCGCTGATGCTGCATGCCCTGACGGGGGCCGTGCTCGGCGCCAGGGTGCCGGCGGCTGTTGAGTCTGTGCACCTCGCCGTCAGTGAGGAGGGCAAACCTGACGGTGCAACCATCCTGTGGCATGGATCCCGGGTCAGCCGCGTCAGTGCGGCCTATGCAAATGCCGAACTGATTCATAACTCCCTGATGTTCGATTCCTACCGGATGCTGACCCATCCGGGGCCGGTGCTGATTCCGGTGGCGCTTGCCAATGCCGAGCTTGAACGCAAGGACGGCAAGGCCATGATTGTTGCGCTGGCCGCCGCTTATGAATTCATGTTCCGGTTGTGCGATGAATTCATACCGAGCACGGCTGCGCGCGGCTTTCGCCCCAGTCCGATCTACGCCACGCTGGGTGCCGGCCTGCTGAGCGGCATGCTGATGGGGCTGGATGAGGACGGGCTGGTTTCCGCCATCGCACTGGCCGCCAATTTTGCGTCCGGCCTGAACGAGGGGCCGCGCTCCGGCGGCAATGAGACCACCATTCATGAGCCGCAGGCGGCGCGCAATGGCGTGTTCGCGGGCCTGATTGCGCGTGAGGGTCACGTCAAAGGGGCCGAACTGACACTTGAGGGCGAGGCCGGCTTCTACAATGCCTTTACCGGAAGCCACGAGGGCCGGCTGAGTTACTCATTCAAGGGCACGACGCAGGTGGATGTCGGAAGCATCACCAAAGGTCTGGGTCGTGACTGGCTGTTGCTGAGCGCAATGTTCCGCATGTATCCGATGGCCGGGTACAACCAGCCGGTGGTGGATCTGATTGCGGAGATGAAACAGCAGCACGGCATCGATGCGGACCGGATCGAAGATGTGTCAGTGCACATGAACTGGATCGAGACGCTCTATCCGAGTCCGGCATTCCCGCGGGCGCCGGAATGGAACACGGCGCGCATCGGCAATACGCATTACTTTGCCGCGCATGCTGCGGTGAATGGGGGGTACCCGGTGGTTGGTGGCGTCACGTTCGGCCCGACCGGGGACAATCTTAAAGAGGACCACAGGGTGCTCGAGTTCATGAAAAAGCACGTCAACCTGGTGCAGGAAAAGGACCGCCCGATGTTTTCGCCCGGGGTGGTCATCACCATGAAGGACGGGGCGCGATACGTCGGCGAGTATCCGTATGAGCGCATGGCGTGGAACCTGGATCAGCTCGTTGTCCAGTTGCAGCGCTGCCTGCCGCGGTATCCGCTGGGCAAGCCGGGCCTAGACCGTCTGGTCGATACGGTGCGTGATGCACATCAACTGGCGTCGATGGAGCGCATTTACCAGGTCACGCGACCGGCGTAGAGCTCCGCCCCATTTGCCGGGCTGGTTCTCTTTGGTCCGAAATATCCAATACCGGCAAATTGGGGGAGGGTAAAATATTCTGCTGGGAAATAGCAGATCGTCGCGCGGCCTGCTACCCATTCAGGGGTGATTACATCAGCATGTAAAGCTGAGAAAACCCCAACAAGAACAAGATCAAGCAGGAGCCAAAAAAGGAGGTAGCGTGAAGCAACTGGCCGGTAGTTGCGTGATCGTCGGCATGGGCCGCTCGATCTGCAAACGGGGAGATCCCGAGAAGAAGACACCGTTGCAGCTCATGGTGGAGGCCGCCGGCCTTGCCATGAAGGAAGCGGGCGTCAACCGCACCCAGATCGGCGCGGTGTTTACCGGGCGCATGCCGCGCACCTATTGCTCGCTGCAGTACAACCAGGCGGTGCTGAACGAGCTGAAAATCATGCCGACCTTTTCCAGTGAAGTCACCTCGCACGGCGCCGGTGCCCTGGGCACCATCGAAATGGCGGTGCTTGCGGTGCAAAGCGGCATGATCGACTACGCCCTGTGCGTATGCGGCGAAGCCAGCCCGCTGTGGATCGAAATGGTCGAGGGCAGCGCCAACTGGGAAGGCGACCTGCAGTTCGAAGCGCCCTACGGCGCCACAACGCCTTCGCTGTACGCGCAGTGCGCGCAGCGCTACATGCATGAGTACGGCATCACGCCCGAGCAGCTGGCCAAGGTGTGCGTGGAGAACCGGCGCTGGGCGCTGGACCACCCGCAGGCCGCCATGCACAAGCGCGGCCCCATCACCATCGAGGACGTGCTTAACTCCAAGATGATCGCCTCGCCCATGCGCATGCTGGAATGCGCCACCTGGTTCCCCGGCGGCATCGGTTCAGCGGCCATTGTCACGCGCGCGAATCTCGCCAAGGCTTCACCGGGCAAGCCCACCTACATTGCCGGCTTCGGCCAATGCTCCACGCATGAATGGATCGGCGAGCGCATGGGTTTCTGGGGTGCAGAACCGGTCACCGACGGCCCCAACCTCGTGCGAACCGGCGCCAGCGTGGCGGCCAAGCAGGCCTATACCATGTCCGGCTTCAATCCCAAGGACGTGGACATCGTTCAGACCTCCGCGCCCTTTTCCTTTCTCAACGTGCTTATCCTGGAAGAACTGGGGTTCTGCGCGGTGGGCGAGGGCGGACGATTTGTCGAATCGGGCGGCGTCGATTACGACGGCGGCCTGCCTTTCAATACCACCGGCGGTTATCTCTCCTTCGGTCAGTCGGGCCAGGGCCTCTATCTGCTGAAGGAAGTGATGGACCAGATCAAGGGCTGCCCCGAGGGGCGCCCGGTGCCCGGCGTGAAAGTCGGTCTGGTGCATGGACACGGCGGACCCAATGCCTGCCATTCGGTGATGCTGGTCACCGGCGAACCGCTGAACTGAGTTGAGGAACGAAACATGGAAATGAGCGATTGGGCCAAGGGCCTCCCGCTGCGCGCGGGCGAGAATTTTCTCGGGCTGTACCAGCCCTCCCCGGAGACTGCGGAGTATTGGGAAGGCGTCACGCGTCACGAGTTTCTTATCAAGACCTGCCGCAGTTGCAGCAAGCTGCATCACCCGCGGCGCATCCTGTGCTCGGACTGCGGCGAACCCGGCATGGACTGGGTGCGCGCCTCGGGCCGCGGAAAAGTGTACTCGTTCAGCGAAATCCACAGGACCACGGGCGTATTCAGTCCGGCCACGCCTTATGTGGTGGGCATCGTGGAACTGGAGGAAGGCGTGTACATCTTCACCCGCTTCCTGCCAGAAGAAGGTGCGCCAGACAAGGACAACTCGAGCATCAGGATCGGCAGTGCGGTCAGCGTGGAATTTCAGGTGCTGGAGCAGGGCATGCTGCTGCCGGTGTTCCGGGTAGGCGGGGAGTAGCCATGGCATACGCTCCGCTCAAAGGCATCGTCGTCCTCGACCTGACGCAATCGCTGGCCGGTCCTTTCGCAGGCATGCTCATGGGTGATCTGGGCGCCGACGTCATCAAGATCGAAATGCCTGTCAGCGGTGACGGCGCGCGCAAGTGGGGCCCGCCTTTCGCTGGTGACAGCGGCCCGACCTTCGTCGGCTTCAATCGCAACAAGCGCAGTTGTGCGATCGACCTGCACACCGACGAGGGCCGTGCCCAGGTGATCGAGATGAGCAAGCAGGCCGATGTGGTGCTGGAGAATTTTCGCCCCGGCACCATGAAGAAGTTCGGTGTTGATTACGACACGCTCAAGGCGCACAACCCGCGGCTGATCTATGCCTCCATTTCCGGCTATGGGCAGAAGGGGCCGCTGTCGGGCTGGGCTGCCATGGACCTGATGATCCAGGCCATCAGCGGCATGATGTCGGTGACCGGCGAGCCCGAGGGCCGGCCGGTCAAGGCCGCCGCGCCGATTGCCGATCTCATGGGTGGCTACACCTGTGCTTTCAGCGTACTGGCCGCCATTCACGAGCGCGACAAGTCCGGCCCTGGTGGTGTGGGCCGGCGCATCGACGTCAGCATGCTGGATGCCATGATTACCGTGCTGGGCCAGAGCGTGGTCGCCACCACGATCAGCGGCGAGCCTCCGGAGCGTCAGGGCAACGCCCACCACCTCATGGCGCCTTATCAGTCGTTTCGCACGGCCACCAGCGATTTTGTGATTTCGCTCACGATCCAGAAGCGCTGGGCGGCGCTGTGCACACTGCCTGAGTTCACCCACCTGTTCGATGATCCGGAGTTCCAGACGCAGGACCAGCGCAACACCCACCGCGCGCGGCTCTGCGCCGCGATGGAAACGATCTTCCTTACCCGGCCGGTTGACTACTGGATGGCGCACTTCGAGCGCCTGGCGCTGCCCGCAGCGCCGGTGAACACGATCCCGCAGATTCTTCAGGAGGCGCATCTCGCCCAGCGCGGCACGCTGCTGGAAGTGGAGTATCCGCCGGGCAGCGGACAGAAGTACAAGGTGCCTGGCATGCCCTGGCGTGATGTGGCTGCGGAGCAGCCGCTGCGCAGTCCGCCGGGGGTGGGGCAGCATACCGAAGAGGTGCTTCAGCAGTTCGGCATCAAGCCGGCAGGAGGGCGCAAGACGGTCGCCGGCTAGACGCAGGATTCAAGACATACGGCAGTCCGGAGAGAAGAACGTAGTCTTAACGAAAAGCGAAGGAGGAGACATGATGACGAACAGGACATTCCTTAATGTGCGCCGTTGCATGCTGCTGCTGGGCGCGGTCGTTTCCATGCTGGGACTGGTCCAGGGCGCTGTCGCCCAGTATCCCGACAAGCCGATACGCGGCATCGTACCCTTCGCGGCGGGCGGTGCGAACGATGTCATGGCCCGGGTGATCTCCCCTTACATCACCAAACAGCTCGGCCAGACGGTGATCGTGGAAAATCGTCCGGGCGCCAACGGGCATATCGGCATCGAAGCTGCGGCCAAGTCCAAGCCTGACGGTTACACCATCCTTTACAGTGCCACCGCTTCCACGGTGCTGCCGGCGGTCACCAAGAACATGCGCTATGACCCGATCAAGGACATCCAGCCGGTCGCCGAAATCGGCCAGGGGCCTTACGCGGTTTACATCCATCCCAAGCTTCCGGTGAACAACCTGAAGGAACTCGTCGAATATGCGCGCAAGAATCCGGGCAAGTTGAATGCCGGCGCCGGCGGCGTGTCGGGCACGCGGCTGGCGGTGGAATTGTTCAAGATCCAGAACAACCTGCAGCTCGAGATTATTTCCTATAACGGCAACGGCCCCACCGCCACCGCCGTGGTGGGCGGCTTCGTGGACATGGCCATCATGGATGTCTCCGCGTTCGTCAGTCACCTGCAATCCGGTCGCGTAAAAGCCCTGGCAGTGGCGGGCGAGAAGCGCCTGCCTTCGCTGCCCGATGTGCCGACCACGGCCGAGGCCGGTTTCCCTGACCTGCGGGCTGGCGCCATCTTTGGCGTATACGTTGCCGCCGGCACGCCCAATCCCATAGTGCAGAGGCTCAATGCCACGGTGAACGGCATCATTGTCATGCCCGAGGTGACCGAGCAATTGCGCAAACTCGGCGCCGAGCCCAGCCCGAAGACGGTGGAGCAGTTCTCTGCGCTGATACGCAAGGAAATCGAAACCTGGCGGGACGTCGTCACCAAGGCGAAGCTGCCGATGGAAGAGTATTAAGGAGACGCTGATCAAGTCCGGAATTTCGGAAACCTGCGCTGCGTTTTCCTCTGCAGTGGGGGATATACAAGTGGGCATGCCCTCTTGTTCAGTACCTGCGCTGCGTTTTCCTCTGAAGTGGGGGATATACAAGGGGGGCATGCCCCCTTGTTCAGTACCTGTGCTGCGTTTTCCTCTGAAGTGGGGGATATACAAGGGGGCATGCCCCCTTGTTCAGTACCTGCGCTGCGTTTTCCTCTGAAGTGGGGGATATACAAGGGGGCATGCCCCCTTGTTCAGTTATTACTTAAGTCCGGTTTCATCGCAATTCAATCGGCCGGTAGCGCAACTGCGCCATCCGGCGGGGCGTTCCACCAGGGGCGCCCGGCCTGACAGGAGTTTCGTCGCATGTCGGAAAAGTTCGCGCTGGACGGTGTACGGGTCATCGACTTCGGGCAATACATTGCCGGACCGCTGGGTGCAATGCTGCTGGCGGACCAGGGCGCGGATGTCATACGCGTCGATCCACCGGGAGGGCCGCGTCATGACACGCCGGCCAATGCCACCTGGAATCGCGGCAAGCGCAGCATCGTGCTTGATCTCAAGAGCGCGGAGGGACGCGCAACGGCGCAAAAGCTGATTGCATCCGCGGATGTGGTCATCGAGAACTTCCGGCCCGGGGTGATGGGTCGGCTGGGCCTGGGCGCCGAGGCGATGTGTGCGGCAAACCCGGTGCTGATCTACTGCTCGCTGCCAGGTTTCGGCAGCGATGATCCGCGTGCCGGCATGCAGGCCTGGGAGGGTGTGCTGGGTGCTGCGACCGGCGCCTATCGGCCGGCCGCAGCGTCGAAGAGCGGCCGCCCGGTCTACACCGTCATTCCCTTTTCATCGGCCTATGGCGCTTTCCTCTCCGCAGTCAGCATCACCATGGCGTTGAATGCGCGCCAGAAGACCGGCGTGGGGCAGCGCATCGAGATACCGCTCTACGATGCCACCTTCACCGCGGCCAGCAATCAGGGCATCAAGGTGCACAATGCCCCGCCCGAACCCAAGGTCTTTGAATGGTCGCGCCAGTTGCCGACCAAGGACGGTCGCTGGTTGCGCTACTTTGCCGGCAACAAGAAGTTCGAGCACTTCATCCGCGACATCGGCATGGCGAAGCTGCGCGACGAGGGTGCCAGTGACGAGGAACTGGGTCGCCGCTTCGACGAGATATTCCGCACCCGCACCGCGGCGGAGTGGGAGCTATATTGTTTCGGCCTTGGCACCGAAGGCCAGACCTGCCACAGCAGTGCCGAGTGGCTGAAGCATCCGCAAGGCACCGGCAGCGGCATCATTGCTGATTACAAGGACCCGGTGCTGGGGGCATTCCGCGGGCCCGGCATCAATGTGCGCCTGTCGGAGACGCCGGGCCGGGTGCGCGCACCGCGCTCGCTGCCCGATGCCGATCACGCCGCCATTCTGAAAGACCTGCAGCACGGGCGGCCCATGCATGCGCCGGCCGCCACAGGTGCGGATCTGCGCGCCGCACTGCAGGGCGTGCGGGTGCTGGACCTGTGCATCATCCTCGCCGGGCCCACCTGCGGGCGCACCCTGGCCGAGTTCGGGGCCGATGTCATCAAGATCGACAGTCCGCATCGCAATCCGCTGTCTTCGCACAACGACATCAATCGCGGCAAGCGCAGCGTGTTGCTGGATCTCAAGACAAAGGAGGGCCTCGACATCTTCATGAAGCTGGTCGACAAGGCCGACGTCATCCTGCAGAACTTTCGCAGGGGCGTGGCCGGCCAGCTCGGCATCGGCTACGAGCAGATCCGGAAGCGCAGGCCGGACATCGTCTATTGCTCGCTCAACACCTTTGGCCAGCTCGGTCCCTATGCCGACCGGCCCGGCCATGAGTCCATCGCGCAGGCCATTAGCGGGATGATGGTGCGCTATGGCGATGAAAAACCGGCGCTGGCACCCTTTGCCGCAAACGACTATGGCACGGGATTGATGGGTGCGTATGCCATCGGGCTCGCCTTGCTGCACCGGCAGCAAACCGGCTCGGCCGGCAAAGGCGGGCAGCATGTGGACACCGCGCTGGCCTATACCGCAACCATGCTGCAGTCGGGCCTGCTGCAGGACCATGCCGGCAAGCAGTGGGACGAGCCGCACGGCCAGAACGTGCTGGGTCGGCATCCGCTGTATCGTATGTACAAGGCAGCCGACGCCTGGCTGTTTCTGGCAGCGGACGGCGCCGGGTTGAAGAACTGTGCCGCGCTTGCCGACCTCGCGGGCCTTGCTGAAAGCGGCGGTGGCGCGGAACTGGAGCAGGCGCTAGAGGCGCGCATCGCCGGGCGCAATGCCGATGACTGGGTGACGGTCCTGACCTCTGCCGGTATTGCCGCGCACCGCGTGATCACCGACATGCCGGCCCTGTTCCAGTCACCGTTGGTGAAGGCGCGCGGCCTGACCGTCACGCGCGAGCATGACGAAATCGGCCCGGTGACCACCACGGCCCCGGGGCCGCGGCTGTCGGGCACGCCGCTTGTCGTGGGCCGAGCCGCGCCCAAGCCGGGCTCGGATGCTGCCAGCGTGCTGGCCGACATTGGCATGGAGAAAGAACTGGACCGCCTCGTCCGGGAGCGCGTCATCGTGCTCGATGGCGTGGCGGCGGGCTGAACCTTTCGGGGAATAATCATGGATCTGAACTACAGTCAGGAAGAAACAGCGTTCCGCGACGAAGTGCGCGCCTTTTGCGAGGCCGAACTGCCCGAGTACCTGCGCCGCAAGATGATGCAGGGCCGGCGCATTACGCGTGATGACTACACCACGTGGCAGCGCATCCTCAACAAGCGCGGCTGGGCCGCGCCGCTGTGGCCGAAGGAATATGGTGGTGCGGGCTGGGACGCAACGCGCTACTACATCTTCAAGGAAGAGAATTTCCGCGCCTGGACGCCGGAGGTGCACAACCAGAATATCTCCAATGTCGGCCCGGTGATCGTTGCCTACGGCACGCCGGAGCAGAAACAATATTTTCTTCCCAAGCTGCTCAACCTGGACATCTGGTTCTGCCAGGGCTTCTCAGAGCCGGGATCGGGTTCTGACCTGGCTTCGCTGAAGACGCGCGCGGAACGCCAGGGCGACCACTACATCGTCAATGGGCAGAAGCTGTGGACCAGCGGCGCGCACAATGCCGACTGGATCTACTGCCTGGTGCGCACCGACCCCGGCGTGAAGAAGCAGGCGGGTATCAGCTACCTGCTGATTGACATGAAGAGCCCCGGCATCGAAGTGCGCCCGGTAATCACCCTGGATGGCAATCGCCACGTCAACGAAGTCTTCTTCAATGACGTGAAGGTGCCGGTGGAGAACCTGATCGGTCAGGAGAACCGCGGCTGGGGTTATGCCAAGTATCTGCTGGGTAACGAGCGCGTCAGCATTGCGCGCACCGGCCTCTCAAAGGCGCGCGCAGCCATGGCCAAGCGGCTGGCGCAGGATGTATTGGTCGATGGCCGGCCGCTCTCCGAGGATGTGCGCTTTCGCGAAAAAATGGCGCTCATCGAAGTGGAGCTGAAGGCGCTGGAAATCACGAACATGATGGTCGTGGCCGGCATGGGCAAGAGCGGCAGCAACGCCCAGGACCCGCGCTCCTCGGTGCTGAAACTGAAGGGGTCCGAACTGCAGCAGTCGACGACGGAAATGCTGCTGGAGGTGGCCGGGCCGCAGGCCATGGCGCGCCAGGTGGATTTTCTGGATGGCCGCACTGACGTTTCGCTGGACGAACCATGGCAGGCGACGGCGGCCCTGAACTACTTCATCGCGCGCGCGGCAACCATCTATGGCGGCACCAGTGAAGTGCAGCATAACGTGGCGGCCAAAGGCATCCTCGGGTTGTAGCGGACGGCAAGTTCTTTGCGTGCCTTCCCTCAACGGGGAGGATTGGAACGGAAATCTGAAATGACGGAAAATTTTGCCGACGGTCCCCTGTCCGGCCTGCGGGTGCTCGATCTCACCTCGGTGATCATGGGACCGTATGCGACGCGCATCATGGCCGACCTGGGTGCGGAAGTGATCCGCATCGAGCAACCCGGCGGCGACCCGCAGCGCCACTATCAACCGGCGCGCAGTCCCGGCATGTCCGGCGCCTCCATGAATCTCATGCGCAACAAACGCAGCCTGGTGCTCGACTTGAAGACGGCGGCCGGGCGAGCCGCGGTGCGCCGCGTTCTGAAGAAGATGGATGTGTTCGTGCACAACCTGCGGCCCGGCACCATCAAGCGGCTCGGTCTTGCGTATGAAGACGTGCGCGCCATCAAGCCGGACATCATCTATTGCTCGGCAGCGGGCTTTGGTTCGGCGGGGCCCTATGCCGAACGGCCGGCCTATGATGACCTGATTCAGGCGGGGTCTGGCATTGCCGGCCTGCAGGGCTATGCGAGTGGAGAGCCCGCCTATGTTGCCACGGTGGTGTGCGACAAACTCTGCGGCCAGACCATCGCCTGGGCGGTGATGGCGGCACTGGTGCAGCGGGCGCGTGGTGGCGGCGGACAGTCGGTGGAGGTGCCGATGCTGGAGACCAGCGTGGACTTCGTTTTTGTCGAGCACCTCTACAACAACACGTTCTGGCCGGACGAGCCGGGGGCGAGCTGGGGTTACCCGCGGCTCCTGAGCGCGAACCGCAAGCCCTATCGCACCCGCGACGGTCATATCTGCCTGATGCCGTATTCGGATCGAAACTGGGCGGACTTCTTCGATTACATCGGGCAGCCGGAGCTCAAGCACGATGAGCGTTATGCAGCGCTGAAAAACCGGCCGAAGAATTACGAGTATCTTTATTCGCTGGTTGAAAAGGCCGCGCTGGAAAAAACCAATGCCGAGTGGGTGGCATTCTGCGATCAGAAGGACATACCCTGCA
The DNA here is from genome assembly GCA_945885335.1 of Bordetella parapertussis. Classification (GTDB taxonomy): domain Bacteria; phylum Pseudomonadota; class Gammaproteobacteria; order Burkholderiales; family SG8-39; genus CAIYPG01. Next base: position 15,457 of record CAMCYY010000028.1, read on the forward strand.
TGCCGATCAGGCGACTGGAGGACATCGAGAACGATCCGCATGTGCAGGCTGTCGATTTGATACAGATTGTTGATCATCCGACCGAAGGCAAATACCGCACCGTGCGCAATCCGGTGAGCTTTGCCGGGCGGCATCTGGGCATCCGGCGGCATGCGCCGCGCCTTGGTCAGGATTCCGTCGCGGTTCTGGTTGACGCGGGATTTTCCAAGGCAGAGATCGATGAGTTGCTGGAGGGCGGGGTCACCGAAGCGCCGTGATTTGTCTCGCCTGCCGTGGTCTCCCGATCATCGATGGTTGATTGTGCGAATGGGTTGATGCAGACGCATTTCTGACCCGCCCTCTGGCGTGGTCGCCGCCATTCCACCGTGCTAAGATGTTTGTGCAAAAAAAGAGGGTATCCGCTTCATTCTTCGCACTGACCGTGATGCCGATTTTCCGGCGCTTGAATCTGCCGGATTGCAGTCGATTTTGCTGCCGTGCAACCGGAAGTTGGCCCCATGAGAATCAGGTGTTGGCCTGGATTGCCTATGGCCATTTGAAACCGGATTCGAACCTATTAATCGAAAAGAGGAGACGAAAAATGACTCAGCATCTGAACGGCAAGGCGGCCATTGTCACTGGAGCCGGGCGTGGCGTGGGACGAGACATCGCGCTGTTGCTGGCGCAGCAGGGCGCCAAGGTCATGGTGTGCGACACCGGCGCGGGACGCGGCGGCGAGGCCACACAGGAGAATCCCGCTGACGCGGTGGTTGCAGAGATCAAGAAGGCCGGCGGCACGGCGATTGCGGCGTATGACACGGTGGGTGATTACAAGCTGGCCGGAGCGATGGTGGAGCGCTGCGTCAAGGAATTCGGCTCCGTCGATTTCATGATCAACGTTGCCGGCATCCTGCGTGAGCGCATGATCTGGAACATGACCGAGGAAGATTTTGACCTGGTCATCAACGTGCATCTGAAGGGCATGTGGAACATGTCGCACCACGCGATCAAGCACATGCGCCAGGCTGGTTTCGGCCGTATCGTGAATTTCTCGTCGGACGCGTTCAAGGGCTCTGTCGGCCAGTGCAACTACGCCGCCGCCAAGGCCGGCATCATCGGTCTGTCGCGCTCGATCGCCAAGGAAGCCTTCAAGTTCGGCATCACCTGCAATGCGATCTGCCCCTCGGCCGACACGCGCATGACGCTGACCCCGGAAGTAAAGGCAAACCGCGAGCGCAAGCTCAAGGCCGGCCTGATCAGCCAGGTGGATTACGATCGTGCAAGCATTCCGCGCGGCCCGGAGTACATCGCACCGTTCATCGGCTACCTGTGCACGGATGATGCCTATTACCTGAATGGCCAGACCTTCCACGTCGAGAAGGGCCGCATCCACAACTTCTATTTCGGCGAAGTGATGAACAAACTGACCCAGGAAGACAATGGCGGCATGTTCACTGTGGACGAACTGATCAAGCAGGCGCCCGTTACGTTCAAAGGCATCACGGAAGTCACGCCGGCGGTAAAGCCGACGGAGGCCCAGAAGTATGTCAGCCAGCGCTAATTTGCGTTACCCGTTCGCGTTGAACTGAAAGAAGAGGCGGCCGCGGGCCGCCTCTTTTTTTGCCTGTCGCAACCTGCGGATGCCTCCCCGGATATTTGGGGCGCATAATCCATCGCATTGGATCTCTTTCAGTTTTCGCAGGCCATCCGGTGTCCTCTTCCGAGTTTTTGAAGCCCTCTGACCAGCCCTTTCGCCTGCGCCTGCAGCGCAGTGGTGTCGTGCTGGAGGTGCCGGCGGGTGAGTCGGCGCTGTCGGTGCTGCTGCGCAATGGCATTGATGCGGCGCATACCTGCGGTTTCGGCACCTGCGGCAGTTGCGTGACGCCGGTGCTGGGGGGTACTCCTGATCATCGCGACAAGGTGCTGTCCGCAGAGTTGAAGCAGACCAACAGGTTTGTCGCGCTGTGCGTGTCCCGGTCGCAGACGCCGGAACTGATCATAGACCTTTGAGTGTGGCTGGATTTGCCTACACCGCACCGCTTTCGCGCAGGCGGTTGATCTCGTCCTGCGCATAACCCAGTTCGCCAAGAATGTCGCCGGTGTGCTGTCCCAGCGCGGGCACCGGCCCCATGCGGTATTCGAAGCTGTCATGCGCGCCAGGCGGCAGCAGCGCGGGAAGCATGCCCGCCGGTGAATCGATCTGGCGCCAGCGATCACGTGCCGCGAGTTGCGGGTGGCGCCACAAGCCGGCCATGTCGTTCAGTCGCGCATTGCCGATGTTCGCGCGCTCCAGGCGGGCATCGGCCTCTTCGGCGCTCAATGCGGAAAAAGCCGACTCAATGATTGCCTTCAACGCGTCGCGGTTCGCCGTGCGCAGCACGTTGGAACAAAAGCGTTCATCGCCGGCAAGTTCCGGCCGATGCAGCACCTCGCTGCACAACGTGGCCCACTCGCGTTCGTTCTGCACGCCAAACATCACCGTATTCCCATCGCCGGTGCGGAACGGGCCATAGGGCTGGACACTGGGGTGGCTCGCACCGGTGCGCGCAGCCTGGGGGCTGTCCTTGTGGGCGTAGTACATGGGATTGCCCATCCATTCGCCCAGCGCTTCCAGCATGGACACGGCAATATGCCCGCCGCGTCCGGTGCGCCCGCGCTGGATCAGTGCCACCAGGATGCTGCTGTAGGCGTACATGCCGGCGGCGATGTCCGCCACTGAAATGCCGGCGCGCGCCATTTCGCCGGGTGTGCCGGTGATTGACAGCAATCCCGCTTCAGCCTGGATGAGCAGGTCGTAGGCTTTCTTGTCGCGGTAGGGGCCGTCCGGTCCGTAGCCGGAAATATCACAGACGATGAGGCCCGGATGGGCGGGACGCAGCGCCTCGGCAGACAGCCCGAGCCGCGCGGCCGCCCCGGGGCCGAGATTTTGCACCAGCACATCGGCGCCCTGCATCAGCTTTTCAAGGATCGCACCCGACTCGGGATGCTTCAGGTCGAGCGTCAGGCTTTCCTTGGAACGGTTGAGCCAGACAAAGTAGGAGGCAAGGCCATCGACGCGCTGGTCATAGGCACGCGCAAAGTCGCCCACGCCGGGCCGTTCGATCTTGATCACGCGTGCGCCGAGGTCGGCGAGCTGGCGCGTGGCAAACGGCGCTGCCACCGCGTGTTCCAGCGCGATGACGGTGATCCCCGATAGCGGCAGGGAGGCGTCCATGCCAATCAGAACGAGCGCGGCAATCCGAGCACATGCTCGGCGACATAGGACAGCACCATGTTCGTGGAAATCGGCGCCACCTGGTACAGGCGGGTCTCGCGGAACTTGCGCTCGATGTCGTACTCGCTGGCAAAGCCGAAGCCGCCATGGAACTGGAGGCAGGCGTTGGCGGCTTCCCAGGAGGCATCTGCCGCCAGCAGCTTGGCCATGTTGGCTTCCGCACCGCAGGGCTGGTGCGCGTCAAACAGCGCGCAGGCCTTGAAGCGCATCAGGCTCGCGGCTTCGATGTTGACGTAAGCCCGGGCGATCGGAAACTGCACGCCCTGGTTCTGGCCAATCGGCCGGTCGAACACCTTGCGCTCCTTTGCGTACTGGACAATCTTGTCGGTGAACCAGTAGCCATCACCGATGCATTCGGCCGCGATCAGCGCGCGCTCGGCGTTCAGGCCGTCGAGAATGTAGCGAAAGCCTTTGCCCTCTTCGCCGATCAGGTTCTCCGCGGGGATGCGCAGGTTGTCGAAGAACAGTTCGTTGGTTTCATGGTTCACCATGTTGCGGATGGGCTGCACGCTGAGGCCCTTTCCGATGGCCTCATGCAGATCGACGATGAAGATCGACATGACGTCGGCCTTTTTTGCGACCTCGGCCAGAGGCGTGGTGCGCGCCAGCAGAATCATCAGGTCGGAATGCTGCACGCGCGAAATCCACACCTTCTGGCCATTGATGAGGTAGTGGTCGGCCTTGCGCGTCGCGGTGGTCTGGATGCGCGTGGTGTCGGTGCCTGATCCGGGTTCGGTCACTGCCATGGATTGCAGTCGCAATTCACCACTCGCAATTTTCGGCAGGTAGTGCTTTTTCTGCGCATCCGAGCCGTGCCGCAGCAGGGTACCCATGTTGTACATCTGGCCATGGCAGGCGCCGGAGTTGCCACCCGAACGGTTGATCTCCTCCATGATGATGGATGCTTCAGTGAGGCTGAGGCCTGAGCCTCCGTACTCCTGCGGGATCAGCGCGGCCAGCCAGCCCGCTTTTGTGAGGGCAGTGACGAATTCCTCCGGATAGCCGCGCGCTTCGTCGATTTTGCGGAAGTACTCGCCGGGAAATTGCGCGCACAGGGCGCGCACGGCATCGCGCAGCTCTTGATATTGGTCCGGGGCATTCATTGCGCTGCCTTTCATTTCATCTGATCCGGGAGGGGCTCACCCAACGTTGCCTCCGCTTCCATGGTCATCCAGCCATCGGCATCCCGGGTCCACAGCCGGACGCTTTTGCCATCGGCCGAGGGCGCGCCGCATAGCGTGAAATCGGCGCTATCCAATAACGGGCGGATGGCGCGGAAGGAAAACGTCCTGACCTGTGCGTCCGGTCGCTGGCGAGCGACCAACTCGAGCAACAGAGTGGCCACCAGCGGTCCCTGCACCACGAGGCCGGCGTAGCCTTCGACACCGGTCGCGTAAGGCCGGTCGTAATGGATGCGATGGCTGTTGAAGGTTAGCGCCGAATAGCGGAACAGCAGCGTCTCTGCCGGATGGACTCGCTCTTGCCAGGCGGCTTGGTCTGGTGCCGGTCTGGCTGCAGGAAGCGGGGCGCCCGGCACAGGCGCGTCGCGATAGACGATGTCCTGCTCTTCGGAAATCGCAAGACCCGCAGCATTGCTTATGCTGTGCCGGACCTTGAGGAAGACGAGGTTTCCCGATTGCCCCTGCTTGTGCGTGACATCGGCAATCTGCGAAGTGCGCTCGATGTGATCCCCAATGCGCAGCGGGTGATGGAATTCCAGCCGGCTGCCGGCCCACATCCGGCGCGGCAGCGGAACCGGCGGCAGGAATCCGCCGCGTCGCGGATGTCCGTCGGCATCGAGATCGGATTGCGGGTGTGCGTGCAGGAAGTACAACCAGTGCCAGGTTGGCGGCAGCGGGTCACCCGCACGCAGCTGCCGGTGGCCGGCGTTGAGGGTCGCCGCCAGGCCGGCTGCGGCAAAGGCGCTGGCCTGGTCCGCGCTTTTCTCCGTGCGTCCCAGCCACTGCTTCAGGTGATCGATGTCCGGCGACAAGCTTTTTCCTCAAACGGTATGCGGCAGGCGGTTCGTGAAATCGTGGTGCAACTGACGGTGCCCATGGACAGGGCGATGTACATTGCATTTGACCTGAGCATTTTACCCCTCCAGGGATGCACGCTGGCCGGGCGCAGGTTGCATTTCTGTGCGGCGGTGCCCGTCAAGGTAAAATCGGCTAGTTTCAAGCGGGAGTCGTGTGCAGCTTTGCAGCGGCGAATTAATCTAGGCAATTACCCGCTGCCAAAATAAGCATGCACTGCGTCAACAAGCACAGCGCGCATATACACCTAAAAGGGAGAAACCATGAGTGACCTCGAGTACAGCGTCAAAGACCACGTT
>CAMCYY010000029.1 GCA_945885335.1 Bordetella parapertussis
CGAAGGCCAGCGGGGGGGTTTTCAGGTACCCCTTCACCGCCACTGCACTTCTCGCAACAATGCTCCTCTCCGCCTGCACCGGCCTCGGCCCGCGCCTGATCCTTGACCGCCCCGCCGAAGTATCCGAAGCCGGCGTGAAGCCGCGCCCGGCAACACCTGCACCCGCAAGCACATCCTCGAGCGCATCACCGCGCGGTGGCGGCTATTACAAGGACGACGGCCCCGGCGACAATCCGCCCGACCTTGCTGCGATTTCCGATGCCGATCCGAAGAGCGAGCCGCTGCACCGCTTCGCAAACAATCCCTACAACGTGTTCGGCATCGGTTACACGCCACTCAGGACGATCACGCCATTCACGCAGCGTGGCCTCGGCAGCTGGTACGGCCGCAAGTTCCACGGCCAGAAGACCTCTAGCGGCGAGGTCTACGACATGTACGGCATGACCGCGGCACATCCCACGCTGCCGATACCCAGTTATGTGCGGGTCACCAGCGTCGCGAATGGCAAAAGCGTCATCGTGCGGGTGAACGACCGCGGCCCCTTTCATCCGGGCCGCGTCATCGACCTCTCCTATACCGCAGCCTGGAAGCTGGGTTACGTCAACGCCGGCAGCACGCCGGTCGACGTGGAACTGCTCACGCCAGAACTCATCGCCGCGCTGCCCCGGCGGAATGCGCAGGCCACTGTCGTTGCAAGCGCCCCCGCGATTGCGCCCCAGAACACCGCGCCCACCGGCGCTGCGCAAGTCACTGCGGTCAAGCCGGTGGCCGCGCCTCAGGCCGTCGCCCTGGCTGATGCATCCACCAAGCCGGCAGCAGTGGTCGCGCAACCTGCGCAGCAGACTGCAACACTTCCTGTCGAAGTCCAGGCCGGCGGCGTATTCCTGCAACTGGGCGCCTTCTCCGGACGTGACAATGCCGAGAGTTTCCGCGCCCGTGTCTATCGCGAACTGGGCTGGCTCAACGATGCCATCGATATTTATCAGCAAGGCGGCCTGTTCCGCCTGCACCTCGGCCCCTACCGCGACCGCAACGAAGCCGGCAGCATGGCCGAGCGCATCCGCGCAGCGCTGGAGCTCAAGCCAGTGGTGGTAGTGCGCTGAGCATGACCGGCCCGGCCCGCGCCCTGCTCTGCATGACGGCCTGCGCCGCAGGCCTCGCCTTCAGCAGCGGCACCGCCGCGCAGCGCAGTCCCGACACGCCCGGCTATGGCGAACGGCCGCCGCCGCTGCCCCTGTCGCAACTGCTGCGCCGGCCCGGCGGCTTCTATACCGACGACAGCCCCGACATGCCGGTACCCGGCGACCTCGAGACGCTGCCCGATGCGGAACCGAAGCCCGAACCGCTGCACACCACTGCGAACGATTCGTATACGGTGTTCGGGCGCAACTACACACCGCTGCACAGCGCCGCCGGCTACAAGCGCCAGGGCACGGCCTCCTGGTACGGCCGCAAGTTCCACGGCCAGCGCACCGTGAGCGGCGAGGTGTACAACATGTACGCCATGACGGCAGCCCACCCCACGCTGCCCATCCCCAGTTATGCGCGCATCACGAACCTGGAGAACAAGCGCAGCGTGGTGGTGCGCATCAACGACCGCGGCCCGTTCGGGGCCGGCCGCATCATGGATGTGTCCTATGCCGCAGCCGTGAAGCTCGGCTTTGCCGAAGCCACGCTCGCGCCGGTGGATGTCGAAGGCATTGCAACCGTGCCCGTGCCTGCGGTGGTCACCGAACGCGAAGAACCGCGCCCCGTCATTGCCACGGCCAGCAACAGGCGCGGCATCTTCCTGCAATTGGGCGCCTTTGGCTCACGCGCCAACGCCGAGAGCTTTCGCGACCGCCTGCAACGCCAGCTCGACATCAAGGGCGAATTCGGCATCGAGCTGCGCGACAAGCTGTACCGCGTGCAGCTCGGCCCCTATCACGATCGCGCTGCGGCCAACGCCGTGTCGGCAAAAATCCGCGCCTCACTCGAGATCAAGCCGATGGTGGTGGTGCGATAGAAACATGAAGCGCTTCGCAGTCACCGCAGAAATCCCCTCGCTGGCCTTCGGCCAGTCGGCCCCCTTTGACAAGGGGGTGCAGACGAAAAATAACAGCATTCGCTGTATTCAAATCGGCCACTCGACCCCCTTTAGCAAGGGGGTGCAGGCCAAGGGTTCCCCTCTTGTTAAAGCGGAACTGGGAGGGATTTTCCAGACTTCGCAATACTTCCTGCCCGACACACCTCCATGCGCAAACTGATCATCGCCTTCATCATTGTCACTGCCGCCACAGCCACCGCGCTGCTTGGCTCGTGCAGCACTGTCAGCCCTTACTACACCGGCGACCCGGCCAAGCCGCACCATACGCGCGAAGGCTTTCGCAACAACTACGTGCAGGTGTCCATACCGGATTTCTGGCGCTGGCAGTGGGAGCGCTTCCGTGACGGCCTGCCCAAGCCGACCACCGAGCCCACGCCGCGCGTCGAAGCCGACGTCCCCTTCCTGCAGGCCAATGCCACCGAGCCCACGCTCACCTGGCTGGGCCACGCCACGGTGCTGCTGCAGGTGGGCAGCTACAACATCCTCACCGACCCGCACCTCACCGGGCGCGCCTCGCCGGTCAGCTTCTACGGGCCGAAGCGCCATGTACCGCCGGGCCTGGATTTCAGCCAGTTACCGCACATCGATGTAGTCCTGATTTCGCACAATCACTACGACCACCTCGACAGCGAAACTGTCAGGCGCATCAACGCGCAGGACGGCGGCGCGCCGATGTTCGTGGTGCCGCCGGGCCTCGAAAAATGGATGCGCGGCCAGGGCGTGAAGAACGTGGTCGAACTCGACTGGTGGGACCGCCTCGGTGTGGGCGGGCTCGATGTGCACCTGGTGCCGGTGCAGCACTGGAGCGCGCGCAGCCTGACCGACCGCAACCACACGCTGTGGGGTGGCTTTTACGTGAAGCACCGCAACCTGTCCTTCGTCTACACCGGCGACACCGGCTACTCGAAGGATTTTGCCGACATCCGCGAGCGCCTCGGCGCCCCCGACATCGCGGTGATTCCGGTGGGCTCCTACGAGCCGCGCTGGTTCATGCAGAACCAGCACGTCGATCCAGCCGGCGCGGTGAAAATCCACCAGGACCTGGGTGCGAAGTTTTCACTGGGCGTGCACTGGGGCACGTTCGAACTCAGCGATGAGTCACTGGATGAACCGCCACGCGCACTGTCGATGGCGCGCGTCGAAGCGGGCGTCCCCGCCGAGCGGTTTTTCGTAATGAAAGTGGGAGAAACTCGGCGGTTGTCACGACTGCTGAAGGCCGAACGCTAGTCGGGACACAGCGCCAGCGCCGAACGGCTTTTGCGGCACCCGATCGGCGGAACTACCTGCTTGAACTCGCGTTGCCGAAGTCCGCAATTCCACAACAGCGCCCCAGGCGATGAGCAGCACGATGGCACCTCATTCGGTAGTCTCGCCATTGAGCAGACTGGCCGTCACGTTGTACAGCTTCAGGCGCGGGCCCTTGTCGAACTCGAACACGGTCAGACTTCCAGGGTGGACCGGAACGATGCGTTCCGGTGTCAGGTTGATCAGGTGTGCGAGGGCAGCCCGGATGACACCGCCATGGGACACCACCAGCACCGTGCCCTCGGCCGCATTCAGATCCGCAATGGCCGCCGCAATACGCCGCGAAAGTGCGCCGAAATCCTCCCCCCCCGGCGGCGCACTGCGCCCTTCGCGCCAGGCCCGGTATTCATCTCCATGCGTCGTCTGCAACTCCTTGGCATCGCGCGCCGTCCATTCTCCCAGATCCGCCTCGCGCCAGCGCGAGTCCTCGCGCGCATCGGGATAACCGAGCAACACAGCCGTCTGCTTCGCGCGCTTCAGGTCCGAGGTAACGGCATGGTCTATTGCCCAATGCCCAACGACCGTGGCGAGCGCCCGGGCCTGCGCCCGGCCATTATCGGAAAGCTCGATGTCTGCCTGGCCCTGCAACACCTCCCTGGCGTTCCATTCCGTCTCACCATGACGCACCAGAACCAGTCGCCTCATGACCGCATCTCCTGTAGGGACGGATGATGGGCCATCAGCCTTCCCGTGGAATCGAACACGCCCTGCGGATGTGGTGGAAAAACGACGCCGATGGCCTCGCCGATTCGCGCCCCAGGCAGCTCGTCCGTCACCACCGACACGCGCTGTGTACCGATGCTGACCGCGCACACATAGCGGCCGGCCATCGGAGCGACCTCGATCAGCGTGCCCCCGACCACACGATCCGCAGCAGGCGCACCGGGCCCTTGGAGCTCAAGCATCGTAGGCAAATACAGGAGAGACAGTTTCTCGTCGAGGCTTCCGGCGACCGCCAGTGGGTGATCGCCAAGCAGCAGCATGCCATCCCTTGCCTGCACCGCAACGACATTGGCCGCAGGCGTGCCGACGAAGGTAGCGACGAACGCGGAGGCCGGACTGGCGAGCAGCGTCGCAGGCGCGGCAAACTGTTCGACATGGCCGTCCTTCATCACCGCCACGTGCGTGGCCATGGTCATGGCCTCGATCTGGTCATGCGTCACGTAAACGCTGGTCGCGTTGGTGGCCCTGTGCACCCGCAACAGCTCGCTGCGCATCTCGACCCGCAGCTTCGCGTCAAGGTTGGACAACGGCTCATCGAAAAGGAGCAGGGATGGTTTTGGCGACAGCGTGCGGGCGATCGCCACGCGCTGCTGCTGACCGCCTGATATCTCGTTTGGATAACGCTTCGCCAGCGGCGCAATCGCCAGCAACTCCAGCACTTCGAGCACGCGACGGGCCCGCTCGGGCGCCGGCATGTGCAGGATCTTCAACGGCCATTCGACGTTTTCCTCGACCGTCATGTGCGGCCAGAGCGCATAGGACTGGAAGACCATGCCCAGGCCGCGCTGACCGGCTTCGACGACATTGCCGCGTGCGCCATTGGCCACCTCGCGGCCTTCGATGAATATGGACCCGGCAGTGGGCGATTCCAGCCCCGCCAGCATGCGCAGCAACGTCGACTTGCCACAGCCTGAGGGCCCAAGCAGAACCAGGAAGGCGCCGGCAGGCAAATCGAGATCGATGTCCTTTACGGCGTCATGTGAACCGAACCGTTTTCCCAGGCCGCGCAGTGCCAGCGCAGGCTTGAGGTCAGTCGGAATTGCGAGGGTATGCATGCTTGTCATTGCTGTCTTCCAGATCAATCCTGAACCCAGGGCTGTTTCATCCCTTGCAGGCGCTGCGCGGCCAGCGTTGCCGCGACCGAAATCAGGGCAACCAGTGCGGTGATGGCATTGGCATGCTGCAGGAAGCCCTCGGAGGCATAGCGATAGGCGACCACCGACAACAGTGGCATGGCAGGCGTGAACAGCAACACCACCAGCGAGAGGTCGCGGACGATCTTGACGAACACAAGCACAGCACCGGCCAGAAGCCCGCGCAGCGTCAAGGGCAGGTAGATGGAGAGCAGTCGTCGTGGCAACGAGGCACCCGCCAGGATGGCGGACTCCTCGATATCGCCGGCTATCTGTGCCATGGACGCGCGCCCGGCCTGCACCGAGAACGGCAGCGAATAGGCCGCACCAGCGAGGACCAGCAGCGCAAATGTCCCGTACAGGGCAGGGAACGGGCCAATCGGTGCCCCGAACAACGCGATGAACGCCGCGCCGAAAGCGATGCCGGGCACCATGGCCGGCACGAAGGCGAGCGTGGTGAGCGGTCGAGCGAAAGGACTGTCCTTGCGCCGCATGGTCACGTAGGCCACCATCAGCCCGAACACGATGGAGACCAGCGCCACGCAGAGGCCGAGACCCAGCGTCACGGTCGCCGCCTTCAGCGTCTGCGGATCGACCAGCACGCCGCCGTTACCCTGGGCAATGGCCGGGTCTGATGCCCCGATCCAGAAATGCAGCGTGTATCCCTGCGAAAAACTGCCCGGCTCCACCGTGATGCTGGAGGCAAGCAGCACCAGCATCGGAACAATCGTCGTCAGCGCACCGATGGCCATCGCCAGCGCGAACATCCACCAGCGCCAGCGCCCCAGCTCGAAGCGCTTGCTGCGACCGCCCTTTCCGGTGACGGTCACATAGGACTTGCGCGCCATGGCCGCGCGGTTCGCCCACCACAGTGCAAGTGCACACACGGCGATGAGGATCAAGGCCAATGCATAGCCTCGCTCCGATTGGCCTGTCGAGATCATCCCGTACAGGCGCGTCGACAAGGTATGGGTGTTCACTGGCAAACCAAGCAATGCCGGCGCTGCGAAGTTGGAGGCTGCACCAGCGAATACCAGCGACGCGGCGGCGATAATGGCCGGAGTGACCACTGGCAGAACGATGCCGGTGACGATGCGGCGGCGGTGGGCGCCGGTCATGGCCGCGGCCTCGATCATCTCGGAACTCACACTGGACAGCGCAGCAGCGACGAGCATGAATACCAGCGAGAAATAGTGGGCGACCAGCACCAGTACCGTAGGCGTCATGCCCCAGGCAAGCCAGTCAGGCACATTGATGCCAGCCGTCTCCAGCCAGCCAAGCGATCCGCCCACTCGCTCATTGCGGAACACCACGCCCCAGGCAAACGCCGCGGCAAAACTCGGGATCACGAAAGGCAGGGCCGCCAGCGTGCCCAGCAAACGTCGCCCGGGCACATCGGTGAGTACCACCAGCCAGGCCATGAATCCGCCGATCGCAAGCGTGCCTGCCACCACCAGCGCGCCCAGCAGCAGCGTATTGCCCAGCGGCAACCACAGCAGATTGCGGGCTACATCGCCCGAGACCAGGGTTGTCCACATTGCCAGCTCGTCGCCTCGCAGCGTCGCCAGCGCAATGGTCGCCAGCGGCGCTAGGACCAGGCCTGCAAGCACCAGCATGAGAAAGGCTGGCAGGACATTGCGCCTGTCGAACAGGCGCAAGCTGGCGCTGATCCAGGGATGCCCCAGCGGCTGCGGCAGGATCGTACTCATGCCGCAGCGGTCCGGGATTTACTGCCGTGCAAGGATGAAGTCCGCCACGCGCTTGCGCGTCGCAGCCACCTTGACCGGATCGATGCGCCAGGCATTGAGCTTGGCCAGTGGCAGCGCATCCGGATGCGGCGCGAGGTCAGTGCGGGTCGGGTAGTCGCCAGCCACATTGAACGGCTCGAATCCCGCTCCGCCGCTGGGCGTGTCATCACCCATCATGAAATGGACCAACAGCCGCGCAGCGGCCGGGTTCTTGCCGCCCTTGACCAGCCCGAAGCTGGCCGGGAATACGATGCCAGTCGCGGGTTGCAGGCCGGTCGCGACTTGCAGCGCACGGCCGCGGCTCTTGTTGTCGCGGCGATCCGAATAGGTGGTGATGCCGATAGGCGGAGTGGCCTGGCCGCGCTTGCCAACTGCATCGTTGACGGCATCAGTATTGGCGACAAACACGGGCCTGTTGGCGAGGAACTCCCGCAGCCACTGCTCGCCGGCACTCTCCTTTCCGGACAGCTGGATCGGCTTGCCGAATGCCTGCGCGTAGGCTTTCGCCATTTCATCTGGGCGCAACACAATCTCGGTCATCAAGTCCAGATAGTCACCGCGTACCGTTGGATCCACCGTCACGACGCGGCCACGCCACTCCGGACGGGTGAGGTCCCAGAGATTCTTCACCGGGGGACCGTTGGGATGGGCCTCTTCGTTGTACATCACCACCTTGGTCGACAGCCGGTTGGCCAGCAAGGGCTGCTGGAACTCCGCTGGCACCTTGCTTGCGAAAGCAGGCGGCACGTATTTCGCCAGGATGCCGGGCTTGATGAGGTCCTCGATCACCATCGGGATATCGGAAATATAAGCCACATCCGCATTGCCAATACCAGCCGTGGCCTCGGACTTGAGTCGCGCGATCATCTGCGTGGAGTTGATATCGAAGGCCGTCACCTGGATCTTCGGATATTTGGCCTCAAAGGACTTCTTGATATTCGCGATCCGGCTGGTGAACGAATACACGACCACCTTGCCTTCTGCCTCGGCACGCTTCACAAGTTCCTCGTGTGAAAGCTGATCGAGATTTTGCGCGAAGGCCCCCGTGGTCATGCCGATGCCAAACAACAACGAGAGTGCCGAGAGTGCTATTACCGAGCGTTTCATGAGCGTTCTCCTCTTTCTGTCTCCGGGCGCGGACGCGCCCCCAACCTTCACGCGCAGCATGCGATACAACAGCATCCACGCACCCGTCCACCGTCACCGCTTCTCATCGATTCAGACCGAGGTCCTGGTGCAGCCGGTCCAACGTTTGCAGTCCGGAAATCGAACGTCCCTTGTCATTGCGTGCCAGTGTTAGGAGCAGCGCATTGCAGATCAGCATGGGCACAGTCAGGGTGAGGAATTCGTCGTCCTGTCCCCGCGGAGCAGCAAGCATCATGGTTGGCGGAATCCTGAGCGTCGCGCCCACCATGTCTGCGATCAGCAGTGAAGGCGCCCCCACCCGCTTTGCGTGCTTCAGCACTGCATCCAGTCCAGGTGGCTCGCTGCGAAAGGCAAAGGCGAGCACCACGTCCTTGCGATCCAGCAACACCAGGCGTTCGGCAAGTTCGCGGCCCTCATAGGAAATTTCGCGCGCATCGAAGCCGGCGCGCCGCAGCCGGCGGTCCATCAACTGCGCCAGGACACCGGCGTTGCCATGCGACCAGATGAATACATGCCGCGCACGGGCCAGCGCATCGGCGGCCTTCTGAACTTCCCGCTGCCTGACATGCTGATTGACATGTGAGAGCGATTCAACCTCCTGTCGCGCCAGTTGCCCCAACACGTCGCCATCGGCAACTGCGGAAATGGAGCGGGCGACCCGCAGCGCTGCGTTGGCCCGCTCCGTGAGTTGGTCACGCAGGGCGCGCCGCAACTCCGGAAAGCCCGAGAAGCCCAGCTTCTTGGCAAGACGCACTACGCCTGACTCATGCACACCCGCGGCCAGCGCCAGTTCGCGCACCGACATGAATGCAGCGGCAGCCGGATCCCCAAGCACGGTTGCAGCCAGCCGGCGATCCACCGATGTCAGATCGTCACGACGCGAGGCAATCAGGTCATTGAGCATGTTCCACACCTCTGCAACTTTTGTTGCTTTATACTACTTCATGATAATTATTGTTGCAAACTTTTTCCAGGCGCAAACCAGTCAGTGCAAAGTCACGACGCGTTTTTGGCTTTTTTTGGCGGGACTTACAGGCTGCAATACTGCTTGCCTGTAGACAGGCGGCCGCTGCTTGAGGACCGCATGCGGGAGTAGAGGGCCGGCGACTTCCGAAGTAACACCAGCACAAAAGCAAACGGCCGGCGCAAGCCGGCCGTTGCAGTTTCGACCGGTTCTACTCCTCCGGCTGGAAGCCGATGGCCTTGATGATGGAGCTCCACTTGGCCTGTTCAGCCACCACGACCTTGCGGTACTCCTCGGATGTCGAGGGGATCGGCACCGCGCTGATGCTGGCAAACTGCTTGGCCACTTCAGGCGAATTCAACGTCTTGACCGCAGCAGCGCGGATGCGCTGCTGAATCGGCTGGGGAATCGCCACCGCGCCGACCAGCCCGTACCAGTTATCGGAATTGACCTTCGGATACCCCGCCTCAGTCATGGTGGGCACATCCGGAATGGCGCTGGCCCGCGTCGCACTGGTGACGGCAATGGCTTTTACTTTGCCAGCCTTGATCTGCGCCATCAGCACCGGCACATCGAGCACCACCATCTCGACATGCCCGCCCAGCAATGATGTCAGGGCAGGTGCGGCACCGGCGTAGGGAACATGTACCACATCGACGCCGGCTTCCGCCTTGAGCAGTTCGGCCGCCAGATGGGTGATGCTGCCCGACCCGGTGGACCCATAGTTTTTCTTGCCCGGATTGGCCTTGTAATAGGCAACCAGCTCACGCAGATTGTTCGCCGGCACGGACGGATGCACCACCAGCACTTCGGGCACCTTGACCACCAGCGTCAGCAACGCCAGATCCTTGTCCGCGTCGTACAGCATTTTCTTGCGTGCATAGGGCTGTATGACCAGTGCCGAACCGCTGTTGAGCGCCAGCGTGTAACCATCCGGCGGCGCCTTGGCGGCTAGGTCCACACCCAGCGTGCCACCCACGCCGCCCTTGTTCTCCACCAGCACCGGTTGCTTGAGATCCACCGCCATGCCCTGCGACAGCTCACGCGCAAAGAGGTCAGCGGGACCACCGGCCGGGAAGGGCACGATGAGCTTCAGCGGTTTGGTCGGGAAAGTCTGCGCCAGTGCGGCGCCAGATGAGACGAAAACGACGCCCATCGCTGCGGCGAACATTTTCAAGTTGATTGCGAGCTTCATGCGTTCCTCCTCCAGGGTAAGCCGTCAGCAGCGGGCACATGGCACACCGCTGTCCGGCAACAAATTGCACCACGGGTGTTTCGACCACGGATCAGGGTATCACTTAGCAGGGGGCCGGCAGTGCCGGAATCGGGAACGTTTCTGTCGCGCAGCAATCCCAGAAATGGCAGGGCGCACGGCAGGATATTCCGGCGGTGGCTGTTATAATTTTTGAGCCGTTTCCCCCGTTTGGCTTCCCTCCGGTTGCCGCAGCAAACCCGCATATCTCCCTCTCAATCCTGATCGCCCCATGACTGTTCGATCCGCCCCTTTTTTCCGGTTTTGCGCCCTGCTGCTGACCCTGTTCGCTGCAACCGCTTTCCCCACTCTTGCCGCCGACCTGCCCTCCCCGCCACAGATCGCCGCCAGGGCCTGGCTGCTGATGGATGCCAATTCCGGCCAGATCCTCGCCAGCCAGGGCCCCGATGAACGCATCGAACCGGCCTCGCTCACCAAGCTGATGACCGCCTACCTGGTGTTCAGTGCCTTGCGCGACAAGAAGATCACCTTGGAGCAGACCGTCACGGTTTCGGAGCGCGCTTCCCGCGCCGGTGGCTCACGCATGTTCATCGACCCGAAAAAACCGGTGGTGGTCGAAGAACTCATCCGCGGCATGATCATCCAGTCGGGCAACGATGCCTGCATCGCGCTGGCAGAAGCCATTGCCGGCTCCGAGGATGCGTTCGTGCAACTCATGAACAGGGAGGCGCAGCGCCTCGGCATGAAGGGCACGCAGTTCACCAATTCAAGCGGCCTGCCCGATGCAAAGCACTACGCGACGGCGCGCGACCTTGGCCTGCTGTCCGCGGCGCTGATCCGCGAATTTCCGGTGCAGTACAAGTACTACGCGATGAAGGAATTCCGCTACAACAACATCACTCAGCAGAACCGCAACCGCCTGCTCTGGCTGGACCCGACCGTGGACGGCGTGAAGACCGGCTTCACCGACAGCGCCGGTTATTGCCTGGTCGCGTCGGCCGCGCGCGGACCGCGGCGCATGCTCTCCGTGGTGGTCGGCACCAAATCCGACAGTCTGCGCGCCCAGGAAAGCCAGAAACTGCTGAATTTCGGCTTCCAGCTCTATGACAGCGTGCGCGTCTATGCCAAGGGCGCCACGATCAGCACGCTCAAGGTTTGGAAAGGCAGTGACTCCAGGCTGAACGTGGGCGTACCCAATGACCTCGTGGTGTCAGTGCCACGGGGCACGAATGACAAGGTCAAGGCCGAGTTCATCGCGCAGGAGCCCCTGGTCGCTCCGGTTGCCGCCGGCCAGCGTGTAGGCACCCTGCGCGTGCTGCTCGAGAACCGCGTCATGGGCGAGTATCCTGTAGTTGCCCTAAGTGCGGTGAGCGTTGCCGGCATCTTCGGGCGTGCATGGGACACGCTGTTACTGTGGTTCGACTAGGCCGAAAAACAGCCATTAATATGATCATATTTGCGGAATACTCGTTTATCATAAAGCATTCACATAAATATTATGATCACGCCAATCCGGCGAATTCCGGAGCAAAAGAACATGTCTGACAAGCAACACCAGGACCCCGAACTCAAAGTCTCGCTGCTCGACTTTCCGTGCGAGTTCCCGCTGAAGATCATGGGCAAGACTCAGCCGGGCTTTGCGCAGGCCGTCATCGAAGTGGTGAAACGCCATGCGCCGGACTTCGACGCCGCCACGGTCGAGATGCGCCCCAGTCGCGAGAACAATTTCCTCAGCATCACCACCACCATCACCGCCACCTCGCAGCAGCAGCTGGACGCCCTGTATCGCGAACTGTGCGACCACCCGATGGTGCAGCTGGTTTTGTAGATCTGAAAATCCCCCGGCACGCTTGCAGCGTGTCCGCCCCCTTTGACAAGGGGGTAAAAGCACCGTGGACAATCGAAGGGCTCCCCCCCTTGTCAAAGGGGAGCAGGGGGGATTTCACCCAGCAGGCGTAAAATCGCTCCTGTCATGCAAACCCCCGCAATCAAGCACCTCGGCCTCGTCCCCTACGAGACGTCCTGGCGCGCCATGCAAGACTTCACCACCGCGCGCAGCGCGAACGCACGCGACGAATTGTGGGTGCTGGAACACCCGGCCGTCTACACCGTCGGCCTCGCCGGCCGGCCCGAGCATTTCCCCAAATCCGGCACCATTCCGCTGGTGCGCGCCGACCGCGGCGGCCAGATCACCTATCACGCACCCGGCCAGGCCATTGTCTACACACTGGTCGACCTGGTGCGCGCCGGCATCAAGGTGCGCGATATGGTCTGCCTGCTGGAACAGTGCACCATTGATCTGCTCGCGGAGCACGGCATCACGGCCGAGCGCAAACCCGGCGCGCCCGGTGTGTACGTCGGTGGTGCCAAGATCGCCGCACTCGGCCTGAAGGTGAAGCGCGGCGGTTGCTATCACGGCGTGAGCCTGAATGTCGCCATGGACCTCGCGCCCTTCAGCGCCATCGATCCCTGCGGCTATCCCGGGCTCGCCGTCACAAGCCTTGAACAACTCGGCGTCACCGCAACGGTGAAAGACATCGGCCACACGCTCGCCGAACACATTGCCCTCGCAGTGACCGCTGCACGTGTCAAATGCAGCGCCGCCCTCGCTGACGCAAATACCGCAAAGAAAGAGCCTCATGTCGTCACCGTCTGATATCAAAAGCCCCGAAGCAATGAAGGCCCTGCAAAAGGGCGCGCTCAAGACGAACAAGATTCCGATCAAGATCGTGCCGATGGAGCGCCTGAAGAAGCCCGAGTGGATACGCGTCAAGGCGGCCGCTGCCGGCTCGCGCTTTCACGAGATCAAGCAGATCCTGCGCGACAACAACCTGCACACCGTATGCGAGGAAGCCTCCTGCCCGAACATCGGTGAATGCTTCGGCAAGGGCACCGCCACCTTCATGATCATGGGCGACATCTGCACGCGGCGCTGCCCGTTCTGCGACGTGGCGCACGGCAAACCCAGGCCCCTCGATCTTGAGGAACCGCTGCACCTGGGGCAGACCATCGCCAAGCTGAAACTGCGTTACGTGGTGATCACCAGCGTTGATCGCGACGACCAGAAGGATGGCGGCGCCGGTCACTTCGTCTCGTGCATACGCGCCGTGCGCGAGCTCTCGCCTGCGACCACCATCGAAGTGCTGGTGCCCGATTTCCGCGGCCGCCTCGATCGCGCCCTCGATGTGCTCGACGGCGCACCGCCCGACGTGATGAACCACAACCTGGAAACCGTGCCGCGCCTGTATCGCGCCGCGCGACCCGGTGGCGACTACGCGCACTCGCTCACGCTCCTGAAGGAATTCAAGGCGCGCCATCCGAACGTACCGACCAAGTCCGGCCTCATGGTCGGCCTGGGCGAGACCGACGAGGAGATCATTCAGGTCATGCGCGACCTGCGCGCCCACAACGTGGACATGCTCACCATCGGCCAGTACCTGCAGCCCTCGGCCAACCACCACCTGCCGGTGCTGCGCTACGTCGAGCCGGCCATCTTCGAAATGTGGGAACGTGAAGCAAAGGCGCTGGGGTTCATGCACGCCGCCATCGGCCCGATGGTGCGCTCCAGCTATCACGCAGATCAGCAGGCGCATATGGCTGGGGTGGCTTAGGGAATAACTGAACAAGGGGGCATGCCCCCTTGCATATCCCCCACTTCAGAGGGAAACGCAGCGCAGGTTTCCGAAATTCCGGACCTGATCAGCGTTTCCTTAGCAGTTCACCGCTTAACCCCCCCTATCCCTTGCAGGGTGCGCCTTCCGTTGCGTCGGAAGGCTGTTCGACAGGCGAGCCGCATGCGACTCGAAACCTCTGTCCCCCCCTTTGACAAGGAGGGAAATCCTTCGATTAACCCCGTTGCTGATTTACCCCCTTGTCAAAGGGGGCGGACGCGGCAAAGCCGCGCCGGGGGATTTCTGCCGTTCAGAATAAAGCGCCTTCGCTATCAATTGGATCACTGGCCGGTTCCGTATGCGCTTACGCGCAGGATGCAGCCGAGGTGGATGCCGTCGTTGCCGCCGTGAAGGCGAAGAACAAGGATTTCAAGGCGCTGTGCCAGAGCGGTGCCGATGCCATCCGCAAAGCAGCCACTGAATCCACGACCGAACTAGCCAAGGCCGGCAAGCTGAAGGGCAACCCCGCCCAGGTTGGCGGTGCGGCAGGCCAGAAGCTCGGCGCGGAGTGCCGCGGCTGATCAGCACACTTCTGCATTCACAATAAAAAAGCCGGGCCTCATTGGAGGTCCGGCTTTTTATTGGAGTCAGTCGGGAAATCCCTCCGCTCGGCTTCGCCGAGTCGGCTCCCTTTGACAAGGGAGTCAAACCCGGCGCCAGGGGACTAATGTGAATCAGAATCCCTAGGGAGACGCTGATCAAGTCCGGAATTTTGGAAACCTGCGCTGCGTTTCCCTCGGGAGTGGGGGATATACAAGGGGAGCATGCCCCCTTGTTCAGTTATTCCCTACGCGTAAGACCGCAGCCGTTTCGACATGCCCGCCAGCGGCGCGATGCCGCTGGATTCGGCGCGCTGGCACCAGTCCTGCAGTTGCGCGACGAGTTGCGCCCTGGTCAGCATAGACCGGCCCCACAGTGCCTGCAGTTCGTGGCGCATGGTGATGAGCTTCTGCAACGCCGGGGAATGTCCCCCCAGCTCCTGCATCAACGCGTGGTGTTCGCGCTCGAGCAGCATGCGCTCATCGGTCATCAGCCAGTGATGGATCTTGCGCAACCGGCCGGCCTCGATCGGCGAGGCTTTCTTCAGGCGCTGCAGTTCGTCGCGGAAGGCCTGCTTCACCGATTGCGCGTAATGCGTGAGCACGTCGTAGCGATGGGTGATGACCGCCTCGAGTGTCTTTTCATCCACCTGTGCCTTGGGCTCAACCAGATGCGGCACCGGTGCCACATGCCTCACCTTCGCCAGGCCGAGCGCGCGCAGGATGTTGATGTACACCCAGCCGATATCGAACTCCCACCACTTCGCGGAGAACTTCGCCGAGGTCGGATAGGCATGGTGGTTGTTGTGCAACTCCTCGCCGCCGATCAGGATGGCCCAGGGCACGATGTTCGTGCTGGCATCCTCGGTGGGGTTGTCGCGGTAGCCGAAGTAGTGGCCCACGCCATTGATCACACCGGCCGCCCAGAACGGAATCCACGCGATCTGCGTGACCAGGATAAGCGCGCCCGGAATGATGCCGAACAGCAGCACGTTGATCAGGCCCATGCTGGTCAGGCCGAACAGCACGTACTTCGAATACAGGTTGCGCTCCAGCCAGTCGTCCGGCGTGCCATGTCCGTAACGCTCAACAGTGTCCTTGATGGACGATTCGCGCACATACAGCACCACGCCACCCCACAGCACCGTGTTGATGCCCAACACCCGCGGGCTGTGCGGATCATCGACGGTCTCGCATTTGGCGTGGTGCTTGCGATGCACCGCCACCCACTCCTTGGTGACCATGCCGGTCGTCATCCACAGCCAGAAGCGGAAGAAATGGCTGGGAATGGCATGCAACTCCAGCGCGTGGTGGGTCTGCGCGCGGTGCAAAAAGAGCGTCACCGCAACGATCGTGATGTGCGTCAGCCCGAGGGCGACCAGTATCAGCCCCCACCAGGGAAGATCGAAAGCGCCAGAAAACAGATGCAATTCCATAAAGAATGAGGTCCCTTTGAAAAACTCAGGCTAGTTTATACACCACGCATGCCTGGGATTATTCATATTGCAGCGGACAGTGTTTTGACTCAGGGCAAAACACCGTCACAAAGCACATTAAAGCCTGTTTTTCGCCTTCAAACGGGCATAAATCGACTGAAAAACGCCAAAAGCAGTTTAAACAGATCAGGGCGTCTCATCCACGCGGCTGCTGCCGATGACCACCCGAGGCCGCGCAGGTTTGCGCCCACGCTCGGGCTCCACTGCGTATTCACCTTCAATCACCACCGCGCCTGCAGAGGTCACCGGTTTGCCGAGGAAACGCCGTACCAGCAGCCAGCCCCCGATGCCCAACAGTGCAAATACTGCAATCCACCACGCCACGAACAGCCCGATCAGCGCGTCGGCGGCAAGAAGCGCGAAAACAATCAAATTGAACAGTGATTTCAGCATGGCATCAATGGCTTACGGGGATCAGAAAAGGAGGAGGGGAAATCGTTCGGGCTGACAGGGCCGCATGTTGCATGAATATTGGGGTCAACCATCATAAGACAAGCATGGCAGGCGAGTGTTCACAAAAAAAACAAAGCAGCATTTTCTGCAAAGCCCGATGATTTGCGCACATCGGGCCATCGCTTGCGCACCTCGGTTATCATGTTTTTTAATCATAAAAACGCAGCGTCCCATTGCTACTGGCGGCGACCCCGCACGGCAAACCAACCGTCGCCGCATTACAGTCACCCGAGGAGGAAGTACATGCACTGCCCAGACTTTTCCCGTCTTTCTGCATTCGTCACCGCATCAGTTTTCGTGGCAGGCCTTGCCGCCTTCGCCAGCGCCCCCGCGCTGGCGAAGGATGCATGGCCGTCGCGGCCCGTCACCTGGGTCATTGCCACCTCTCCCGGCGGTGGCGTGGATTTCGAATCGCGCCTGTACGCACAGAAGCTGACCGACTCATTCGGCAAGCCCTTCGTGCTCGACTACAAACCCGGCGCCGGCTCCACCATCGGCGCAGCGGCGGCGGCTAGGGCAGCACCCGACGGCTACACCATCCTGTCGATGACCCCCAGCCACACCATCTCGCCGCTGGTCTATCCGAACCTCCCCTATGACCTGAACAAGGACTTCACGCCAATCTCGCTGACCAGCAAGCGCCCCAGCCTGTTCCTTGTCAGTCCGAACTTTCCGGCCAAGGACTTCAAGGAATACATTGCGCTGGCCCGCAAAAACCCCGAGAAGTACAACATCGGCACCGCCGGCTCCGGCACCATCGGCCACCTTGCGCTGGAATGGATGCACAGCGTGATCGGCGCGAAGGTGACCTATGTTCACTTCAAGGGCAGCGCACCCTCCTATGTCGCAATTGTCGGGGGACAGCTCGACGGCGTCATTGGCAGCCCCGTCGCCATGATCCCGCACGTCAAATCGGGCAAGGCACGCGCACTGGCTACAACCACGGCCGAGCGCATCAAGATCCTGCCCGACGTGCCCACGCTGCAGGAACTCGGATTGAAGGACTTCGAGTACGCGCAGTGGATCGGCGTCGTCGGCCCGGCAAAGGTGCCCACTGCCATCGTCAACAAGCTGAGCGCCGAACTGGCGAAGATCGTGAGAATGCCCGACGTGTACGCCAAGGTTGCCGATGACGGCACCATCATGATCGGCAGCACGCCCGAGCAGCTCGGCAAATACATCACCGACGAAGCCGCCCGCTGGCGCAGGGTGGTGGCGGATACGGGGATCAAGCTGGCGGAGTAGATTTTATTTCCCCCTTGTAAAAGGGGGCCGACTCGGCCGCAGTTCCAACGACGGCGAGCGGGGGGATTTCAGGATGGTTGAAGGGCAAATCCCCCGGCACGCTGCGCGTGTCCGCCCCCTTTGACAAGGGGGATCCCGAACCTGGCTCAGCAATACACAACAACGTAAATACAAGAAAGAACACCATGGACTACCAAGCCATCACCGACTTCAAAATCACCGGCAACCCCGCCCGCGTCTATGCCGGCAAGGACGCCCTCGGCAACCTGCCCGCTGAACTCAAGCGCGCGCGCGCCAAGCGCGCCTTTGTGCTGTGCGGGCGCAGCGTGTCGCAGAAGACCGACATCGTCACGCGCATCAAGGCGCTGCTGGGCGAATCGTTTGCCGGCATGTACGACCAGATGAAGAAAGACACCCCCATCGAAGACATCGTCGCCGCGCGCGACGCGGCGCGCGCCTGCGAGGCCGACCTCATCATCGCCATCGGCGGCGGCAGCGCCATGCAGGGCGGGCGCGTGCTCGCCATCCTGCTGGCCGAAAAAGGCGCACCCGAAGATCTCTGCACGCAGTACCCCGAATTCGGCAACGCCATCAGCCCCAAGCTCTTGGAGAAAAAACTGCCCATCATCAACATCCTCACCGTGGGCACCGCGGCGCAGAACCGCGGCGGCTCGCCAGTAAAGAAGGGCGACTACCGCCTCGAGTTCTTTGATCCCAAGACCTGCCCCATTTCGCTGTTCTGGGACATGGACGCACTGATGACCGCGCCCGACTCGATGCTGAAAAACAGCGCCGCCTCGCTCCTGTGGCGCTCCGCCATGGACATGGGCTACACGCGCGCCACGCCGCTCACCCACCATGCGCGCCGTGTCATCTTTGACCTCTCGCAGGGTATCCTGACGCGCATCACCACCGATCCGCAGGCCCGCATCGAGCTGTGCCTCGCCAGCTACCTGCAGAACCGCGAAGCCTCTGATGGCGGCACACGCACCAACCACTGGGCCGGGCGTGTGGTGTATGCCTTCACCACCTCGATCTTCAACAAGTTCGACCATGTCGGCCAGGGCGAAGCGCGCGCTGCGATCACCGGCACCGTGATGCGCCGCCTCGGTTCGCGTGATCCACAGGAGATGAGCCGCATCGCCGAAGCGCTGGGTGTGTGGAAGTCGGGCGACCCGGTTGA
This sequence comes from Bordetella parapertussis, assembly GCA_945885335.1. Classification (GTDB taxonomy): domain Bacteria; phylum Pseudomonadota; class Gammaproteobacteria; order Burkholderiales; family SG8-39; genus CAIYPG01. The sequence continues at coordinate 18,906 of CAMCYY010000029.1, forward strand.
ACAGGCGCACCTGCGCGCCGCCGACAAGCTCGATCAGCAGTTTGCGATGCTTGGCATGCCGAAGAACCTGAGCGACATCAACATCCCGAAATCCGCTGCCGCAGGGCTGCTGGAGAATTCGCTGAAGAACTTCAACGCCGATCCGAAGCGGGAGTTCGTGAAGGATCGGGAGGTGTTGAAGGAAGTGCTGGAGGCTTGCTGGTAGGACTAGATTCACCCCCCTTGTTAAAGGGGGTGAGACAGGGATTTCGAGCCGCATGCGGCTCGCCTGTCGAACGGTCTTCCACTGCAGCGGAAGACGCGGCCTGCAAGGGCGACTCGGCGAAGCCGAGCGGGGGGATTTGCTTTTCAACCACTGTGAAATCCCCCGGCTGGCCTGCGGCCAGTCCGCCCCCTTTGACAAGGGGGTTAGCGCGCCCTACATCCGATACCCCGCCGGCCGCCCTGAGGGCGTGACCACGCTCGCTGTGCGCAGTTTGTTGACCTCAAGGACGATGTCCACAAAGGCATACTGAAGAAACACCACCACCAGCAAGATCAGCCAACCCGTTTGCTTGCCGATCTTGCGATCTGATTTTTTTCGCTCACCGCCTTCGCGTAATGCGGCGATATAGTCGGCAAGATCCTTGCGGGTGTAGAACACGCGGCCGGAAAGGCCTTCGAGGTAGTCGACCAGCTCTTCGTGGCTTGCCGTCTTCCTGTTCAGGCGGGCAAGCTCATCATCGGGTTGGGCCTCTGCTGTATCAGCGTGGCTCGCTTGGTTTTGCGTCACTGCCTTCTCCGAGCCATTGCATTTGGTATGCCAGCAAGTATTTTATGGCAGGCCCGTTAGAATCGGTGTCAGGGAATCAGTACAAAGCCCGCACTAAGTAGTTTTACGCGCAGTTTTCGCGTAGTTTCGTTGCGCGCAGCCAACAGATCCGCTCGCTAAACCGGTATCCAACATTCATAGCAAAATCGAATTCAAGGAGAGCAAGCTTCATGACTTCCCCCGCTGACATGGGCAACAAACTTTTCGCCGGCGTCAAAGTGCTGGCCGTTGCGCGCGTCATCGCTGCGCCCTTTGCCGCCATGCAACTCGCGCTGAACGGCGCCGACGTGCTCACCATCGAGAACCCCGAAGAGGGCGACTCGCAGCGCAACTCCGAGTGGCGCCGCGAATGGATGGGCATGGGCCGCGCCTTTCTCGCCTTCAACCTGAACAAGCGCTCCATGACCCTGGCCATCAACACCCCTGAAGGCCAGGAGATTTTCAGGAAGCTCGCTAAAGATGCCGATGTCATCATCGAGAACCTGCGCACCGGCGGCATGGCGAAATACGGCCTCGCCTACGAAGACATCCAGAAGATCAATCCACGCATCATCTACTGCTCCATCACCGGCTACGGCCAGACCGGCCCCAAGGCGCGCGACCCCGGCATCGACGATGCCATCCAGGCCGCCAGCGGCATGATGAGCGTCACCGGCACCGCCGAAAGCGGCCCGCTGAAAACCGGCACCACGGTGGTGGACTTCTGCTCAGGCTATGTGTCGGCGTTCACCATCGCCGGCGCCCTCTATCAGCGCACGCGCACCGGCGTTGGCCAGGCCATCGACCTGTCGATGATGGAAGTGGCGATGACCATGATTGGCGGCGAAGTCACGCGCGCCGCCACCTCGGGCGACATCCCGCCGCTGGTGGGCAACGGCAACGGCCGCAGTCGCTATGTCAGCAACTCGTTTCGCTGCAAGGAAGGCCACATCATGGTCGCCGCGCGCGCCGATAACCTGCGCGGACGCTTCTTCAAGGCCATCGATCGCACGGACATCCCCGAGGACGCGCGCTTTAACACCATGGAAAACGCCCGCGAGAACCTCGACCAGATGAACGCCGAAATCGAAAAGACCATGCTCACCCGCACCGCCTCGGACTGGGAGACCTACCTCAACGAAAAAGGC
>CAMCYY010000030.1 GCA_945885335.1 Bordetella parapertussis
CGCAGGTTCGCCACGCTGGTGGTGAAGGCATTGAAGCGGTGCAGTGGTTCGCCGAACTTGTCCAGGCTGAGCGGCTGCACGTGGTATTCGATGTTTGCGCTTGCCTGCGACGGATCGGATTTTGCGAAGGCGCCCAGCTGCGAGGGCGCCATGCTCAAGGGGCCGGATCGGCGCAGCGCGTACTCCAGTGCCATGCCGGCCTTTCCCCACAGGCTGTGCACCATGGTGTTCAGTGTCTTGACGTTTTTCACCTTGAAGGCCATGCGCAACTGCAGGTGGTCCTGCAGGTTCGCGCCGACGCCGGGCAGATCGTGTGCGACGGGGATGCCATGCTGCTGGAGCAGCGCCCCCGGGCCGATACCGGAGAGTTGCAGAATCTGCGGCGAGCCGATGGCGCCGGCCGAGAGCACGGTCTCGGCTTTGGCCTCGGCGTAATACGCCGTGTTGCCGCGCTCGAACTCCACGCCGGTGCAGGTGCGTCCGTCCAGGCGAAGTTTTTTTACCAGGCAGCCGGTCATGACCGTTAGGTTGGGGCGGCCGGCTGCGGGCCTGAGGAAGGCCTTGGTGGCATTCCAGCGCACGCCGGTGCGCTGGTTCACGTCGAATCTTGATACGCCGATATTGTCGCCGCAATTGAAATCGTCCACCTTGGGAATGCCGGATTCGGCCGCGGCATTGGCGAAGGCATCGAGGATTTCCCAGGACAGGCGCTGCTGTTCGACGCGCCATTCGCCGCCCGCACCATGAAAATCATTCGCGCCGCGCCAGGAGTCTTCAGTTTTGCGGAACAGGGGCAGCACATTGTCCCAGGCCCAGCCGCGATCGCCGGTGAGCTGCGCCCACTGGTCGTAGTCGCGGGCCTGGCCACGCAGGTAGAGCATGGCATTGATGGACGAGCTGCCACCCAGCACCTTGCCGCGCGCATACAGGATGGAGCGGCCATTGAGGCCGGGTTCGGCGCGGGTGCGGTAGCACCAGTCGGTGCGCGGATTGCCGATGCAATACAGGTAGCCGACCGGAATGTGTATCCAGATCCAGTTGTCACGGCCGCCGGCCTCCAGCAACAGCACCGAAACTGCCGGATCGGCGGACAGGCGGTTCGCCAGCACACAGCCGGCGGTGCCGCCGCCAACAATGACGTAATCAAACGACCCCGCGGATTTCATGGGCTTGTTTTTCATGGAAGCCAGATTCTATGGCAGCCCGGTGCCTTGCAGTACTGTGGGCGCAGGGCTGCGTGTTAAATTGCCGCTCGATGAATCAGGTGGCGGGATATAAGGGACGCAAATGGGAACAACGGTGGCGACAGTGGGCGAGCATGGGTGAAAGCAGGCGACTGATGCCGGTCGCAACCCCAACATGAAGGGCGGTCTGACCTGGCTGTTCGACCTCGACAACACGCTGCACGATGCGCGGCCGCATGTCTTTCCGCATATCAACCGCAGCATGACCGAGTACATCATGCGCCACCTCGACCTGGACGAGGCCGACGCGGGTTCGTTGAGGCGACGCTACTGGCAGGCGTATGGCGCGACGCTGCTGGGCCTGATGCGCCACCACGATGTCGATCCGCACCACTTCCTGTGGCACACCCACCAGATGCCTGACCTTGAGCGCATGGTGGTGGCCGAGGCGGGCCTGAGGCACTGCCTGAAGCGCTTGCGCGGCCGCAAGATCCTGTTCTCCAATTCGCCGCTGCATTATGCGCAGGCGGTGCTCGATGTTCTGGGCATCGGCGAGTTGTTCGATGCCGTGTACACCATCGAGCGCACGCGCTTCCAGCCCAAGCCGTCGCTGGCCGGATTTCGCGCGCTGATGGCGCGCGAGCGCCTGCAGCCGGAGCGCACCGTCATGGTGGAGGACATGCTGGACAACCTGGTGGCGGCGCGCCGGCTGGGCATGAAGACGGTCTGGATCACGCGCGAGGCACGCCGCCCGGCCTGGCTGGATGTCACCACAAGCTCGGTGTTGCAATTGCCGCGCCTCCTCCCAGCCCTGGGGGTAGCGAGCATGGCCCGCTAGCAAGCGCCCGCTAGCAAGTACTTACGCTAAGGTCTAAACTCGCGGCATTAAAATCGCATGCCGAGGAGGCCGCCATGGCGGAAACGCGCGCACGACCCAAGCCCGGCGAACGCCGGCTGCAGATACTGCAGGTGCTGGCTGAAATGCTGCAGGACCCCAAGGGCGAGAAGATCACCACCGCCGCGCTGGCGAAAAAACTCGATGTGTCCGAGGCGGCGCTGTACCGCCATTTCGCCAGCAAGGCGCAGATGTTCGAAGGCCTGATCGAATTCATCGAAAGCTCGGTGTTCGGCCTCGCGAACAAGATCACCGCGGAGCAGGAGAATGGCGTTCAGCAATTGCATGCCACGATTGCCATGCTGCTCGGATTCGCCGAAAAGAATCCGGGCATGACGCGGGTGCTGATCGGCGATGCGCTGGTGAATGAGAACGAGCGTCTGCAGGCGCGCATCAACCAGTTGCATGACCGCATCGAGGCGACGTTGAAGCAATGCCTGCGTGTGGCATCAACGCAGGGCAATGACGAACCGGACCCCGCGGCACGCGCGAACCTGATCCTGTGTTACGTCATCGGCCGCTGGCACCAGTTTGCCAAGAGCGGCTTCAAGCGCCGGCCTACCGAGGGTTTCGATGCACAGGCGCCGCTTCTTATCTGATTAATTAAATATGATCAGAATGGATGAATATTCGTTAATCCATGAGTGATTACACGAGATTTGTGATCACAGATAGACGGCTTATTCCTGCCTGATCAATGCCTGCTGCATACCGCGCAGGCGGTATCGCGTGCCAGCCGGATCTGCCGCATTTCACTCTTCAATGCATCCACGATCATCAGGCGCCCCGCCAGGGTTTCGCCGGCGCCGGTAATGAGTTTCAGCGCTTCGGCGGCCTGCATCGTGCCAATCATGCCGGTGAGCGGCGCGAACACGCCGGTGACGGCGCAGCGCAATTCCTCGGTTTCGGCGTTCTCGGGAAACAGGCAGGCGTAGCAGGGACTGTCGCTCTTTCGCAGATCGAACACTGCGAGTTGCCCATCGAAGCGGATCGCCGCGCCCGATACCAGCGGCTTGCGATGTGTCACGCAGGCGCGGTTCACCGCATGTCGTGTGGCGAAGTTGTCCGAACAGTCGAGCACCACGTCGGCCAGCGCCACTTCGCGCTCCAGCGCCTCGCCTTCGAGGCGCATCCTGAGTGCAACCACCTTCACTTCGGGATTCAGCCGCGCGATGCTGGCCGCGCCTGATTCCACCTTGGGGCTGCCGACGGATTCGGTGGCATGCAGCACCTGGCGCTGCAGGTTCGTGAGGTCCACCACATCGTTGTCGGCCAGCGCGATCGTGCCCACGCCGGCTGCGGCGAGATACATCGCCACCGGCGAGCCCAGGCCACCCGCGCCGATGACGAGGGCGCGCGCATCGAGTAGCGCCTGCTGGCCTTCAACGCCGATTTCGTTCAGCAGGATATGCCGCGAGTAGCGCAGCAGTTGGTCATCATTCATCAGATATGGAGTATCAAATCATGATCCAGAAATAACTTCGCCGGAATGAGCCGCGCGCAGCGTCGGCTCCTTTCCGGCGAGTTAAACCGGCGCCCGCTTTTCGACTTTCGGGCGGGCGTCCGGCTGTAACGTTATTTGGCAGGCGCAGTAGCCGGCACCTTCGCCGCAGCCGTCTGCGCCACCGGCGCCGGCGTCGCCTTCACCGGCAGGCCCTTGAGGAAGTTCATGCCCTGCTGGAACACGAAGTCCTTGTCCGAGGCGAACTCCAGCGGAACAAAGGGCTTGTCGCTGTCTGCGCGGGGCTTGGCGGCCGGTTTTGCATTGCGCTCGGCGGCGGGCTTCTCCTTCTCATCGGCAGGATTGGCCAGATGCTTTTCCAGATCAGCTTCACGAATGCCGATTTCCGGGCTGTCCGGATCATCCACCAGCACGTCCGGGACGATGCCCTTGGCCTGGATGGAGCGTCCGCTCGGCGTGAAGTAGCGCGCCGTGGTCAGCTTGATCGCGGTGTTGTTCCCCAGCGGCATGATGGTCTGCACCGAGCCCTTGCCAAAGCTCTGCGTGCCGAGCACCGTGGCGCGTTTGTGGTCCTGCAGCGCGCCGGCGACAATTTCGGAGGCGGAGGCCGAGCCGCCGTTCTGCAGCACGACGATCGGAACGGTCTTGATGCCGGCGGGCAGGCCCTTGAGGTGATCGACGTCACGGCCGCGCAAATAGTCCTCCGGTGTGGCGAGGAACTTGCGCTGCGCGTCTTCGCCGCGCCCGTTCGTGGACACCACCAGCGCTTTTGGCGGCAGGAAGGCTGCCGATACGCCGATGGCGCCGTTCAGGAGTCCGCCCGGGTCGTTGCGCAGATCAAGCACCAGTCCCTTCAGCGGGCCGTTCTTGTACAGCCCCTGAATGTGCTTCACCAGGTTCTCGACCGTGTGTTCCTGGAACTGAGAGACGCGCACCCAGCCATAGCCCGGCTCGATCAGTTTGGATTTCACGCTCTGCACGCGGATCGCATCGCGCATCAGCGTCACTTCAAAAGGCTTCGACTCACCCTTCCTCACGATGGTCAAACGGATGGAGGTCTTCGGCTTGCCGCGCATGCGCTTCACAGCATCATTCAGGCTCATGCCCTTGATGGGCGTGTCGTCCAGCTTCACGATCAGGTCATTCGGCTTCAGGCCGGCACGAAAGGCCGGCGAATCCTCGATCGGGGACACCACCTTGACGAAACCGTCTTCCATGCCGACTTCAATGCCGAGCCCGCCGAATTCGCCCTGCGTGCCGACCTGCATTTCCTTGAAGGCCTCCTGGTCGAGGTAGGCCGAATGCGGGTCGAGGTCCGACAGCATGCCGTTGATGGCGCCGGTGATGAGCTTCTTGTCCGGCACGGGCTCGACATAGCCCGCCTTGATCGCGCCGAACACTTCGGCAAAGGAGCGCAACTCTTCGATGGGCAGCGGCAATCGTGTCGCTTCACGTTGCGCGACTGCAGAAAAATTGAGCGATAGCAGGATGCCGGCGATCACGCCTACTGCGATCAAGCCGAACTGCTTCATTTTGCCTGCCATGACATTCTCCAGAGAACCGGTTGTGGCGCGCGGTTGCGCTCCGTCCGGGTGTTGCATTCGGTACATATTGCGGCAAACAGCCGTGAAGCGGGATTTATTTCAGGGTGGCCCATGTCAGCGGGTCGAAAGCGCGGCCCTCATGACGCATTTCAAAGTATAAACCTGATTCTTCACTGCCACCGCTGGCGCCCGTTGTGGCGACCGGATCGCCGATGCGGACCGTTTCTCCCACCGCTTTCAACACCGCTTCATTGTTGCCGTAAATCGTGAGGTAGCCCTGCCCGTGGTCCAGGATCAGCAGGTTGCCGAAACCGCGCATCCAGTCGGCAAACACCACCCGGCCGGCGGCCACCGCCCGGACTTCCTGGCCGGCCTGGGTGCGGATGAACAGGCCTTTCCATGATGGTCCGCCCTCCGGGCGTGGACTGCCAAAGCGGCTGGCAAGTTCTCCGCGCACCGGTAAACGCAGTGCGCCCTTGAGTTTGGCGAAGGCGGTGCCGATGGTCGAACCCAGAGATTCGGCGACGGCGGATTCGGGCACCTTTTCATTGCTGCGGCCGGGCGTGGCGGCCGTGGTGGCAGCGGAACGGGGCTTTTTCGCCCGCTTTCTGGCCTCGTCGGCGATCACCCGGGACAGGGCTTCCACCAGGCGGGCGAGACGGGATTCGTCGCGTTCCAGCCCCTTGACCTCGCGGCGCTGGTCACGCAACTGGGCCGAGAGCTTGTCCATGACCCGGCGGCGCGTCGACTGCTCCTTGGCAAGCTGGTCGCGCTCCTTTTTCTGGTCGGCCTCGATTTCCGCCAGTTCTGCGGTCTTTTCCCGGGTCTGGGTCTGCAGTTCCTGCAGCCAGGCGAGCGTGGTGCGCAGCGAACGGATCATTTCAGCCTGGGCGCGCGAAATGTAACCGTAATAGTGCAGGTCGCGCGCGGTCTGGTTCGGATCGATGCCGGAGACGACGAGCTTCAGGTAATCGGCTTCACCACCGAGGTAACGCACCGTGAGCAGGCGGCCGATGGCCTCCTGCCGGCTCCCCATCTCGCCCTCGACGCGGCGCGCTTCCGCAGCAACGCGATTGAGTTCAGTGCGCGCTTCCTGGCGTTCGGTGGCGAGGTTGCGCAGCTCGCGGTTTGCCTCGGAAATGGCACGCTCGGATTCGCGCAACGAGTCACGTGCTTCGTTGCGCGATTCCTCGGCGCTGGTGATGTCGTTTTTCAGGCGGTCGATGCGACCGCGCAGTTCCTTCAGGTCTTCGGGTTCGACTTTCGCGGCGCGTTTGGCGGCGAAAGCGGGGGCGGAAAACAGCAGTGCGAGGCCAACCGCGGTGACCGCGGCGAGCACGGTGATCCTGCCACCGCGGCCCGCCCCGGCCGGGTGCATCAGTGCGCTTTTCCCTGTGCGGCCACGGCAGCGGCCTTGGCCGCGGCGGCTGCGGCATCGCCAAGGTAGTAGTGGCGGATGGGCTTCAATGCGGCATCCAGTTCGTACACCTGCGGAATGCCGGTTGGGATGTTGATGTCGACGATCTCCTGGTCGGTGATGTTGTCCAGGTATTTCACCAGCGCGCGCAGCGAATTGCCATGCGCCGCGATGATGACGCGCTTGCCCTCGCGCACGCTGGGTGCAATGACGTTGTTCCAGTAGGGGATGACGCGTTCCACGGTGTCCTTGAGGTGCTCGGTCATGGGCAGCTCGGCGTCCGTGAGCGAGGCGTAGCGCGGATCCTTGCGCACGCTGCGCGGATCGTCGGCGGTCAGCGCCGGGGGTGCAATGTCATAGGCGCGGCGCCAGATCAGCACCTGTTCTTCGCTGGTCTTGGCCGCCATCTCGGACTTGTTCAGGCCCTGCAGCGCCCCGTAGCTGCGTTCATTCAGGCGCCAGGAGTTGTGCACCGGCAGCCACATGCGGTCCATTTCCTCCAGCACCAGCCACAGCGTCTTGATGGCGCGCTTGAGCACCGAGGTATGGGCGACGTCAAAGTCAAAGCCTTCGGCCTTGAGCAGGCGGCCCGCGGCGCGCGCTTCTTCGCAGCCGGCTTCGGACAGGCCCACATCGGCCCAGCCGGTGAAGCGGTTTTCGCTGTTCCAGACGGACTCGCCGTGCCTGAGGAGAACGATTCGGTGCATTGTTGATTTCCGGGAAGGTTGAAATTGTCCGGCGAGCCACAGGGGTATTTCCCTTGTGATTGCCTGTCAGCCAGTTTGTCAGCCTGTTGCAAAAAAGGGCCGCGGCGACGCTTCCGCCACGGCGCTTAGGAAACAGCTTCCAAGGCCCTTATAATAACCGATCATTCAAGCCTTTTCCCGGTGCGCCGCATTTGAAAATCGGTGCGTGTGCCGGTGAAGGGCCCGCGTGCGGACGGGTTGCCGCAGGCTGTTTCCCAAGTTTGGATTGATCAAGCGCAATGGATATTCCGAAGTTTCTGCTGGACAACATTTATCTGGTCGTAGTTGCGCTCGTGAGTGGCAGCTGGCTCATCTGGCCGCTGATTCGCGGCAGTACCAGCGCGACATCACTCAGCACGCTGCAGGCCACCCAGATGATCAACCAGCAGGATGCACTGCTTGTTGATGTGCGCGACAGTGCGGCCTATGCCGACGGGCACATCCTGAATGCGCGCAACATCCCGATGCCGCAACTGGATGAGCGTGCAGCCGACCTGGCCAAGCCAAAGGGCAAGGGGCGCCCGGTGATCGTGTACTGCGATACCGGCACGCGTTCGGCCGCTGCCGAAGCGGTACTGGCCAAGCACGGCCTCGAGAAGGTGTTTGCGCTTGATGGCGGCCTGTCTGCGTGGAAGGCGGCTGGCCTTCCGGTCGAGAAAAGATAAGGAGTCCACCGTGGCCCGGATCACGCTCTACGCCACCGCGAGCTGCCCGTACTGCGTGCGTGCCGAGGCGCTGCTGAAATCCAAGGGTGTGCCGGCCACGGACATCGAAAAGGTGCGTGTCGATCTTGATCCGGTGCGCCGCCAGGAGATGATGGACAAGACCGGCCGCCGCACCGTGCCGCAGATCTGGATTGGCGAAACCCATGTCGGCGGATTCGACGAGCTGTATGCGCTGGATCGCGCCGGCAAGCTCGCCCCCATGCTTGCGGCGGTCTGATTGCCGCGGCACCGGCGATACCGCGTGCCGATTCAGTTTTCAACACATACCCATACATAACCCCGAAGTTTCAAGACTGGAGCCGTAATGAGCGAAGCACAGCAGCCCGCAGCGGGCGAGGCGCAAGCCATATTCAACATCGAGAAGATTTATGTCAAGGACATGTCGCTCGAGGTACCCAATGCGCCACAGGTATTCCTGCAGGCAGGTGAGCCGCAACTGGAAGTGCAGTTGAACCAGTCGGCGCAAAGCATCGACGGTGTGCTGTTCGACGTGGCGGTGTCGGTGACCGTCACCGCCAAGGTGGCTGACAAGACGCTGTTTCTGGTCGAGGCGGTTCAGGCGGGCATTTTCCAGATCCGCGGTATTCCCGAGGCCGACCTGGCGCCGGTGCTGGGCATCGTCTGTCCGAACATCCTGTTCCCGTATGCTCGCGAAACCATTTCCGACATGGTCAACCGTGCCGGTTTCCCGCCGGTGCTGCTGGCACCGGTGAATTTCGAAATGCTGTTCCAGCAGTCGCAACTTGCGCAGCAGGGCGCCGCCGCGGATCCTGGCACAGACGGCCCGCGCATCGAGATCGCACACTGACATGAAATCCGCGCACATCGCTGCGCCGTTGTTCACACTATTGTCTGCGCTGCTCCTGGGCGCGGCATTGCCGGCGGTGGTCGTGGCCGCGGAATTCCGTTCCGTGTCCGAGCGTGTTGCCGTTCTGTATGACGCGCCTTCGGCGCGCGCCACCAAGCTGTTCGTGGTGAGCCAGTATTACCCGGTCGAAGTGATGGTGAGCGTCGACAACTGGCTGAAGGTGCGCGATGTATCGGGCGAGCTGGCCTGGATCGAAAAAAAATCCCTGTCCGAGCGGCGCACCGTGCTGATCAAGGCGGCCAGCGCCGATGTGCGCCAGGCCGCCGATGAAAAATCGCCGCTGGTGTTCCAGGCACGTGAAGGCCTGGCCCTGGAACTGACCGAGGTCGGCGCCTCCGGCTGGGTCAGGGTGCGCCACCGCGATGGCCTGGCGGGCTATGTGCGCGTGGGGCAGGTTTGGGGTCTGTAGTTTTCCGCTTCACGGGATGATAGCCCCATGAAAATCGCGATACTTGGCGCGGGTGCCTGGGGCACCGCACTGGCCGTCGCGCTGGCCGCAAGGCATCGCGTTGCGCTGTGGATGCGTGAACCCGCGACCGCGGCGGAGCTGGCGCGCACACGCCGCAATGCCCGTTATCTTCCCGATGCCGTGCTGCCCGAGGCGATTGCGCCGACCGCGGATTTTGCTGCGGCACTGGCCGATGCCGGACTGGTGCTGGTCGCAACGCCGGTGGCCGGGCTGCGCGACAGCCTGCAGCGCCTGAAGGACGCAGGCTCGACAGTTCCGGTCGTGTGGGCCTGCAAGGGCTTCGAGGCGGGCACCGCGCTGCTGCCGCATCAACTGGTGGCGGAGGAACTGGGCGCGGGACGCATCTGCGCTGCGCTGTCCGGCCCGAGCTTTGCGCAGGAAGTGGCGGCGGGCAAGCCGACCGCGCTGACACTGGCCTCGAGTGACGAGGCCTTTGCACGCGACATGGCGCGCGAACTCCATCAGCCGGTGCTGCGTGTGTATTACAGCAATGACATTACCGGCGTGGAAATCGGCGGTGCGGTGAAGAATGTCATGGCCATTGCCACCGGCCTGTGCGACGGCATGGGTCTCGGGTTGAATGCACGCGCGGCGCTGGTCACGCGCGGCCTGGCCGAGATCACGCGCCTGGGTATGAAGCTGGGCGGGCGGGCCGAAACCTTCATGGGCCTGGCCGGCGCCGGCGATCTCATCCTCACCTGCACCGGCGACCTGTCGCGCAATCGCCGCGTTGGCCTGATGCTGGCCCAGGGGCTCAAGCTCGACGAAGTGCTGCGCCAGCTCGGCCACGTTGCCGAAGGCGTGCACTCGGCGCGTGAAACCGGGCGCCTTGCGAAGCAGGCCGGCGTGGACATGCCCATCACCGAAGCGGTGTGCGGCGTGCTGTTCGGCGGCATGGGCCCGCGCGAGGCGGTGCAGCAGCTATTGGCTCGGGATCCGCGCAGCGAGGCGTGAACAGGATTGCGCGCGCCAGGTCCGGAAAGTGAATGGAACTTGTGATAATAAATTTATCATTGATACTTATTAATCCATGATATTTTTATAAAATTGATAATAATTGTTGGCTTGTAAGGCTTGCCTGAAGGCTTCAGATTCCGCCCGCAAACTCCGCCTGCCGCCACGCTTCATAGACCACTACGGCCACTGCATTGGATAGATTCAGGCTGCGACTGCCTCCCACCATGGGTATGCGCAGGCGTTGCGCGGCGGGGAAACCGTCGAGTACGTCGGCCGGCAGGCCGCGTGTTTCCGGGCCAAACACGAATACATCGCCTTTTTCAAAACGGCATTCGGCATGGGCGCGTTCACCGCGCGTGGTGACGGCATATAAGCGACGTCCGGCGAAATGCGCGGCACAGGCGGTCCAGTCGTCGTGCACGACCACGTGTTCGATGTCGCCGTAATCCAGTCCCGAGCGCTTCAGCGCGCGATCCGACAGGCGAAATCCCAGCGGCTGCACCAGGTGCAGGCGGCAGCCGGTGTTTGCGGCGAGACGCAGGATGTTGCCGGTGTTCGGCGGAATTTCCGGTTCATACAGCACGATGTCAAACATGCATTTCCCCCAGCCAGGTGCGTGCCGCGACCCAGTTCTCCACGCGCGCAGCACCGGCGCGCCGGAGTACACGCGCCAGTTCGTTTAGCGAGGCCCCGGTGGTCATGACGTCATCGATGATGGCCACTGACAGGCCTGCGATGTCGCCATTCTCATCATCGCAGGCAAAGGCGCCGCGCAGGTTCGCGCGGCGGCGCTCCAGCGGCAGGTCCGCCTGCGGTGGCGTGTTGCGCAGACGGACCGCCGTGGTGGTGAGCATGGGCCGCTGCAAGGTCCGCGCGACATGGCGTGCGATTTCGACGGCCTGGTTGTAGCCGCGCGTGGCAAGGCGGGCCGGATGCAACGGCATGGGAATAAAGGCGTCGGGCAGCGGTGTGCCGGTCTTTCTCTGGCGCTCCAGCAGCAGTTCTGCAAACAGCACGGCCACCGGCAGGCGGGCGTTGTACTTCAACGACTGGACCAGGCGGTCGGCCGGAAAGGCGTAGCGCAGCGCTGCATGCGTGACATCGAAATGTGGCGGCCGCTTCAGGCAGCTGCCGCAGGTTTCTCCCGCAGGCGAGGGCATGGCGCATTGCGGGCAACAGGCCGTGCCGGTGCGGGGCAGGCTGTCACGGCAGCCGCGGCACAGCAGTGCCGCGCCGCTGGCGGCAGCGCAAAGCTGGCAGTCCTGCGGCAGCAGGATAGAAAGCAGGCTGGCGGCGTGCGCAGGGCGTGCTGGTCGAACAGCGGGTCGGAAAACGGTATGCATGAAAGACATGAACGATTGAAGTCCTCTTCAGGCTGACTGCGGGGGCTGACCGCTACAATGCGACCCATGAACAGGCAGGGATATACCCGAACATGAGTGCTTCGCCAAATGAGTGACGTTGCGCAGAGTGCTGCCGGACCGCGTTCGGACCAGGTGCCCGGCATTGATGCACGCGCGGCGCGGCGTTTTTTCGGCCGCAGCACCGAGGGCGCCGATGTGCTGTCGCGTGAAGTCGAGCGGCGCATGGCCGAGCGGCTGGAACTGGTGCGGCTCGATCCGGCGCGCATGCTCGACGCGGGCAGCGGCGATGGTGAAGGATCGGCCCTGCTGGCGCGGCGTTATCCGCATGCCGAATGCGTTGCGCTGGATGCCGCGCAGACCGTGCTGGTCCGGTCCCGTGCAAAGGCGCAGGCCGCCCGTTCGCTGCTGCAGCGCGCCCGCGATCTGGTGGGTCGGACGGGCAGAGCGCACGCTGTGTGCGGCGACTTCAGCCAGCTGCCGTTCGCGCCGCGCCGCTTCCAGCTGGCGTGGTCCAACCTGGCGCTGGCCTGGGCCGGTGATCCGCTACCGGCGTTCAGGGAGTTGTGCCGCGTGCTTGAGGTTGGCGGGTTGCTGATGTTTTCCACCTATGGGCCGGACACGCTGAAGGAATTGCGCGAGGCCTTCGCACCGGTCGATACGCTACCGCATGTGCACCGGTTCATCGACATGCACGATCTGGGCGACATGCTGGTTGCTGCCGGCTTTGCCGAGCCGGTCATGGACATGGAGGTGATCACGCTGACCTATCCTGATTTTGATGCGCTGTTGCGCGATCTGCGATCGTCGGGTCAGGCGAATGTTGCGCTGGACCGTCGCCGCGGGTTGATGGGCCGCCAGGCCTGGCAGGGTGTGCGCGAGCGTTACGAAAGTCTGCGACAGGCAGGGCGATTGCCAGCGACGGTGGAGGTGATCTACGGCCACGCCTGGCGCCCGGAGCCGCGCCTGAGCGAGGATGGCCGCAACATTATTCGCATGGATTTGCAAGCGCGTTCGCACGGTGCGCGCTGATTCCGGCGCCGACTGTGCATGGATGTGCGCATTCGCGATTTGAGATGCATTTTCAGTGGCTTGGGCACAGTATTTTCCCCCGACCGGCTTGCCGCCGAGGGGCTTAGTGTGTTAATTTAGCGCGGCTTTTTTATGCTTTTTGTGGCGATTCGCGCACTATCCCCGATCCCCATAATCCCTGCGAGCCAGCTCGGCGGTTTTTGGTTGATTTGCCGGCCCGGTTCATGATTGAAAGCCGTTTTGCAGGTCAGCTTGATGCTCGCTTGCGGGTGCCGGCAGGGGATGGAAACAGGTTGATCGGTTGATGTCGCTTGTGTCCGGCTTGTTGTGAGTACAGTCGGGCGGGCCGGGTTGCGGTCAGGGTGACAGCGCAAGGCACACGGTTTCGGCAGATTTTGTAAACAGCAGATTCGGAAAAACGGTGAGGACATGATGATGAAGAAATTCGGGGCATTGATTGGCGCTGCGTTGCTCGCTTTGCAGGCGGGAACCGCCACAGCGGCCTATCAGTTGAATCTGACCCCGGGCGTGACCAAGGCGTCGCAGATGATCTACGATCTGCACAACCTGATGATGTGGGTCATTCTGGTGATCTTCGTCGGCGTTTTCGCCGTGATGTTCTGGTCGGTGTATGCGCACCGCAAGTCGGTGGGTCACAAGGCCGCAAACTTCCACGAAAACACCACGGTTGAGCTGATCTGGACGATTGTCCCCTTCATCATCCTCATCTTCATGGCATGGCCTGCCACAAAGGGCCTGCTGAGCGTGCGCGACACCTCCAGCCCGGACATGACCATCAAGGCCACCGGTTACCAGTGGAAGTGGGGCTACGACTACATCAAGGGCGAAGGGGAGGGCATCAGCTTCCTGTCGCAGTTGACCACGCCGGAGGAACAAATTTACGGTACGGAGAAGAAGGGCGAGAACTACCTGCGGGAGACCGACACCCACCTGGTGGTGCCGGTGGGCAAGAAGATCCGCATCCTGACCACGGCGGCCGACGTGATCCACGCCTGGTTCGTGCCTGAACTGGCAGTGAAGCAGGACGCGATTCCCGGTTTCGTGCGTGACACCTGGTTCAAGGCAGAGAAGGAAGGCGTGTTCCGCGGCCAGTGCGCCGAGTTGTGCGGCAAGAACCACGGCTTTATGCCGATCGTCGTTGAAGTCGTTTCCGCCGAGAAATACACCGCTTGGGTGGCCGACAAGAAAAAGCAGATGGCCGCGGCGCAGGAAGATCCCAAAAAGAAGTGGGAACTGGCCGATCTGAAGGCGCGCGGCGAGAAGGTCTATGCGAACAATTGCGTGGCCTGCCACCAGGCCAACGGCCAGGGCATCAAGGGCAGCTTCCCGGCGCTGGACGGATCGAAGATCGTCACCGGGCCCGAGCTGGCGCAGATGAAGCTGTTGCTGAACGGCAAGCCTGGCACCGCCATGGCGGCCTTTGGCAAGCAGCTCTCGGACACCGAGATTGCGGCGGCAATCACCTACACGCGCAACAATTGGGGCAACAAGACGGGCGAGGTCATTCAGCCGTCCGATGTCGCGGCGGCACGCAAGTAGCGCGCACTCAGCCCCCGGCGACCACGGTAACAGCACAGGATTTCAGGAGAGATATTGATGAGCGCAGCCACTGACAACCACGCCCCGGCCCATGGTCACGATGGCCACGCCGGCCATGACCACCATGATCACGGCGATCACCACGGCGCGCCCCCCGGCCTGATGCGCTGGGTCACCACGACGAACCACAAGGACATCGGCACGATGTACCTGTGGTTCAGCTTCATCATGTTCCTGGTGGGCGGCGTCATGGCACTGACCATCCGCGCCGAACTGTTCAATCCGGGCATGCAGATCGTCAGTCCCGAGTTCTTCAACACCATGACCACCTATCACGGCCTGATCATGGTGTTCGGCGCGATCATGCCGGCCTTTGTCGGTTTCGCTAACTGGCAGATCCCGCTGATGATCGGCGCGCCCGACATGGCCTTCCCGCGCATGAACAACTGGAGCTTCTGGTTGCTGCCGCCAGCCGCGATCCTGCTGATGTCCTCGTTCCTGATGCCCGGCGGCGCCGCCGGCGTGGGCTGGACCATGTATGCGCCGCTCACCGCGCAGATGGGCCCCGGCATGGACACCACGATTTTTGCCGTGCATCTGCTCGGCATGAGTTCCATCATGGGCTCGATCAACATCATCACCACCATCCTCAACATGCGCGCCCCCGGCATGACCATGATGAAGATGCCGATGTTCGTGTGGACCTGGCTGATCACCGCCTACCTGCTGATCGCTGTTATGCCGGTGCTTGCAGGCGCGGTCACAATGACGCTGACTGACCGCCATTTCGGCACCTCGTTCTTTAACGCCGCTGGTGGTGGCGACCCGGTGCTGTACCAGCACATTTTCTGGTTCTTCGGTCATCCTGAGGTGTACATCATCGCCATCCCGGCGTTCGGCGTGGTGTCACAGGTGATTCCGGCGTTCTCGCGGAAGCCGCTGTTCGGCTACGCCTCCATGGTGTACGCGACCTCGTCGATTGCGATCCTGTCCTTCATCGTCTGGGCGCACCACATGTACACGGTGGGCATGCCGGTCGCAGGCCAGCTCTACTTCATGTACGCCACCATGCTGATTGCCGTGCCCACGGGCGTGAAGGTGTTCAACTGGGTGGCGACGATGTGGAAGGGCTCGCTGTCCTTCGAGACGCCCATGCTGTTCGCGCTGGGCTTCCTGTTCCTGTTCACGCTGGGCGGCTTTACCGGTCTGGTGTTGTCGATGACCCCGGTGGACGTCCCGCTGCACGACACCTACTACGTGGTGGCGCACTTCCATTACGTGATGGTGGCAGGCGCGCTGTTCTCGGCCTTTGCCGGCGTCTACTACTGGTTCCCGAAGTGGAGCGGCAAGATGTATGACGAGACGCTGGGCAAGATCCACTTCTGGCTGACGCTGATTTTCTTCAACATGATTTTCTTCGTGCAGCATTTCCTCGGCCTGGCCGGCATGCCGCGGCGGATTCCGGACTACAACCCGCAATTCACCGAGTTCAACCAGATCTCGACCATAGGCGCGTTCGGCTTCGGGCTGTCGCAGCTGCTGTTCCTTTACATCCTGCTGAAGGCCATCAAGAGCGGTGAGCCGGCGGCCGACAAGCAGTGGGAAGGCGCCGATACGCTGGAGTGGACGCACCTGCCCACGCCCATGCCGTATCACACCTTCGAGAATCCGCCGACGGTCAAGTAACGGCTTCCGGCATATTTCCTGCAAACAGGGGCTGATAATAATTCATGGGCGAACGGGCTACAGTCTTGGGTGATAACCGTAAAATCGATAATATTCGCACGGGTATCATCCTGGCCCTTTTTTCTGCAGCATGTTTTGTCGGATTCTTTGTCAAGGTTTACTTCTTCAAATGAGTGCCGCCGCATCCCCCAAAACTGCCGCTGTCACCACGGCCAATCGCCTGCTGCGACACAAGCTGCTGGTGATTACCGTAATCATGTTTGGTTTCGGCTTTGCGCTGGTGCCGTTCTATGACGAAATTTGCCGCATTACCGGCGTAAACGAACTGTTCAAGACTGACGAGCCTGTAGTGACAAACACCCAGGTGGATTTCTCGCGCAAGGTTGCGCTCGAGTTCGATGCCAATACGCAGCGCCTGGGCTGGACCTTCCAGCCACTGGAATCCCACGTCGAGGTGCATCCCGGCCAGGTGACCCAGGTGGTCTATGAGGTGCGCAACACCCAGAACCGTGCGGTGACCGGCCAGGCTGTGCCGAGCTACGGGCCGCAGCGCGCCGCGCAGTATTTCCAGAAGCTGGATTGCTTCTGTTTTCGCCAGCAGACGCTGGGGCCGGGCGAAGTGCGCCAGATGCCAGTTGTCTTCATCATCGACCCGAACATGCCCCGCGACCTGAATACGGTGACGCTGTCCTATACGTTCTTTGAAGTGGCGGGCGCGCAGAAGAATCCGGGTTGAACAAGGATAGCGGGAAGCCGGGCAGGGTTTCGCCCCTGGCCATGTTGAAAACGGTGCTGTCGGCGTTTCTGGGCATCAGGCGGCAGTCGGGACACGTCGAGGACGCAGTAAAACTGACGCCGATCCAGATCTTTGTGACCGGACTGGTTGCAGCGGCGGTTTTTGTGATTGGATTGATACTGCTGGCGCGATTCATCATCAGCAGCGCGACAGCTTGAAGAGTGAATTCAGAGGGAGAAACAAATGAGCAGTAGTACTTCGACTACACCCACGCACAACTACTATCTGCCGGAACCGGCCGGTTACCCGATTATCGGTTCGGTGGCGCTGTTGCTGTTTACAGGCGGCATGGCCATGTGGTTCAACAGCCACCCCCTGGGGATCTGGACCACGCTGGCCGGTATGGGCTTGCTTACCTACATGATGTATCTGTGGTTCGGCAAAGTCATCAGCGAGTCCGAGGCGGGTCTGTACACCAAGCGCGTGGACATGTCCTACCGTTGGTCCATGGGCTGGTTCATTTTTTCCGAGGTGATGTTCTTCGCCGGTTTCTTTGGTGCCCTGTTCTATGCCCGGCTGTATTCGCTCCCCGAACTCGGCACCCTGGACCAGAAGCTGCTCTGGCCCGATTTCAGCCCGTCGTGGCCCTCTGCCGGGCCTGGCGCCCATGATCCGTTCACGCCCATGGGCGCCTGGGGTCTTCCCGCCCTGAATACGCTGCTGCTGCTGACCTCCGGGGTGACGCTCACGATCGCCCATTTTGCCCTGCTCAAGAACAACCGCAGCCAGTTGATCATCTGGCTGGGGGCGACCATTGCACTGGGCATTGCGTTTCTGGCCTGCCAGGTTCTTGAATACAGCCATGGTTACGCTGACCTGAACCTGAAACTGACCAGTGGCATCTATGGCACCACCTTCTACATGCTGACTGGATTCCACGGCTTCCATGTGACCGTGGGCACCATAATGCTGATTGTGATCTGGTTCCGCTGTTTGAAAGGCCATTTCAAGCCAGACCACCATTTTGCGTTCGAAGGCGTTGCCTGGTACTGGCATTTCGTCGATGTGGTATGGTTGTTCCTGTTCATCTTCGTGTACTGGCTCTGAGGAGCCGGTTCAAATCAGAATAACGAGGAGGAGGCCCCGGGAGACACTGGGGTTTTTGGGCAACGCCGCACAATGTGCGGCGTTTTTTTTGATGCACCGGCTTCGGTGCGTGTAGTGGCCTAAGCCTTCGCCGGAATGAAGCCGAAGTAGTATCCAGCCATGAGCAGCAGGAACAGGCTCACCGATAGGCCGACCCGGAGCGCCAGCGCGCGCGCCATGCGCATTCCGTCCTCACGGTTCCTGATCATGTGATACAGCGCCGAGCCCAGGCTGGCGAATATGGCGAGAAGAAACAGGATGACGAAAATGCGCATGCGACGGTTTGCCGGGTTGAAGTGAACAGAATGGACAGGCTCATTATAGTGGCAGCGGGATGGCGGGCATGACCGCAGTGGAACCCCGGGGCATTTCCCTGGCGGGCTATCGTTTTGCGCCACGCCTGGTTCCCACGCTGGCGGCAATCGCCATATTTGTGCTGACACTTTCAGCCGGAAACTGGCAGACGCGTCGCGCCGCGGAAAAGTTTGCGCTGCAACAGCGGCTGGATGCCTTTGCGCTTGAGCCTGCAGTTGAGCTGGGGCAGGACCGGGTGGAGCCGGCAGCCATGGCTGATCGCCGCGTTTCTGTGCGTGGACGATTCGTGACCGGGCAGACCCTGTACATCGACAATCGCGTCTATCGGGGGGCGCCTGGATATCAGGTGGTGACGCCGCTGCAGATTGAGGGCGGCGACCGGCATGTCCTGATCAACCGCGGCTGGATCGCGGCAGGACCGGATCGCAGCCGGTTGCCTGCTGTGGATACGTCCGCGGATGTTGTCAGCATCGAGGGAGTTGCTGTCGTTCCGCTGGCGCATCCCTATGAACTGGCGCCGGACGCAAACAGCGGCCCCCTGCGCCAGAACCTGGTGCCGGAGCGGATCGCGGCGGAGATGAAGTTGGCGATGCAGCCCGTTGTGGTGTTGCAGACCGGCAAGGCCCCGGACGGCCTGGTGCGCGACTGGCCCAAGCCCGATGCCGGTGTCAACACGCATCGGGCCTATGCATTGCAGTGGTATGTGATGGCGGTATTGGCAGTAGCGCTGTGGCTGAGCCTCAATTTGAAAAAAATCGGAGAAAAGCACGCATGAGCAAGGAAGTGGACATGGAAGTCCCGGCATCACAGCGTCCCCGCAAGCCTCGCAGCACTTTCACCCTGTGGCTGATACTTGCGGTGTGCCTGGCCCCCATCATTGGTTCGACAGCGCTGTACTACCTCGCGCCACCAAAGAGCCGCATGAACTATGGCGAACTGCTCGCCCCGGGTATGCTGCCCGACATCACCCTGGCTGGACTGGATGGCAAGCCGGTTGCGCTGGGCAGTCTGCGCGGAAAATGGACCATGGTGCATGTGGATGAGGCCGGTTGCGCGACAGATTGCCGTGACAAGCTCTACAAGATGCGCCAGGTGCGCCTCACCCAGGGCAAGAATATGGATCGGGTGCAAAGACTATGGGTGGTGAGCGACGATGCGGCCGTGGACCCAGGACTGCTCACCGAGTACGCCGGGACCATCATTGTTCGTGCCGGTCCTGGAGATTCGAAACTCATGCAGTCCCTGCCGGCGTCCTCACCGGAGACTTTGCGCGGGCACATCTGGCTGGTTGATCCGCTGGGCAATGTCATGCTGCGTTTTCCGCCCGCAGCCGATCCCAGTCGCATGAAAACGGACCTGACACGAGTGCTCAGGGTGTCGCGCGTGGAGTAGTGTGGTTTATTGCGGTGGCAGCAGATGAATCACACTTGGGAGGCGGCCGGAAACACGTCTTCCCCATGATAAAATCAGTCCCTTCCGCAATGTTCTGACGGTCCCGGATTTCACCCACCATGCTTGCTGCTTCGACGCCTTCGGCCACTCTGCGTTTCAAGCGCTTCTTTGCGCTGACCAAGCCGCGCGTGGTGGCGCTGATCGTGTTCTGTGCGGTCATCGGCATGTTCCTCGCGACACCGGACATGGTGCCGACGCGGGTGCTGGTGGCCGGCACGCTGGGCATCTGGTTTGTCGCCGGTGCCGCGGCGGCGATCAACTGTCTGGTGGAGCAGAAAATCGATGCGCTGATGGCGCGTACGCGCGGTCGGCCCCTGCCGCGCGGCGACGTCAGTTCGGGCGAGACCCTGCTGTTTGCCAGTGTGGTGGGCGGCATCGGGCTGTGGCTGCTGTACGCCCTCGTCAACCCGCTGACCATGTGGCTGACCTTCGCCACCTTTGTCGGCTACGCCGTGATCTACACCGTGGTGCTGAAGCCCCTGACGCCGCAGAACATCGTGATTGGCGGATTGTCCGGCGCTATGCCGCCGCTGTTGGGCTGGACCGCGGTGACCGGTGAAGTCGCGCCGGGCGCCCTGCTGTTGGTGCTGATCATTTTCGCCTGGACGCCGCCGCATTTCTGGGCACTCGCGCTGTATCGTACCGAGGAATACGCCAAGGCCGGCCTGCCCATGCTGCCGGTGACCCATGGCAACCGCTATACCCGGCTGCATGTGCTGCTCTACACCTTCATCCTGTTTGCCTGCACGCTGCTGCCCTATCTTTACGGCATGAGCGGGCTGATCTATCTTGTTGCCGCGATCGCGCTGGGCCTCACCTTCATTACGTATGCGGTGCGCCTGTACCGCAATTACAGTGATGCCTTGGCGCGCAGCACCTTCCGTTTTTCAATCGTCTACCTCGCAGTGCTGTTCGGTGCACTGCTGGTCGATCACTACCTGCGCTTCTGATGATGCGCCGCATGCTTGCATGCCTCGGCCTCGCCCTTGTCCTGGCGCTGGCCGGTTGCAGCCCCTCGGCTCCGAAGTTCAACAACGCCGACATCACCGGCGCCGACGACGGCCGTGATTTCGCAGTGAATGACCATCCCGGCAAGC
>CAMCYY010000031.1 GCA_945885335.1 Bordetella parapertussis
TCACTGCTCTGGAGCGGCGCCTTCAGCCAATTGAGCAATTCAAAAGTCGAGGCGAACTTCGCCGATGAGCGGACCTACACCCTGAACAACGCGCCGGTGGATAACGCCTTTCACCTCGGTTACGACCTCTCCGTCACGAAGAACTACCCGGTCGAGGCGGCCAACAGTGGCAACGTGGCCTTTACCGGCGACCTGGGCATCTACGGCAACACCGTCATCCTCGACCACGGGTTGGGCCTGTTCACGCTGTACAGCCATCTGAGCGCCATCGACGTCAAGGTGGGCGATGCAATCAAGCAGCTGCAGATCGTCGGCAAGACCGGCCAGACCGGCCTCGCGGCCGGCGACCACCTGCACTACGGCGTCTACCTGAATGGCGTGGCCGTGCTGCCGGTGGAGTGGTGGGACAAGAAGTGGATCGCTGACAACATCGAGCCCAAGCTCGAGGGCAAGACTGGTGAGGCGATTGCCCAGGCGCAGCAGGTCAAGTCGCCGCGCAAGGCGGCGACCAAGGCCCAGCCCAAATCAAAAGCCAAGCCGAAGCCGAAGCCCCGGTAACGCGGAGCGGCAACCCGGCTGGGCGGGGCGGCTGATCATTCGGCCTTCAGCCCGATGGATTTGGCCAGGCTGGTCCACATTGGCACCTGCACGTTCAGCCACTTGGTGAATTCCTCGACCGACATGTTCGAGGTCTCGGTGCCGTCGGTGGCAAGGCGTGCCTTGGAGTCCGGAGCGTTCATGCCGCGCACGATTTCGCGATTGAGACGGGTGTTGATTGCTGCAGGGGTGCGCGGTGAGGAGAACACGCCCTGGAATGATCCCACCTCGAATCCCTGCAGGCCGGCCTCGGCCATGGTGGGCAGGTCGGGGGCAACTGACGAGCGCTTGTCGCCGGTGGTTGCAATGGCGCGTAGCTTGCCCGATTTGACATGGCCCAGCGCCGACGAAATGCTGGCAAAGCTCAACTCCACGCGTCCTCCGAGCAGGTCGGTCATTACCGCAGCCGCGCTCTTGTAAGGGACGTGCGTCATTTTCGTGCCGGTCATCTTCTGGAACATTTCTCCGCCGAGGTGGCCGGCGCTTCCATAAGCCGAAGAACCGAAGTTGAGTTCGCCGGGACGGGCTTTGGCCTGGTCGATGAGTTCCTTGACCGATTTCACCGGAAAGCCCGGCGTGACGACCAGGATGGAGGGTGCATTCGCCGCCCGCGCCACCGGTGCGAGGTCCTTCATGGGATCGAAGGGCAGGTCGGGGTAGAGCGCCGTGAGCACAAGTAAGGAGGTGCCCACGATCATCAGCGTATGTCCGTCGGGCGGAGACTTCACAACGATATCCATGGCGACAATGCCGCCTCCGCCAACACGGTTCTCCACCACCACCGGTTGTCCGAGTGATTCGCCGACTTTCTGCGAAATGATGCGCGCCACCATGTCGGTTGCGCCGCCGGGTGGTTGGCCGGCGAGCAGGCGGATGGGACGGTTCGGGTAATCAGCCTGCGCCCATGTCGTGGCCATCGGGGCCAATGTGAGCGGAACAAGGGTCGTGATCGCGACGAGGACAGACGTGCGTGCTTTTTTCATGGACTTCCTCCGTTGGTGGATCCGGGGCATTTTTTTGAATGTCTCGCCCCTGCTCTTATCCTGTTGTGACCCCGATGGGCCCAACTCAGTCTCCAGCATACTGGAAACTGCGGCTTGTTCGAAAGCATCAGTCTGGTGAGGCGATCGCGCATGAGGAAGCCCTTGATGGGTCGCGGAGGGGTGTATGAAGGCCAGTGGTCATCGCCGAGTCATGAAAGTGCAATCATCCGGATGCACGATTGACACATGAACTTACAGTTACGGCTGATGAAACGCATCGCCCCGCGTTTCCCAGCCCGGGGCTTGAGCTTTGGCGCGGGCATGCTGTGCGTGTTGATCGCCATCGGCGCTGGCGGGGCTCACGCCGCCGAGGTCGCCGGCATCAAGGTTGAAACCAAGGCCCGGGTTGCAGGCGCTGATCTGGTGTTGAATGGCGCAGGACTTCGCAAGATGTTTTTCACCGACATCTATGTGATTGGCCTGTATGTCCGTGAACGCACCGCTTCCGCTGAATCGGTGACCGATGTCACCGGGCCAATGCGCATTTCGCTGACCTTTCTGCGCGAGGTCACTGCACAAGATCTGGTGGATGCCCTGTTTGAAGGCGTTCGTGACAACACGACTGCAGCCGAGTTTTCGAAGTTGAAAGCCTCCGCAGATTCATTGTCGGCAGTCATGCTGCCGCTGCGGCTCGCCCGGAAGGGCGACATCGTGATGCTCGACTTCATTCCTGAAGCCGGCGCCCAGGTGGTCATGAATGGCAACGCAGTGGGCCGGCCCGTGCCCGGACGGGATCTGTATCGCGCGCTGCTCAAGATCTGGCTGGGGGATCCGCCGGTTGATGCGGTGCTGAAGCGGGCGTTGCTGACGGGTAGAAATTAGAGCCTGCAGGTTCCTGTTTGTTGCGGGGCTGGGGCCTGGTGCCCGGGGCCGGAATCGAACCGGCACGACCTTTCGATCTTCAGATTTTAAGACCGGATGGTGCAATAAGAGCCAAAAGACCCCAACTTCAACCAATCCGAAATAGGATCGGCCAAAGCGTATTTTTAGGCTGGGATTAATTGGCTGCCGTTGGGTGTCGCTGTGCCGGCTGTGCCATCAGTGTGCCGCCGTCCAAGCTAAGAACTGGCTACCGGCGAGATATGCGAACGCGAAATGGTGTCGTTGCTAGTCCAGCCGAGGGGCCGAAGGAACTTGGCATTGGCCATGACCGCATCAAACGCGGTTTACGGTGCGCTAAGGTAACGATGGCGGCGCCAATTCTGGCAACGTGGACTGAAGCGCCAGCGCGGCGGCGACCACTTCGGCATCTCGCCCTGGCGCCGTCGCCAGCATGACTGCGAGCGGCAGGTGGTCTTCCGACAACGCGCATGGCGTGACGAACAGGGGCCCGCCAAATGCCGTCCAGGGCGTGAGGTATTCCTGACTGCCGGTGGAACCAACGCCGCGCGGTGCTGCACCCGTGGTTGGCAGCAGCAACAGTGCGTCGAAGCCGGTTGCCGCGCGCCAGACAACGCTGGTCGTCTGTTCCAGGTGGCGTAGCGCCCGGCCGCGCTCGTCGGGGCCGATGGTCTGACCCTCTTGCAGCGCTGCCTTGAAAAGTGGGCCGAGCAGGGGCCCGGATGAATCGAGCAACCAGCCGTGAGCACGATAGGCATCGGCCACCATAACGGTCCGATGAGCACGCACGACGGCACCGAAATCAGTGGCAGGGTCGAACGGGGCTACTACGTGCCCGTATGAGCTCAAGCCGTCGGCCGCTTGGTGCAGCGCCTCCAGCGCCTGCGGCTCGGCGGTGGAGGCATAGTAGCGTTCTGGCAGCAGGCCGAACCGCAGTGGACGCCGCGGTTCGGCAAGTGCCGTGGGCGTCGCCAGTAGGGCGTCCCCCAGCATGGGCATCAGGTAGGCGGCTGCGTCGTGCGTACTGCGCGCGATCACACCCACCGTGTCGAAGCTCAATCCGCACGGCACTACGCCATCGAGTGGCACCAATCCGCGGGTCGGCTTGAAGGCCGTGACGCCGCAATAAGCGGCTGGCCGGCAGAGCGAGCCGGCGGTCTGCGTGCCGAGCGCAAGCGGCACGATACCTGCGGCCACGGCCGCGCCTGAGCCGCTGCTTGATCCCCCCGGCGTGTGCGCGAGGTCATGCGGATTGCGTGTGGCGGCCGGATCGGTAAAAGCAAACTCTGTCGTGACGGTCTTGCCAAGCACGATGGCGCCGGCCTGGCGCAACCGGCGCACGACTTCGGCATCGACGACAGCCGGACCTTGCATTCCGCCCTCGCCGTTGCGTGTGCGGCTGCCTGCGCGCGTGGGCAAGCCGGCCACGTCGATCACATCCTTAACGCCAATTGGCACACCGTGCAGCGGACCGCGCAAGCGGCCCGAGCGTGCCTCATGCGTCAGGCGGTCGGCCTGCGCGCGGGCAGCGGCGCGATCGATTTCCACCCACGCATGGATGTGGGGCTCCCATAGGTCGTAGGCCTCCAGACAGTGCTCGAGGATTTCGCGCGGGCTGGCGAAACCGGTGCGGATTAGCCGCGCGATCTCGCAGGCACTGATCGGCACACCCGATGACAAAGGCGCACGCAAAGCCTCAGTCCCCGGCAGTGAAAGCGACGCACTTGTCGGGATCGAGCATCAGACGCACGGGTCCGATGGCGGGCGCTTCATCGATGCTCATCGACAGTCGTAGTGGTGCACCCGCCAGCGTCACCGCGAACTCGGACAACGCGCCGCCGAAGCGCGTATCCACAAGATGCGCCGGCAAGCCGGTGGACGAGTCGCACTGTTCGAAGCGGCCTGCGTCGGGACGTATGCAGAGGTGCACGCGCGCGCCTGTGGCAAGGCCCGCGTGCGACCCGGCAGTGCGGCAGCGCACGGTAGAACCGTTCGCCAGCGTGATGTTCGCATACCGGTCGTCGAAACTTGCTACCTGCCCGTCGAGCACCGAGGCGTTCGCGATGAAGGAAGCGACGAAGCGGCTGGCGGGCAGGTCGAACAGCGTGCGCGGCGGCCCTTGCTGCTCGATCGCTCCGCCGTTCAGCACCACGACGCGGTCGGACGCCATCAGCGCTTCGGATTGATCGTGCGTGACGTACACGAACGCGATTCCGAGCGCACGCTGCAGCGCCCGTAACTCATACAGCATCTCGTGTCGCAAGGCAGTGTCGAGGCTGCTGAGCGGTTCGTCCAGCAGCAGCACGCGCGGCCGCACGACGATTGAACGCGCGATCGCCACGCGCTGGCGCTGGCCGCCGCTGAGATGCGTGGGGTATCGCTCGCCGAAGGCGTCGAGCTTGACTAGGTTAAGCGCCTCCTGCGTGCGACTGCGCACCTCCACCGGCGCCACCTTGCGCAAACGCAGGCCAAACGCGATGTTCTCAAACACGGTGAGGTGCGGCCATACCGCAAAGGTCTGGAACACCATGCCCATGTTGCGCTGTTCGGGCTCGACGAAGCGGCCGGGGCCAGATAGCATTTCGTCGCCGATCGCCACCTCGCCCGCGTCGGGCCGTATGAAGCCGGCGAGGATACGCAAGAGCGTAGTCTTGCCGCAGCCGCTCGGTCCCAGTAACGAGACGAAGCCTGACGGCGGAATTTCGAGATCGATGTTGCGCAACACCTGGGTGCCGCCGAACGCATGCGAGATGCCTGTCAGCCGGATCATGGCCGCACTCCTGGTAAGGCTGGTGATGCTGCGTCTGGGGAAGCCATGACCGGAGACACATGTTGCATCGCCACCATGCGACTGACCAAATAGCTCACCACCAGGGCCAATATGCCCATTGCGCACACAGTCTCGAACGCCACCGAACCCCATGACTGCATCATCGCAACCGCGATCGTCTCAGTGCCGGCGCCGGACAGGAGGATGGATGCGCCCAGTTCGCGAAAGCTCGGCACGAACACGAGAAAGCCGGACGCATACAGCGATCCGCGCACCAGCGGCACAGTGATGCGTAACAACCGCGTGCGTTGCGAGGCGCCGAGGATGGCGGCGGCTTCATCCAGCGCCGGGTCGATCTGGCGCAGGCCCGCGCTGCACGCGCGCACCGCCAGCGGCATGAACTTGACCACATAGGCAGCCAGCAGGATCCACAGGGTGCCGTACAACACCAGCGGCGGTCGCGTGAACGCCAGCACCAGGCCGGCGCCGAGCACGATGCTCGGCAGTCCGAATGGCAGCATGGCGAGATACTGCAGCGATTTGACCGCGCGACGCTGACCGTGGCGGACGTCGAGCAGCGCAATCGCCAGGGCCAGTGCGGTGGCGAGTAGGGCGGCGCCGGTGGCCAGGAGCGCGCTGTTCCAGATGGCATTGCGCGACAGCGTGTCCGAAGCTAGGAACGTGTAATGCGAGAGCGTAAGGTTGGCCAGACTAGGTGCAACGCCGAAGGCGTGTGACACCGAGGCGTAGGCCAGCACGGCATAGGGCACCAGCAGCGCAATGGCTGCGTACAGCCCGCATAGGAGCGACGCGGCCCAGCCCCATCGCCCCAGCGCGAGCGGCTCGGCGCCGACCCAATTTCCTGTCACGGTTACGAAGCTGGCTTGGCGTTTCATCAGGTACTGATAGACAAAGAACGCCAGCAGCGAAATCGCCATCAGCCAGCACGACAGCCCGGCCAGCACGCTGGAGTCGTCGGTGCTGCCGAGCGCCGCTCGGATCTCGGTGGGAATCACGCGCACGCCGAGGATGGCGGGCGCGCCATACAGCGACAGCGTGGAGATGAAGGCCAGCAAGGCCCCGGCGCCGATGGCGGGCCGGATGATAGGCAGCGTTACCCGCATCAGCACGCTGCCCGGCCGGGCCCCGAGCATGCGCGCGGCATGCTCGAGATTGCCGTCCATGGTGGCGAGCGCGCTCATTGTGGCGATCATCACCAGCGGCACGCTTTCGAGCGTGGCCAGGAACACCAGCCCGCTGATGCTGTAGATGTCGAGCGGGCCCGACTCGAAGCCGAACAACGCACGCAAGGCGCGATTGATGAGGCCGTTGTTGGGTCCCAGCAGGGTGATGTAGGCAAAGCCGAGCAGGAACGAAGGTGTCACGAACGAGGCCGTGATCAGCGCACGCCAGGTTCGGCGCAGTGGCATCGCGGTACGCACGAACAGCAGTGCCAGCGGTACGCCGATGGCTACCGACAATACGGTTGCGCCGAAGGCCGCGATCAAGGAATTTTGCAGGGCGCGCAGGTTGCGCCGGCTCGAGAACAAGTCCACCAGGAAGCCTAGGTCGAGCCTGCCGCCATCCATGCTGGGTCCAGCCAGGATCCAGGCGAGCGGGTACAGCAGGAACAGGGCCAGGAGCAGCGCAGGTATTGCCAGCGTGATGCGATAGTTGGTCATTCAAGTTGTCGCTCAACCCGGCGCCTCGGCCCATCGAAGAACAGATGCACGGACGCTCAGCGCTCCATCAGGTCGGAGAACTTATTCTTCAGTTCGGGCTTGAGCGCGTCATGCTTGTCCCAGTCGAACGGCAGGAGCTTGATGTCAGCAATCCTGGGCCAGCCAGCCGGCGGCGCCGCTTTGGCGCTGGTGTGGTACATGCCCACGCCGGTCAACACCTGTGCGGCGGCGTTGCTGGCTAAGAAGTCGACAAAGCGCTTGGCGTCGGGCATGTTCTTGGCAGTCTTGGAGATACCGACGTAGCAGCCCACGCCGAGTGCGCCTTCGGATGGCACCGTGAACGATACCGGCTGGCCCTTTTTCATCGCCTCAACCAGCGAAAGGTCTTGCATGGGCGCCACCCGCCGCTCACCCGCGATCACGGTCGAGATCATGGCCGGATGGCCGGCGGCGAGAACGGGCTTGGTGGTCGCCACTTTTTCCCAGAAGCTCCAGCCATACAGCTGCACCATGGCCGATGCGAGCGCGGCGCCGGTGCCGGAGACACGTGGATTTGCCAGGATCACCTGGTTCGCAAAGCGCGAATCGCCCAGCTCCTTCCACGACTTGGGCGCCTGCTCCTTGCTGACCATGTTGCTGTTGTACATCAGCACCACAAATGTTATTGCTGTTCCGGTGAAAAAGTTTTCCTTGTCCTTGAAGACTGCCGGTATGGCGTCGGCGCCGGCCGGGCGATAGGGCTCAAGCAGATTGCGCTTGCCATAGCGTGCCATCGCCGCTGGCTCCTGGATCCACATCACGTCGGCCGCGGTGCGCCCGCTCGACTTGACCTCAAGATCGATCTTTTCAAGTACCACTTCGGTCCCGGCCTGGTACAGGTTGACCTTGACGCCTGGATTGGCCGATTCGAACGCCTTTACCAGCGCGTCGGAGATGTTGCGCGGGACCGACGAATAGAACTGGATCTCACCAGCCGCCGCCGTGCCGGCGAAGATGCTGAGCGCGGTGGCGGCGGTAGCCGTCGCCAGCACACGATGGAGCCAGCCGCAAAGCCTGGTCGTGGGTGTCATGGGTGTCATGGGGTCTCCGTTTCGGTTACATTGATCTTCATCAGCCGGGCCAAGTTGAGCCCAAGCACTAGCGCTTCCTGTTCCGGCGTTAGCCTGGCAGCCTTGATGATGGCGAGCATCGCGGCTGGGTGGCCGGTGGGATAGTCGGAGCCGTAGATCACCCGGTCGGCGCCCACGCGATCGACCGCCATGCGGACATAGCCCGGCATACTTACGAGCGCTGTTTCTAAGTAGATATTGGGCGTGGTCATCGCCACGTTGATGGCGCCATCAACGTAATAGCGGTAGCCCATGTGGTCCATGATCACCGGCACGCTCGGGAATTTGCGTGCGAGGTCGGCGATCTGCCAGGGCAGGCAGAACTGGGCACCTGAATGGATCGAGACTGGCAGCTCAAGCCGCTCGGCGCAGGCCATGACTCGCAGCGCCACGTCGCCGTCGATTTCGTAGCCGTGCCGCAGTGGCATCAGCTTGAGGCCGCGCATGCCCCATTCGCCCACGGCGCGCTCGAGCTCGGGCACGCCGCCGCCCGGCCCGTAGGGATTAACCACTGCGTAGCCGATCAGCCGCGTACGGCCGGCTATGGCTCGGCCGATCGACTCGTTGTCCGGGTATTGGCTGGTGGGCGCCATCACCATCGTCATGCCGATGCCGTAGTCGTCCATAACCTCTTCGAGCTCGTTCGGACCCACCGCATGATCGAGCCAAACGTAGGGATCGCCCTGAAAGTCCCCGAGGTGCATTTCAGCATCGATTCTCACGTATTCACTCCGTAAGTAAGATATTACTTACCAAGCATGGACCATGCCATGGCGTGCATTGCCGAAGTGGGAAGAGAGATGGCGACACGCGGTCAGGGGTCTGCTTGCGGGGTCCCGCAAAGAGGGCGCCGCCGCACAGCATTAGTGCGTAATCGTTTGTGAGCGGCACTCATTTGAGGCGCCGGGTCTTAGCGGGACTCGAGCAACCGCTTGAGCTCAATGGTCTTGCAGCAGCGAGCCGAAGCCGCGGATCCGGTCGCCGATGCCGGCTGCGCGCAAAGCCGACCAATAGAGTGCGGTGTTGATGGACAGGACCGGCAGTCCGAGCCAGCGTTCGGCCTCGGCGCAAAGGTCGCTCATCGCGAGGTTGGTCCCGACCTGCATGATCGCGTCGACACCCGCGGCGGCTGTCCTGAGGGCAGCGATTAGCTCGGCCTCGTCGATCAATGCAATGTCGCTGCCGCGGCGCGGGCGCAGCGAATGTACGGCCGAAACGACAAAGCCACATTCCTCAAAGTAGCGCCTGACGTGGGCATCGCCGACTGGCTGGTACGGGGTGATGATGCCGAGGCGGCGCACGCCCGGATAGCAGCGTAGCGCGGCCGTCGCGGCTTGTGAGCCGAGCACAACTGGCACGGTTGCCGCTTGGTCGAGCGCATGCCGCATCCGCTCCGCTGCCTCCAGCCCGCCCCAGAACGTGGGAATCGATATGCCCATCACGACGGCGGCCGGCCGTGCGCCCATCACGCGCCGGACCGAGCCGAACAGATCGGCGCCGAGCTGGTCGATCACCGCAGTCTGCTCGTCGTCGCTAGTGAGAGCGCCGTCAGGCATCTCAATTCGCGCGACGTGATTGGCGACGCCGGGTGGCCGCATGGCCTCGAGCTCCGGTTGCACTGTGGTATTGAAGGACGGTACGATGACGCCGATCCGAGTCCGGTAGCCTATGCGATCGACCATGCTTGAATCTCCTTTTGCTCCGTTGCGCTCCCGAATGCGGCAGACCCGCCCGGAAACCCGTGCGACCGCACATGCACTTCCTATGCCAACCAAAATCACGCCCGCATTGTCCGAGCCTAAGCCTTCGCGAACTACTACACCGAAGCAATTGCTGAAGGCAGCGTTGAAGCCCGCATTGAAGTCTATGCCGAGGGCTTCGCTGAATCCTACCGCGCGCCCGGTATCTGACGCGCCGCGCAATGGTGCCGCCACGCGAGAGCGCATCCTCGACGCCGCCACCGACGAGTTTGTCGTGTATGGATTCAGCGGTGCGCGCATCGACCGCATTGTCTCTGCGGCGGCTTGCAACATACGAATGATCTATCACTACTTCGGCAATAAAGAAGGGCTGTACGTTGCCGCCTTGGAAAAGGTGTATGCAGAAATCCGCGAAGGCGAGCAGGCACTCGATCTCGGCTCGCTCGCACCGCTCGACGCCATCCATCGGCTGGTCGACTTCACTTTCGACCACTTCGCGAGCCAGCCCAGCTTCGTCGGCATGACGCAGAACGAAAACCTAGTGGGCGGCCGCTACATGGCGCGCGCGACCCGGATCTCGGCCATGTCGTCGCCGCTCATGCGGACCCTGAAGGCGCTGTTGCGCCAAGGTGCCGCCGATGGCACGTTCCGCTCGGGCATCGATGCCTTCCAGCTCTATGTTTCGGTGGTGGCACTTTCGTGCCATCACCTGAACAATCGCCACACACTTTCGGTGGCGTTCGGCGTTGACATGACCTCCAGACGCTGGCTAACCCAGCGCCGCGCCCATGTGCGCGAGATGATTCTTGCCGCAGTCCTTTCGCCGAATCTGCGGATGGCCCCATGACCTCTCCAACCTCCTCGCCAGCAATCTCCCCTGGCCCTCTCTTAGACACGGTTCTCGCGCGGCTGCACGCACGCGGGCTCGCGCTGCCGGCCTCTGCCCCTTCGCGCGCGATGTTCCGTCCCTATCGCGTCTCAGGCAAGACGGTGTACCTGGCCGGACAAATTTCCGAGTGGGAAGGGACGGTGCGCTACACCGGCAAGGTCGGACGCGACCTCGACCTCGACACTGCGCGCCTGGCCGCACAAATGTGCATGCTCAACCTGCTGTTCCATTTGAAGGTTGCCGCAGGGGGCAGCCTGGACCAGGTGGCCGCTTGCCTGCGGGTGGGCGGCTTCGTCAATTGCACCGGTGACTTCGCGGATTCGCCCACGGTGATCGACGGCGCGTCGCGTCTTCTGCTCGACCTGTTCGGCGAACGCGGCGAACATGCGCGCACGGCCATTGGCGTAGCCGGACTGCCAGCCAACGGTGCGGTGGAAGTGGACGCCATTTTTGAGCTGCGCTGAACACGACACACGCTCCGGATCGACTGCTTCGAAGGGGCTGTGCGAGGCTTCAACGCTTGGTGGCAGGGGCTGGTGACCCAACAATTCCCTCCCAGGACGTTAAGTCACCACTAGCGCTCATGGTAATTGTGCGCTCAGCAGATTGTATATGTGAAAAATGTAGGAGGCCTATGGGGGGCAGGTCAACACGAATTTGCAAGTGGAATAGAAGATGTCCAATTCAAATTGAAGGCTTGATTGTCAGAGACAGGCGGCGTTGCATTGAGAAAGCCGCCGATTTAGCTATGCCGCTATCGGTTCAATCTGCCGGTAGTGTTCGGGGCTTTGCTCGACCTGCCACAAGTCCAGCGCCTGCTGCATGCGCAGCCAGTTTCCCGGCGTGGTGCTGGTTAGGCGTCCGACGCGGATCGCCATGTCAGGCGACAGGGCGCGTTTTTTCAACAGCAGTTCCGACACGCTCAGGCGGCTGACGCCCAAGCGCCTGGCCAGTTCGGTCTGGGTCATTTCCAGCGAGGGAAGCACATCCTGGCGCAGGATCTCGCCTGGATGGGTGGGTTTTCGCTTCGGATTGTGCAGGCTCTTCACAAGTGGCACTCCTTAAGATTCAAACCGATTCCATATTAGAACTGGAAGAGTGGTCTGTCCCTAATAGGCTCTTAAGTCGGGAAATGAGCTATCTTGCCCTTTCTTTTGTTTTGGGCAAGATGGCTTTGCAATTCAGAGGTTGCTTATCATGGCTAAGTGGCAAAAATACTCCACGCGCGGACCGTCACATGGTCCATGCAATATTTGCGGTTCCGTCGGCCGGCTTACGGACGACCATGTTCCCCCTAAGGGATGCCGGAATGTTTCAACTGCGAGGATGAGCCAGCTTTTCCAAATCCTGAGTGAGGGTAGATTGCCAACTCAATGGCGCCAAGCACAGGGAGGGGTTAAGTACCGCACTATTTGCGGTAAGTGCAACAATGGCCTTCTTGGAGCCGAGTACGACCCCAGCTTAATTGAATGGTGCTCTCACATAGATCAATTTCTGTCCGCATTGCGATCGGGAATCAGATTGCCTTCGCATACGGCAACCGAAATTAGGCCTAATCGTATACTCCGGTCTGTGATCGGACACATGTTGGCGGCAGCAGTTGATCGGCCTGCTACCGGAGACTTCGATCAGGAATTGGTCGAATACTTCTTAGACCCCACACGGCCTTTTCCAGCCTCCGCCAGGTTGTACTACTGGCTATATCCTTTTACTAGCCAGGTTGTCATTCGCGATGCCGTCTATAAGAGCATGCTTAAAGTAGATAGGGAAAAGAATCTGACGCTTTTCATGCTTCTGAAGTTTTACCCTGTCGCATTTATGGTGGCGGATGCGCGTGACGACAATACTTCATTCAAGTGGACGTGCCTTTCAGAGCATGCGAGTGCCCATCTTGACGATTCGTCATGGGTTCCTATTTATTTGAATGATTTTCCTTCACAGTGGTGGCCCGAAGCACCTTCTGAGTCGCATTTCGTCGTTTATGGGGGAGAGCCACTTTTTGCTCAACCCGGGATTGGGAAATAAGCGCGCTATGAGTGAAGAATCCAAGTCGAGTAAGCTGCTCGTTGCCTCTGAAAGGTACTCGGATCTATATATAGCTAGGGCGGCAGTCCAAGCGATACCGGTTATCGGCTCCGTATTAGATGTGATGTTAGCGGGCCCAGGGTCTTCATACCGCCAAGATCGTATCGACGCATTCATTAATGATCTAAAAATCAGAATGCAGACAATTGAAGGGGAGGTTTCTGATAAGGATCATGTCCCGTTGTCGGACTTGGTTTTAATGGCAATGAAAGAGGTGGCGAACACGCGGTCTGAGAAAAAGCGTGACCGCCTATCCGCCATCGTCGCAAATCAAGTTACGAAACCAAGAGAATGGGATGAGGCGGAGGCGGCTATGCGCTTGGTTAGCGAATTCTCCGATCTGCATATTGATGTTCTGATGGCCTTTCAGAATGCACCAGACACGATGAGACACGGTAAAGGTGTATTAACCCCGGGGCTGCAACCGGAGCCAGATGCACATAAGCAAGTCTGGGGTACTCCTCTTCGAAATATGCTTCCACAGTACACCCCAGATGCCATTCTCTTTGCTTGCCATGAGCTATTAGCCAGAGGAATGATCAAAGACGTTGGCGTCGGCACTTTTGACGGCGTCAGTTCGATGGTGAGACTAGAAAAGACTGAGTTGACGGACTGGTTCCTCAAATGGATTGCAAGCAATTAGTCTGAAATCAAATTAGTACGTTTTGCATTGGTCCATGATGCAAGTCTAGATTACTACCGCTCTGGGAGAGCGTATGTCTGCGCAACAACGGCTTGAGAGACTCCAAAAGCTACTGGGGCATATTAGGGAAGATGTTTTTCATTGCATTCGATTCTACGAACTGTTCGCTCGGTGTGCTGATAAGAGGGATATCTTGGATGCAATGAGCTATTCGAAGCCGCAAGCCGGATTTTCTGCTTCCCGCGATGCGCTGCATATGTCACTTATGAGTGCGTTGAATCGAATTTATGATTTACATGCCGACACGGCAAGCCTAAAGAGCATTCTTTCCATTGTTAAAGATCAGGCTGTAGTTGATTTGATATTAGCGTCCAAGGATGAAAAGCAAAGGGAGGAAATCAGAGCAAGATTGAAATATGCGATCGAGACGTGTGATAAGGCAGTGGATAGTGAATCTGCCAGGCAAATTCGTGGGCTCAGGGATAGGTTCCTGGCGCATCGTGATCCCCGTGGCCGTATTGATGGCTTAAAGCATGGTCAGGAGCGTGAATTGCTGGAAGTTGCTTGGCCTGTAATAAGCACATTTATTGAGATCTTTTCGGAAGATCATCCGCATTTCGATGTCATGGTGATGGACTGGAAGCAGCATTCCGACAATTTTTGGAGCAATGCATTGAATGGTCCGCTTGCTTCAAAACCCGAGGAAAAATAGTCAATCTTCGGTCCCAATACATGCCAAGTACGGGATTTCCCGCAATCCAATATCGATTTCACTAGAGGGAATTTTCTGGATTTTATGGCGCTCGCGGGCACCTGCGGTGGTCTGCGAGCGTCAGAGTGGTGCCCGGGGCCGGAATCGAACCGGCACGACCTTTCGATCTTCAGATTTTAAGTCTGATGCGTCTACCAATTTCGCCACCCGGGCGGGGGACGGGGGGATTTTACTCTGGGGAGTAGAGGAGGGGCGGGGTGCAGGAGAGTAAAGGCTGCCCCCTCCCTGGCCCTCCCCCGCTTCGCAAGGGAGGGAAAAATTGCGCGAAGGGGAGGGTAACTTCCAGGGAGTGGGGTTACTTCTTCACGATCAGCGCATCGACTGCAACGATGCGGCTGCCGGCGCAGATCAAGGGGTTCACATCCAGTTCGGCGATGAGGTGTTGCTGGTCGTCGGCGAATTCGGACAGGCGCACGATGATGTCGGCGAGTTTGTCCTGGTCCACCGGCTCGGCGCCGCGGAATCCGGTGAGCATGGCCTGGCTCTTCAATTTGCCGAGCATGGCCTTCGCTTCTGCCTTGTTGATGGGCGCGAGTTCGAGCTGGGTGTCTTTCAGCAGTTCCACCATCACACCGCCGATTCCGGCGACGATCAGCGGGCCGAAGGCGGGATCGATCTTTGCGCCGACCATGATCTCGGTGCCCGAGGGCGCCATGGGTTGCACCAGCACGCCGTTGATTTTGGCTTTGGCGTTGTACTTGTTGGCGTTGGCCATCACGGCGTCGTAGGCCGCCTTTACCTCCTCAACCGTTTTCAGGTTCAGGCGAATAACTCCGGCTTCGGTCTTGTGCGGAATGTCGGGTGACTCGACCTTCATCGCCACGGGTAATCCGAGCGACTGCGCAGCGGCCACCGCTTCAGCTGCAGACTGCGTGAGCTTTTCACCAACCACCGGAACGCCATAGAGCGCCAGCACTTCCTTGGCTTCGCGCTCGGTGAGCGTGGTGTTCTTCGAAGCGTTGATGAGTTTCGCAGCCTTGTCCCTGGCATCGGCCTCAGCAAGGCGCGTGACCTTGCGCGAGCCGTTCTTCTCCCAGGCGAGGCGCTTGTCGTCACGTCGGTGCCAGGCAGCGATAGCGGAGAAGCAGGCGTCAAGCGAAGAGAAGGGCGCCATGTTCGGATCCATGCCGGCCTCCTTGATCCCGGGCCCGCCGACCCAGCCGCCGAGCATGGGCTGGCAGACCACGACACCATTGCGTCCGGCGATTTCACTCAGGTGGGGCATGCGCGTGATCGTGCCGGCGTTGGCACCCACCGTGGGGTAGATGAGCAGACCGTAGTCCTTGCAGCCGGCCAGCGCTTCGAAGGCGCCCTTGGTCAGGTCCAGATGCGCGCTCACCATGGCAGTCACGTCGAGCGGATTCTTGGGCGTGACGAAATCCGGGATGATGTGCTTCAGTGTCTCGCACACATCCTCCGGCGGCTGCGGCAGCTTCACGCCATGGCGCGAGGCGACGTCAGCGCAGATGATGCCGGCGCCACCCGAGGAAGACATCACCGCAATGCCACGTGCTTTCGGACGGCGCGGAATCTTGGAGAAAAAGGCCGTGGTTTCGAGCAGCGTTCCAAGGTCGTCAAGCATCATGATGCCGGCGCGGTCGGCGGCGGCGCGATAGGCGGCCTCGGAGCCTGCCAGCGAGCCGGTGTGCGACAGCGCAGCGGCGGCGCCTTCTTCGCTCACGCCCATCTTGCACATCAGCACCGGCTTGTTGGCCTTCCAGGCGATTTCGCCGGCTTCCTGCAACTGCTCGGGATCGGTCATGCCCTCGAACAGGCAGGCAATGGCAGTGCAGTCCGGATCGTCGGCCAGAAACGAAATGGCATCGTTGACGTTGATGTCACTGGCGTTGCCCATGGTGATGATGTGGCTCATGGAGATGCCCAGATTCACGCCCTGCGCCAGACCGAAGCCCATGGCGCCCGACTGGCTGATCACGCCGATGCCGCGCTTGCCGGTGGCTACGCGCGGCACTTCGCCGCTCACAAAGGACAGGATGCCGCCGCGCACGAAATTCGCGATGCCCATGGTGTTGGGGCCGATGATCTTGATGCCGGTTTCGCGTGCAATGGCGGTGAGGCGGTCCTGTTCTTTGGTGCGATCGGGCAGACCGGTCTCGTGATAACCGGAGGCGAAGATCACCACGCCGCCCACGCCGGCCTTCGCGCATTCGAGCACTGTTGCTTCAACTGCCACGCGCGGCAGCGCGATCAGCACCGCATCGGGCACCGTGGGGCAGGACTTGATGTCGGGGTAGCAGGGCTTGCCGCCCATCTCCTGATACTTCGCATTGATGGCATACACCGGCCCGTTGAAGCCCTTCATGTTGGCAAAGCCCTTGGCGCCCATTGAAGTCGGGTTGGGTGACACGCCATAGACGGCGATGCTGGAAGGGTTGAACAGACGCTGCATGTCCTTGTGGCGATAGACGGGGCGGTGGGCTGCAGTCATGGCGTAGTTCGCTTTTTAACGAGTGATTGAGTCAGGCTTAAATGATCAAGGCCGCCACCCCTGCATGAGCGGTGGCGGCCCGTTGTTCCTGCTACTTCTTGATGATCAGCGCATCCACCGCAACGATGCGGCTGCCGGCGCAGATCAGCGGATTGACGTCGAGCTCTGCGACGAGATCCTTCTGATCGGCGAGGAATTCTGCGAGGCGCGTGATCACATCGGCCAGCTTGTCCTGATCGACCGGTTCGGAGCCGCGGAACCCGGCCAGTGCTGACTTGCCCTTCAGCTTGGCGAGCATGTCTTTCGCCTCGCCAGTGGTGATGGGCGCCAGCTCCACGGTGGTGTCCTTGAGCAGTTCGACCAGAACACCGCCGAGACCCGTGATGATCAGCGGCCCGAACAGCGGATCGACCTTGCCGCCCACCATGATCTCGGTGCCCGAAGGCGCCATGGGCTGCACCAGCACGCCGTTGATCTTTGCCTTGGCGTTGTACTTGTTGGCGTTGGCCATTACTGCGTCGTAGGCGGCCTTCACGTCTTCGGCGGTTTTCAGGTTCAGACGGATGACGCCCGCTTCGGTCTTGTGCGGGATGTCGGGGGATTCGACTTTCATCGCCACGGGCATGCCGAGCGCTACAGCCGCTTTCACTGCCTCATCGGCAGACTGCGTCAGCTTCTCGCCCACCACCGGCACGCCGTAGCAGGCCAGCACTTCCTTGGCTTCACGTTCGGTGAGCGTGGTGTTCTTCGAGGCGTTGATCAGTTTTGCGGCCTTGTCCTTGGCATCGGCAGCGGAGAGGCGCACCACCTTGCGCGGGCCGTTTTTCTCGAACGCCGCGCGCTTGGCATCGCGCTGCAGCCAGGCAGCCACGGCAAACAGGCAGCGGTCGGTGGACTGGAAGAACGCCACCTTGGGGCTGGCTTCCACTTCGGCCAGTCCGGGGGCGCCGACCCAGCCGCCCAGCCAGGACACGCAGCCCACCTTGCCCAGCGCTTCGCATTCGCCGCCGAATTGCATCAACTCATTGGCGGTGTTCGGGTTCCAGCTCGTCTGCGGCCACACCACGGCGGCGTACTGGTCGTCCATGGCCAGCGTGCGCGCCGAGCCGGGGATGTTTTTTGGATCGCGACCGGCCATGGCGGTGAGGTCGGCCGGATTGCGCGTGGAGCCGAAGTCGGGAATGAACTCCTCCAGAGCCTTCTTGGTGTGCTCGTGCGGCTGCGGCATCGGGGCGCCGTATTTTTCGGCCTTGTCGGTGGCGAATACCGCGGCACCGCCGGAGACGGCCATGACGCCCACACCCTTGCCCTTGGGGCGCGCCGGCGCCTTGGCGAAGAAGGAGGCGGTTTCGGTCAGCGACTCGAGGTCTTCGACCAAGATGATGTTGGAGCGCTCGAACAGCGCGCGATACGCAGCCGGCGAACCGGCCAGTGAACCGGAGTGCGACAGCGCTGCTTCGGCACCCTGGTCGCTCACGCCGAGCTTGCACAGCACCACGGGCTTGCCCGCGGCCCAGGCGATTTCGCCGGCCTCGATCAGGCGTGATGGATCTTCCATGCCTTCGAGCACGACCATGATGGACTTCACATTGGGATCGTCAGCCATGTAGGCGATGCTGTCGGGTACGCCGATGTCGCAGGAATTGCCCCCGGCCACGACGTAGCTGATGCGGGTGCCGCGACGCGCTGCCTGGCCGATGGAGAAGGCGAGGGCGCCCGACTGGCTGACCAGGCCGATACCGTTGGTGATGATTTCATCGGACTTCACATCGCCGCGGGTGAAGGTGACGGCGGCGCCGTGCGCGAAGTTCGCAAAGCCGATGCAGTTGGGGCCGAGGATGCGCAGACCGGTTTCGCGGGCGATGTCGCCCAGGCGCTTTTGTTCGGCTACGAGTTCGGGCTTGCCCAGCTCGGCGTAACCGGAGGCATAGACCACCACGCCGCCGACGCCGGCCTTGGCGCATTCGATTACAGAGGCTTCAACGGCCTCTTTGGGTACGCAGATCACCACGCAGTCGGCGGGCTCGGGCAGGTCCTTCACTGACGGGTAGCAGGGATGGTCGCCGATCTTGTCGTACTTGGCGTTTACGCGGAACACCTTGCCGTCGTAATGGTCGAGGTGGCCGATGGTGGCCGAGGCGACGGCCTTGGGGTTTGGGGTAGCGCCAATGATGGCAATGGTGCGCGGGTCGAACAGGCGCTTGAGGTCTTTGTGGCGATAGATGGGGCGGTGCGGGGTGGTCATGGTGTCAATTCCAGATAATTATCAAATTTGTATTAAAGTCGTTTATCAGTAAGCGTCAAAAGAATAATTGTAATCATGCCTTTTTGACGATCAATGCATCCACGGCAACAATTCGGCTACCTGCACAGATCAGCGGATTCACATCCAGCTCGGCGATCAGCGCGCGCTGATCGTCAGCAAACTCGGACAGGCGCACGATGATGTCGGCGAGTTTTTCCTGATCCACCGGCTCCGCACCGCGGAAGCCTTCCAGTACTTTCTGGCTGCGCAACCGGCCCAGCATGGCGTGCGCTTCGAGTTTTGTTACGGGAGCCAGTTCCAGTGCGCTGTCCTTCAGCAACTCGACCATCACGCCGCCGATGCCGGCCACGATCAGAGGGCCGAACTGCGGGTCAATGGTGGCGCCGACCATGATCTCGGCACCGGAGGGCGCCATGGGCTGCACCAGCACGCCGTTGATCTTCGCCTTGGCGTTGTACTTCGCCGCGTTCGCCATTACGGCGTCGTAGGCGGCTTTCACGTCCTCGGCGGTTTTCAGGTTCAGGCGGATCACGCCGGCTTCGGTCTTGTGCGGGATGTCGGGTGACTCCACCTTCATCGCCACGGGCAGTCCCAGTGACACGGCTGCCTTCACCGCTTCATCGGCCGACTGCACCAGCTTCTCGCCGACCACAGGTACGCCGTAGCAGGCCAGCACTTCCTTGGCTTCGCGTTCGGTGAGCGTGGCGTTGTTCGAGGCCTTGATCAGCGTCGCGGCCTTGTCCTTTGCATCGGCGGGCGAGATGCGCGCCAGCTTGCGCGGACCATTATTCTCGATCGAAATGCGCCGGTCGTCGCGCTTGTGCCATGCGGCAATCGCCGCATAGCAGCGGTCCAGGGAATTGAACAGGGCGATGCGCGGGTCAGCCTCGGCCTCCACCATGCCAGGGCCGTTGGTCCAGCCACCGCAGTTGGGTACGCACAACAGTTTCTTCGTTGGATCGACATTCATCGCAGCATTGGTGCGCCGGTCGATCGTGCCCTGGCTGAGGCTGGCCTGCGGCAGTATGACCATGCCGTAGGTGTCGCCGGCCAGCAGTTCCTTCACCGCGCCGGGCAGGATGATGGCGTCACCGGATGCCATGGCGGTGAGGTCGCAGGGATTGCGCAGCGAACCGAACTCCGGCACAAAGGGGCGCAGCTTTTCGCGCATGTCCTCGGGCGGCTGCGGCGTGGGCACGCCGTGGAATTCAGCCGCATCGGTGGCGGCAATCAACGCGCCGCCAGAGGCGCCGACCGAAGCCGTGCCGCGCGAAACGGGGCGGGCTGGAGCCTTGGCGAAAAATGCCGCGGTCTCAAGCAGACGCTCGATGCTGGGCACGGAAATGATGCCGCCGCGATCGAACAGTGCCTTCCAGCTTTCCATCGAGCCGGTCATGGAGCCGGTATGCGACAGCGCGGCGGTGGCGGCTTCCTGGCCCACGGCAAGTTTGCAGATGATGAGGGGTTTGTCGGCCTTCCACGCGATTTCGGCGGCTTCAAGCAATTGCATCGGATCGGGCATGCCTTCGAATATGCCGGCGATGACCTTGCATTCCGGATCGCCGGCGAGATAGGCGATTTCATCGGACATCACAATGTCAGAACCATTGCCGAAGGTGAGCACATGCGACAGGCAG
>CAMCYY010000032.1 GCA_945885335.1 Bordetella parapertussis
GGCCTTTTTTTTGGTATTTAACCAATTTTCGGGGGCAGCAAGGTTCGCCCCCTTGTGTGATCCAGTGACTACCGGGTTCAGCTAACCGGCATCACCCGCCGTATCCACTGCGCCGTCAGCTTCTCCTGCAGCGAATTCTGCTGCAATCGATCCGACAGCCCCGGGAAGTCCACCTCATCCAGTGACTGATCCTGATTGAAGCAGGAGAACACGTAGGTGATCTTGCCCGTCTTCGGATCGCGCTGCGGCTGCAGGCACTGGGCGCAGATCTCCTTCATCATGCACTGCATGGGCGAGTTGATGGAGCCAATGGCGATGTGTCCGGCCTTCATGTACCTGGCGAGCACGTCGTGCCGTGCGCGGGCCACGGCGGACATCATGCGATCGGAGCCGATGGCGATGACGCGGTCGGCGTCTTCCATGCGCAGTTCCGGTTTGCCGAGGCGCCCTGAGGCGTAGGTTTCCATGGCCTGCACGATGTTGCCGACGAAGGTGCGGTCCTGCGGGCGGCCGGGTGTGAAGCCGGGCTGTTCGTCGCAGCACCAGACAATGACGTCCGCTGCGGCCTCGATGTCGGCCACCCTGTAGCGGTCGATGATGCGCTTGTAGCCGGCGAAGTAGAGCACCTTCGAGCCGGCGGCGCGGAAGGCCTGGCCGATGGAAAACAGCACGGCATTGCCCAGTCCGCCGCCAACGAGTACCACGGTTTCGTTCGCTTCGATATGCGTCGGTGCGCCGGTGGGCCCCATGAGCACCACGCGCTCGCCGGGCTTGAGCATGGCGCACAGGTTCGATGACCCACCCATTTCCAGCACGATCGCGGACACTAGGCCTTTTTCACGATCCACCCAGGCGCCGGTGAGGGCAAGCCCCTCCATCTGCAGGCGGGTTTTGCTTTGTGCTGCTTTGCCTTCGCCGCTGTTGGCGCCATCGAGCACCAGCGGCGCCAGCACTTCGTAATTCTGCAGCCGGTAGAACTGGCCGGGCTGGAACTTGCGCGCGGCCAGTGGTGCGCGCACCACGACCTCGACGATGTTCGGCGTGAGGCGTTCGACGCGCTCCACGGTGGCGAGCAGGTCGTTCGACAGCGTGGCAAAGAAATCCGCCGATGCCGTGGCGTTCAGCGGCGCATGTTTGGCCAGCACGCGGGACACCTTGGGGTAACCCTGGCGCGCCGAGCCCATGGCTTTCACCACATTGCCGAAGTAGGACGGATGCAGATCGCCAAAGAAGCTGATGAAGCGACCATCTTCGAGCCGGGACAGCAGCACGTCAGCGCTCTCGGTCTTGGACAGCGAGAACTCCGGCTTGATCGGTTGGCCTTCTTCATCACAGGCGCGGAAGTACTTGCCGTCGAGTGCAAAGTGATTGGCATCTTCACGTGCCAGAACCGTGTTTGGCTGCGTGCCGGCAGCGATGAAAATGCTGTGGGCAGGCAGGGTGTGCACGCCGGCTTCATCGGAGGTGCCGACCGGGCCTTCGGGCTTGCGGAAATTGATGCCGCGCACCGCGCCGTAGTCATCCAGATTAATGGACAGCGGATTCAGGCCTTCGGCAAACACGATGCCTTCCTCCAGCGCTTTTTCCACTTCCTCGTGGTTGAGCGTGTAGGAGGGGCTGTCGGTGAGCTTGCGGCGGTAGGCAACGGTGACGCCGCCCCAGCTCTGCAGCAGTTCAA
This sequence comes from Bordetella parapertussis, assembly GCA_945885335.1. GTDB lineage: Bacteria > Pseudomonadota > Gammaproteobacteria > Burkholderiales > SG8-39 > CAIYPG01. The sequence goes on from CAMCYY010000032.1 coordinate 1,679, forward strand.
CAATGTGCGGAGCACGGTCCTCGCGCTTCGCGGCCTCGCGTTCGGCGCGGATGGCGCGTCCGTGGGCGAGGAATTCCTCGGCGATTTCGCGCTCTTCATCGCTCCAGGCGGCCCGAACCTTGTCTTCGCCATCCTTGGCGGAGAGGGTTTCGTAGCGCAGCAGGAACTTCTCGACCTGCACGGGGTAGTAGGCCAGCGATTCAGTCGCCGTATCGACGGCGGTCAGGCCGCCACCGATGACTACCACCGGCAGGCGCAACTGCATGTTCGCGATGGACTCGGCCTTGGCGGCACCGGTGAGCTGCAGTGCCATCAGGAAGTCGGAGGCCGTGCGCACGCCGCGTGCCAGGCCGTTCGGAATGTCCAGCGTGGTGGGTTTGCCCGCACCCATGCACAGCGCAATGTGGTCAAAGCCCATTGACTGCGCATCCTCGACGGTCAGGGTGCCGCCAAAGCGCACGCCGCCATAGAGCGCAAACTCTTCACGCCGTTCCAGCAGCAGGCGGATGACTTTCAGGAAGTTCTTGTTCCAGCGCACCGTAATGCCGTATTCGGCGACGCCGCCGAAGCCGGCCATGACACGGTCATCCAGACCTTCGTAGAGCGTGGTGACATCGCGCACCGGCTCGAAGGCCGTGCGTGAACCGTCGGGGTTCACACCCGACAAGATGGCAGGCAGCGGCTCGATCTTCAGGCCATCGATGCCGGCGACGATGTGGCCGTCGTTCATCAGATGATGGGAGAGCGTGAACCCGGAGGGCCCCATGCCGACTGCCAGCACCTTCCGACCCGTCGGCGCCAGCGGTACCGGCCGGCGCAGGTTCAGCGGATTCCAGCGCGTCAGCAGCGAATAGATTTCGAAGCCCCAGGGCAGTTCCAGCACATCCTTCAGCGTGCGTGTCTCGGCCTGCGGGATATCCACCGGTTCTTGCTTCTGGTAGATGCAGGCCTTCATGCAGTCGTTGCAGATGCGATGGCCGGTTGCCGCCGCCATCGGATTGTCGATGGTGATGATGGCCAGGGCGGCCACAGCGAGGCCCTGCGTCTTGGCCATGTGGAACTCGGAAATTTTTTCTTCCAGCGGGCAGCCGGCCAGCGTGACGCCGAACGGACTTTTTTTGTATACGATCGCTTGAGGTGCATCAGCCGGCGGCTTGTCGCGCAGGCCCTTGGAGCAGGAGTCCTTGCCCTGCTTGTGGCACCAGATGCAGTAGTTTGCCTCGTCCAGCGCGCCGACGAGATCGGTGCCCTCGTCAGTCAGCGCAAAGCCTTCGCGACGACGCAGGTGTTTGGCATCGAAGTGAAAACTCGTCACGCCATCAACGATCTTTTTTTCCGCATGCGGAATCAGATTTGCGGGATCGGTTTTGGCCGGTGCCTTGAACAGCACGCCATCGAACGTATGCGCGCGGCCCTGCGGCGTCTGCAGTGCCCAGGCGGCGTAACGCAGCGCCAGCGTGATTTTGTCGGTGTTCGCCGTTTCGTCCGTGAGCCAGGCGGTGACCTGGGTGGCGAAAGTCAGTTCATCGAACTTGCCACCGAACAGCGCTTTGAGTTCGGCTTCCAGCGCGAGGCCATCGATCGTGGCGGCGTCGGGCGGTTTGATCTTGGAGACAGCCTGACGCTGCACGAACTTGCGTTTGATCTCGTACAGGGGTGCCAGGTCATCGTGGCGGCGGTCCAGCGCCAGCACGTCATCGGCGATGTCGAACAACTGGGCGATGAAGCGCTCCAGGTGCGGTGCCAGTTCCAGGATGACGGCCGACTCGGTCTTGGTGTCCGGCACGGATGCGCGTGCAGTGACCAGCTTGTCAGCGGTTTCAGGTGCGGCGGCCCGAAGAAAACCGACAAACGCGGCATCGAGACGGACCAGGCCGTCGCGGCGATACAGGTCGGGGAACTGGAGGCCGAAGCCGGGCTTCAGCGTTGCTGCGGCCATTGACTCAGCGCTCGAGGTACTGCAGTTTGCCCTCGACATCCTTCCACTGCTCGGCATCGGGCAGGGCGTCTGTCTTTTCGGTGATGGTGGGCCAGCCGCGGGCGAGTTCCACGTTCAGCTTGATGAAGGCGCGCTGATTCTCCGGCACGTCTTCCTCGGCGTAGATGGCATTGACCGGGCATTCCGGGATGCACACTGCACAATCGATGCACTCGTCCGGCTCAATGACCAGGAAATTGGGGCCAACACGGAAGCAGTCTACGGGACAGACGTCGACGCAGTCGGTGTGTTTGCACTTGATGCAATTTTCGGTGACAACGTGGGTCATGCGGATTCCTAAAAATCACGGGCACAAAAGACTTTGCCCGCCTGAAAAAGGGCGAATTTTACGCTATTGCTGCAGGTGCTTCCATGGCTTCACCGGGCTGTTCCGGCGCCCGGAATAGGCAGTTGGACAAAATACGCCCGATCGGGTGGGCCTCCCGTTCCGGAGCGCGCGGGCCGGGAATCACTCAGGATGGTCGGATTGTATTGTGCAGAAATATGCTTTGATAATAATTATTATTCATATGCCTATAAGCAGGCGACCTGAGTATCAAATTGACATCATTCCCCTGCGTGGTGCAGGGGCTTTATGGCGAGCGGGCCAGCGCCGGCAGCCCGCTACTTCTTTTCCAGAGCCAGTTCCACTTTCACATCCTTTGCCTTGGCGTCTGCCGTCGGTGCAGCGACTGATGTGCCGATGCGGTTCTCGGCAACGCCTGCATCGCGCAGCCCCAGCGCAATCGCCTGCGCCCGTGCCTGGGCCAGTTGATCCAGTGCCGTCGGTGGGAGCGTTTGGGTTTCGCGCAGCCTTCGCATCAGGCCGTTGTAGAAAGGCCGAGGATTGGTGACCTGCGGTTCCCCGGTTGCCAGATTGCGCAACCGATCCAGCACCGCAGGCTTCTCGGCCTTGCCCTCGTTAGCCGCGGCCTCGGCCTGGGCGCGCTGCTTGTCCAGTTCGGCGGGTGTCAAACGCTCTGCGTACAGATCGCGGATGGCCGCGCGCGTGCGACTGTCCTCAATGCTGATGCCGCCGGCGCTTTCATCATCACTCACCTCAAACCCGGCGCGCCGGGAAATCTCGCGTGCCAGCGCTTCGCGTTTCAAACGGCTGCCATCCACTTCACTGTCGGCCCGGCCCGGCACCGTGACTCTGATTTCCGGCCGCTTCCCCAGGCCCTGTGCAATGCGCTGGATTTTTTCCCGTTCCGGCGGCAACAGGCGGCTTTGCCCCGGTTCGAACGTAATGGCACCGATGTCCTCACCTTCCTTCGAACCACCGAACAGGCTGGCCAGCGCACGGAAGGGTGCGCTGATGATGCGTGAAATGACATTGCCGATGGCCTTGCGTATCAGCGTACCGTAGTCGAACTGCGGGTCATCAAGACTGCCGCTCACGGGTATGGCAATGTCGATGCGTCCCTGGTCATCCTTCAGCAGCGAGACTGCGAGTTCAATGGGCAGGTCGAAGGCATCCGGGCTCTGCACCTTCTCGCCCAGCACGAGTTGCTCGAACACGGCCTGGTTGTCGCCCTCAATCACGTTATTGTTAATGCGGTAGCGCAGATCGAGCGAGAGGCGGCCCGAGGCAATGCGATAGCCGGCAAACTTCATGGAGTAGGGCGAGACTTTGCTCAAGTCCAGGTTGCGGAACTCGACCCGCATGGTGGTCCGGTCGCGCCACTCGAAGGGATTGAGTCCGCCGGACAGTTTGGCGTAGCCGAATTCGCCCACTTTGCCCTCCAGCGAAAACTGGCTGTGCGTGCTGCGGTCGCTGGACAGGCCGTTCAACACGCCGCCCAGTTCCTCGATGGCGATGTTGAAGCCCTGGGCGAGGGTTTGGTCGGAAAAATCCAGCATGCCATCGCTGACACGCACGCGCCGGATGCTCACGGCAAAACCGCCTGCATCTGCTGCATTGGCGGCTTTTTCAGGCGCAGCGGGCGTGGCCGGTGCTTCCACTTTGAGCGGGGCAGGCGTCTCCGCATCCGCATCCACATTGTCAGCAGAAAAGGCCCGCCTCAGGTTGATGCTGCGATCAGCCGCAATGACCAGCCGCCCGACGGGCGCGATGATGCGCAATTCGTCCATGCTCACGCGGTCCGGCGAAAGACTGAGGCTCAGCTTGTCGGTGGCCAGCGTTTTCCAAGCGAGAAGGCGCGAGCTTGCTGTGGCCTTCTCACCGGCTTTATCACCCGCGGATTCGTGGACCGCGACGTTGTTGATGGCAGCCGAGCCGACATAGCTGAATTTTGCACTCTTGCCGCCAACCTCCACATCACCGGCCAGCGTGGCCTCTCCTGCGGCAAGCCGCAGCCGGTAGTTTTTCGCGAGCAGGGGTTGCAGCAGGGCGACGGGGATGCCGGCGGCCTCGATCCGGCCCTTGAATCCACCCTCCTGCAACAGTACCCGGCCACGCGAAGACAGCTTGCCGCCGCCGCGTATATTGCCGGCGATCTCAAAGGCCAGTTCCTTGCTGTCCAGGGCCAGGTCGTCCACGTGGCCTTCCAGGTTTTCCAGCGCTGTTGCAATGCCTGAGGCGGCATCGGTGAAGGCGAGACCGCCACTGGCGAGTTCGGCGCGCGCCACATTCACGCGCCATGGCGGTGACGGGGTTTCGCCTTGTGCTTGAGGTGCCTGTGGCGTTTTTTCGGGGGACGCCGCAGTTTTTGCTGGTGCCCGGATCAGGCGGATGATGTCCAGCGTGCCGTTCGGGGCGCGCTGCATGGTTGCCGCCAGGCCTTCAAGCCGCAGCGTCTGTGCGCCAAGCTGCCGGCCCAGCAGGTCGAGTTTCACGCCCTGTATGGCAAGGCGGGCGAGTTTTATCGACGGGGGCGTTGCGACGGATTTGTTGTCTCCTGCGAGCGCCTGCACGGGGCCTTGAAGGGCAAGATCAGTGATTTCGGCACTGGCGTCTTCAACCAGCAGTTGCGGCTTGCCGTCCTTGACGAAAAACCGGTGCGGCAGTTGCAGGTTGGCCCGTCCGGCGGCAACGGGGGCGGCAAGTTGGGTATCCAGATAGGGCGACAGTGCCGGCAGAGAAATGTCCGAAACAGCCAGCTTGCCCGTGAGCGCCAGCGGCTGCAGCGACATTTCACCCTGCCATTCGAGTTTTGCGCCATCGGTGGTCCGTGCTGTCAGTGTATAAGAGCCTTCCTTTGCATCCAGCGTGGACAGCGCCGACAGCTTGAGCGACAACTGCTCAAAGCGGTTGGCGTAGGGCTCACGCAAATCGGAAAAGGCGATGGCGCCGTCGGCAACTTCCAGATTCCCCAGATAGAACCGCGGCAGGCCGGAGGAGGGCTTGTCGTCGTCGCGGGACAGCGCCGCCAGGTTGAGCCGCCCCTGCGCGTCGATGACGGTATGCAATACCGGCTTTTCGATCTTTGCCGCGGACAGCACGATGGCGCGTTGGAGCAGGGACCGCCACTCCAGGTCGACCTCGATCAGCCCGGCGCTGAACACCGGCTTGCCATTCGCATCATCAATCGCAATGTCCGTGCCGCGCGCGGTCAGGGTGATCGGGTTAAAGGCAAGATCACCCAGACGGAGTTGGTGGCCAGTGGCCGCCAGCAATGAGGGGGCTTGGCGTTTGACCCAGCCCCCGACCAGCAGGAAGGCGGCCAGCAGGTAGGCGATGGCCAGCACGCAGAGTGTCGCGCCTAGGATGGTGGCAAGTTTGCGCAGTCGCATGACAGGCATTCGGTGTTTGTCCTTAATGGCTTGTGGGCGGCAGAATCGGCTAAATACCCGCAACAGCTCAAGAAAGTTTATTATGCCGGGCGTTTTACCCGACCGCGCAATCCGACCAACCCGAAGTGTGGAGGATGGCACAGTTGCCCGGGCCCGGTGCGAATGGCGGGCTGCAGCATCGGATTGTTTTGCAGACGCACGAATGGAGTATCGGACAGACTTGGCTGGAACCTGGGCCAGGGATGCCGTCCCGGATTGACCTGTCCATGAAGCAGGGCTGACGAATTTGACCATGACAACTGGCTGTCGGTCGCTGAACTGTGGCCGCTGCAAGATGTCTTTTACCCGGCAGCGGCGCATTCGCGGCTGACTGGACTTGAAAGTGCTGCAGGCGGCCCAAAATGGCGGCTGCATGTGAAAAAAACACCGGCGGCGTTCAATGGCCGGGAGTGAAGGAGGACTGATGATCAAGGTAGAAAACCTGTCCAAGTCGTTCGGGGCAAAGCGTGCAGTCGATGACGTTTCCCTGTCGGTGGACAAAGGCGAGGTTCTGGGGTTTCTCGGGCCGAATGGCGCGGGGAAATCGACCACCATGCGCATGCTGACCGGCTTCATTCCGCCATCGGCGGGCCGCGTCACCATCTGCGGGCATGACATGCTCGAGGACCCGATCCCGGGCAAGCGCCGCATTGGCTACCTCCCGGAATCGGCACCGTCCTACGGCGAGATGAGCGTGCTGTCCTTCCTGAAATTCATCGCAGCGATCCGCGGCCTGTCCGGTGAAGATAGCCGCAAGGCCGTGCGCCGCGTCGTTGACCTGTGCTCCCTGGAGTCGGTGATCGGCCAGACCATCGACACGCTGTCCAAGGGCTTCCGCCATCGCACCTGCTTTGCGCAGGCGCTGATCCATGACCCGGAGGTGCTGGTGCTGGACGAACCCACCGATGGCCTGGATCCCAATCAGAAACATGAAATGCGCACCCTGATCCGCCGCATGGGCGAGACCAAGGCCATCATTTTCTCGACGCACATCCTCGAGGAAGTCGATGAGGCCTGCTCGCGCGCCATCATCATCGACCGCGGCCGCATCGTGGCCAACGGCACGCCCTCCGAGCTCAAGTCACAGTCCGAGCGTGCCGGCGCAGTGGCGTTGGTGCTGGCCGGTGCAAGTGCAGCGACGGTTCAGCCCAAGCTGGCGGGGCTGCCCTCGGTGCTGCGCTCCGAAATCCTCCAGGACGATGCGGCGCGTGTGGCCTTGCGGGTGTTTCCGCAGAAGGCAGGCGCCGCCAACAGCGGCGGTGTGCTGGCCGGCGCCCTGGCCGAACTGGCGGTGCGCGAGCACTGGAGAATCGAAGAGTTCCGTACCGAAGAGGGGCGTCTGGACGAGGTATTCCGTTCGCTGACCCTGTCCGATACGGCACACCACAAGGCCCCAAGCGCTGCACAACCTGCGGAGGCACAGTCATGAAAAACCTCGGCAGCTGGGCGGTGATCCGCACCATTGCGGGCCGCGAACTCTCGGCCTATTTCGAGTCACCGGTGGCCTATGTGTTCCTGGTGATCTTTCTTTTGCTGTCCGGCATTTTCACGTTCACGATCGGCGGTTTCTTCGAGCGGGGTGAAGCTTCGCTGGGTTCCTTCTTCGGCTTCATCCCCTGGCTGTTCCTGTTCCTCGTGCCGGCGATCGGCATGCGGCTGTGGTCGGAAGAACGGCGCCTGGGCACGATCGAGCTGCTGCTGACCATGCCGGTGACGATTTCGCAGGCCATCCTGGGCAAGTTCTTTGCGTCCTGGCTGTTCATTGCGATTGCGCTGGCGCTGACTTTTCCGGTGGCGATCACGGTCAACGTACTGGGCGATCCGGACAATGGCGTGATTGCGACAGGTTATGTGGGCAGCCTGCTGCTGGGCGGCACCTATCTGGCACTGGCCTGCATGACTTCGGCCATCACGCGCAACCAGGTGATCAGCTTCATCCTTGCGCTGATCCTGTGTATGGCGCTGCTCATGATCGGCTTTGAGCCCATCACGGCGATGCTCGGTCGCTGGGCCAGCCCGCGCGCGGTCGAAGTCATTGCCGGATTTTCGGTGCTGACGCATTTCGACGGCTTCCAGAAGGGGGTGCTCGATACGCGCGACCTCCTGTACTTCCTGTCGGTGATCGGCTTTGCCCTGTTCACCACGGGTGTCATCGTGCGCAATCGTCGCGCAGGGTAAGGGGACAATCATGACAACAAAAAACGAAAAAGCGCACGACGAAAAAGCGCGACTCGAAACGCTGCTGTACTCCACCGGCGGCGTGATTGCGCTGCTGGCGGTGCTGATCCTGGCGAACTTCGTGTTTGGCACGTTCAAGCAGCGCGTCGATCTGACCGACGGCAAGCTCTACACGCTGACGGATGGCACGCGCGCGGTGCTGGGCAAGCTCGAAAGCCCGGTGCGCATTCGCTACTACTTCTCGCAGGGTGACAGCAATGTGCCGCTGCAGATCAAGGCCTTCGGCCGGCGCGTCGAGGACCTGCTCGCCGAGTTCCGCCAGCAAAGCGGCGGCAAGGTGGTTGTGGAAAAACTCGATCCCCAGCCGGATTCCGAAGCGGAGGACTCGGCTCAGCTGGATGGTGTCGAGGCTCAGGTCATGCCCGCAGGCGACAAGTTCTACCTCGGTGTTGCGGTGAGCTATGCCGGTCAGCGCCTGGCGCTTCCCGCGCTGTCGCTGGATCGTGAAGAACTGCTTGAATACGACCTGACGCGTGCCATTGCGCGGGCGGCATCGCCGGAGAAGGCGGTGATCGGCGTCATCAGCGCCATGCCGCTGTTCGGCTCGCGTGGTTCGCCGCAGCGCGGCATCCCGCCCTCCGATAAGCAGGTGCTGATTTCCGAACTGGAGCGTGACTTCACGGTGCGGCGCCTGGCGATGGACAGCGAGACGATTGCCGAAGACATCAAGGTGCTGCTGGTCATCCATCCGCGCGACATGCCGGCAAAGGCGCAGTACGCCATTGACCAGTATGTGATGCGCGGCGGCAAGCTGATCGTCATGGTTGATCCATTCAGTTACTTCGATGCGCAGTACGCACCGCAGGCGGCCAACGGCGCTGCAGGTACGTCTTCTGCAATGAGCAAGCTGCTGTCGGCCTGGGGCATCGGCTTTGATGGCACGCGGATTCTGGCCGATACGCGCTATCAGTCAGGTGATGGCGCCCGCGCCATGCCCACTGTGCTGACGTTGTTGGGTGACGCGTTCAACAAGGATGATGTCGCGACGCGGCGCATCTCCAATCTGCTCATGCCGTTCCCGGGTGCATTCACCGGCAAGCCGGCGGATGGCCTGACGCAGACCGTGCTGGTGAAAAGCTCGAAGCTGTCGCAACTGGTGGACTCTGCCGATGCGACCAAGGCCGGCGAGGCGGCGCTGAGCGGCTTCAAGCCGTCGGATACGGAATATCCGGTTGTACTCAAGCTCACCGGCAAGTTCAAGACAGCCTTTCCCGACGGCAAGCCGGTTGAGGCACCAAAGGATGATGGCAAGGGCGCGCCGGTGAAGCCCGCAGTTAAGCCTGCACCCAAGGCCGCTGCCAAGGCTGATCCCGCAGCGAAGCCGGAACCGGCTGCGCTGAAGGAAAGCGGCGACACCGCCGTGGTGCTGATCGCCGATGCCGACTTCGTCAATGACGGCGCTGCGGTGCAGATCCAGGAAGTTTTCGGCCAGCGCATTGTCGTGCCATCCAACGGCAACCTCGCATTGGCTCAGGCGCTGGTGGAACAGTTTGCCGGTGACCCGAACCTGATCACCGTGCGTTCGCGTGCGGTGGCCCTGCGGCCGTTCACGGTGATCCGCGACATGGAAGCGCAGGCGCAGCAGGCCTATACCGGCAAGATCAAGGAACTGGAAACACAGCTGAAGCAGAGCACGGAAAAACTGCAGGCCCTGCAGCAGAGCCGTGCGCCGGGACAGCAAAGCTCAACGATCCTGACCCCGGAACAGCAGGTCGAGATCGACAAGTTCCGTCAGACTTCGGCAGAAGCACGCCGCGAGCTGAAGGAAGTGCGCAAGGACCTGCGCGCCGACAGCGAGTCGCTGCAGTTCTGGACCAAGATGGCCAACATTGCCGCTGTGCCGCTGCTGGTTGCGTTGGCAGGCCTGGCATTGGCGATTTACCGTCGTAAAAGGATCGTGACAATATGAGCCGCAAGCAATTCCTGATCATTCTCGCCGTGCTGGCCGTGCTGGGTGCAGCTGGCGCATGGATCACTTGGTCCGACCGCATCGAATGGCAGAAGGTGGACATGCGCGTCGGGCAGAAGATGCTGCCGGCCTTCAAGGCGGTGGATGTTGCTGAAATACTGTTGCGCGACGGACGCGGCCAGGTGCATCTGCGCAAGACCGGTACCGAGTGGACGGTGCAGGAGCGCGCGGATTTCCCGATCGACGTCAATCGTCTTAATGAAATGCTGAACAAGACCAGCGACTTGAAGATCGTGCAGATCGAGAAGCTGGAGGCCGCGCAGCGTGCCGGTTTCCAACTGGTTGATCCTGCAGCGGACAAGAAGGCGGATGCTGCAGGAGCCGGCACGGTGATTGAAATGAAAGACGCAGCCGGCAAGCCCATGGCGCGCATGGTGCTAGGCAAGATTGTCACCAAGCTGGTGATGGAGGCCCCGGAACCCGGCCAGCCACCCCGTGAGTTTGAAAAACCGGTCGGCCGCCACCTCACGGCGGGCAATGATGCCGAGAACATGCTGGTGGTTTCCGATGCGCTGGTCCATGCCGAGGCGAAGCCGGATGCCTGGCTGGCGAAGGAAGTGCTGCACATTGATCGTACCAAGTCGATCACCGTGATCGGACCGGATGGCGCGGAGCGCTGGACGGTGACACGCACCGAAGAGGGGCAGTGGTGGAATTTCGGCGAAGGCGGCCCGCGCCCGGACCAGCAGAAGTCTCAGGATTCGGTCAGCCCGCTGTACGCGGTGAACATCATTGATGTCGTGCCGGATGTGGCGGCGGTGAAAACCGGGTTGTCCGCGCAGGACAAGCCGCTCACCACCATCGGCCGGACCTTTGACAACCTCACCTACACGCTGAAGATCGGCAACAAGGTCGAGGGCGCGAAGCCGGAAGACAACCGCTACTACGTGACTTTCAGCATCGCCGGCGATCCGCCCAAGGAACGCACCCCGGAAAAGGGCGAGAAACCGGAAGATACGGAAAAGAAAGCCAAGGAATACGCTGAGTACCGCGTCAAACTGCTGGAGCAGGTGGCGCGCGAGAAAAAGTATTCGAAGTGGACTTTCCTGTTCCCGGCGCGGCCGGTCGAGCCGTTGCTGCGCACCCGTGCGGAAATGATGCCGGACAAGAAGCCGGCTAAATAGGGCAGACAAACAAGCGGGAAGCAACGCGGCAAGCCGGAGCGTTCCCCCTTGTGAAAGGGGGGCGACTCGGCGCCGCCGCGCGGGGGGATTTGCGTTTCGTTTATTGAAAGCAGATGCAAATCCCTCCGCACGCTGACGCCTGTCGGCTCCCTTTGACAAGGGAGTTAAGGAAGCGCTGATCAAGACCGGAGTTTCGGAAACTTGCGCCGCGTTCCCCTCACGCCTGTCGGCCCCTTTTTATCGGTGCACATGTGCTTCATCCCGGGCCGGGCTTAGTGTCGGGCAATAGGTATACCGTGGTATCCTTATTGCCATTTTTCGGTATGGCGTGAACCGCTGATTTCCCGGTTTCCCCGCCGTTTCGCATCCGCCTAAAACCCGTCATCAGGAGCAGTCATGTCGGCAGTCCCCGACTCGGGCGCGTCCCAATCCAAACTGCCCAAACTGGATTTGTCGCGCCTGTTCAATCCGCGTTCCATTGTTGTGGTCGGTGCATCCGAAGATGCCAAGACCATTGGCGGCCAGCCGATGAAGTTCCTGGTCGAGTTCGGTTACAAGGGCAAGCTGTTCCCGGTCAATCCCAAGCGCGACACGATAAACGGCATGAAGTGCTACGCCTCGGTGAGCGACCTGCCCGAGGCCTGTGATGTGGCGCTGGTGGCGGTGGGCGCGAAGTACGTGCCGGGCGTGATCGAGGAATGCGGCAAAAAGGGCATTCCGTTTGCGGTCGTGATGTCGGCCGGTTTTCGCGAAGTGGGCGGCGAGGGCATCGAACTCGAGCGCCAGCTTGAAGAGGCGATCAAAAAGAGCGGCGTGCGCATGATCGGCCCGAACGGCCTCGGTGTGATGGGCCTGAAGAATTCGGTGTACATGGGTTTTGGCAACGGCTTCCAGTACAACGAGCGTCCCATCGGTCCGGTGGCGCTGGTCACGCAAAGCGGCGGTTTCGGTTTCACCATGGTGAGCGGTGCGGAGCAGGTGGGCCTGGGCTTTTCCTACATCGTCTCCGCCGGCAACAGCACCGACCTCAATACGCTGGACCTGATCGACTACTGGCTGGACTGCGATGACGTGAAGGTGATCGCGGCCTTCATCGAGGGCATTGCCGACGGTCAGCGCATGGTGGCCATCGGCAAGCGTGCGTTTGAAGTGGGTAAGCCCATCATTGTGTGGAAGGCCGGCAATTCCAAGAGCGGCTCCAAGGCTGCGGCTTCGCACACCGCCAGCCTCGCCGCGAGTTACGACCTGTACAAGGCGGCGTTCAAGGCCGGCGGCTTCATCGAAGTGAAAGACTACGACGATCTGGTTGACATCGCGCGTGCCTTCGGCCCCGGCAAGCTGCCTGCGGGCCGGCGCCTTGGCGTGGTCACCGGTTCCGGCGGTGCCGGCGTAGTGGTGGCCGACCGTGCGGAAGAAGCGGGCATGGAATTGCCCGAGTTGTCGACCGCCACGCTGGCGGAACTCAACAGCTTCCTGCCGGTTTTTGCATCCAAGGCGAATCCGCTCGACATCTCCGGCGCGCCGAGCAAGGACGGCCGCAGCGCATCGAATCGTGCGCTGCAGATCCTGCTTGACGATGCCAACATCGACCAGGTGATCCTGCGCTCCAAGCAGAGCACGAATACGCCGAAAGACGCCGCGGACTTCATCAGCATCGTCAAGGCCAGCCCGAAGCCGGTGTACGTGGCGATGCAGGCCGATCCCGATCCGGATGTGATGAACCTGTTCCGTACCAACAATGTGCCGTTCCACATCACGCCGCCTCGCGCCGCCTATGCGGCAGGTGCCCTGAGCGATTTCGCGGAACGCCGTCGCCTTTACCTGGCATCAAACAAGAACGAGCCGCGTCCCGTGCCATTCGTCAATGCGCAGGACCTGAAGTGGCCCGCAGGCGAGGCGACGCTCTCCGAACATGCCGCGAAAGCTGTGTTGAAGGCCTACGGCATACCGGTCGTTGGCGAAGCGCTGATGTCGCTGGAGGAAGTGCGGGCGTTGAGGGCCGCGCCTTTCCCCTTCCCGCTGGCGGTGAAAATCAACTCGGCCGACATTCCGCACAAGACCGAAGCCGGTGGGGTGAAACTCGGGATCAACAGCGTCGAGGAACTCAAGGCCGCAGCCGAAGCGGTGACTGCAAACGCGCTGGCCTACAAGCCGGGCGCCAAACTGGAAGGCGTGCTGGTGCAGCAGATGGCCAGCGGGCTGGAGGTGATCGTCGGTGGCTTGAACGATGCCTGCTTCGGGCCGACGGTGGTGTTTGGCCTCGGAGGAATCTTCGCCGAGGTGCTGAAGGATGTGACCTACCGCTTCGCCCCGTTCGGCATCGAGGCCGCAAGAGAAATGGTGCAGGAGATCAAGGGTGCGGTGGTGATGAACGGCTACCGCGGCAAGGATCCCCTGGACGTGGAAAGGCTGGCGCAGGTGCTCAGCCGGGTGTCGTGGCTGCTGCATGACCACCGGGACCGGATCGCGGAGATGGACATCAACCCGCTGTTCCTGACGTCCAAGTCCATCACCGCGGCCGATGCATTGATTACATTAAAATCATGAAAGCACAACTGACGCGGTACAATAAAGGAGATTGATAACAATGAAATCGCCACCCGGAATCGCCACCGGCACAGTGATTGCCTTTGTACTTGTAGCCGGAACTGCCAGCGCGCAGAGTTATCCCGGCAAACCCATACGCCTTGTCGTGCCCTATCTGGCCGGCGCCAGCAGCAACGACGTGCTGGCGCGGGCTTTTTCACCGCGCCTGTCCTCGGCCCTGGGCCAGCAGGTGTTCGTCGAGAACAAGCCCGGAGCCAACGGCAACACCGGCACCGATTTCGTGGCCAAGTCGCCGCCCGACGGTTACACCCTGCTGATCGGCGTGAACGGGCCCATCGGCATCAGCCCCAGCGTCTATCCCAAGCTGCCCTATGATCCGGTGAGGGACCTGGCGCCCATCGCCCTTATCGCCTCCGTGCCCTACGTGATGTTGGTGAAGCCCTCGGTACCGGCCAATAGCATCAAGGAACTGGTCGCACTGGCCAAATCCAAACCGGGGCAGTTGAACTATGCCTCCACCGGCGTGGGCAGCACCCCGCACCTGTGCGCGGCCATGTTCGCCAACGCCGTAGGCATCGATGTCGTGCATGTGCCCTACAAGGGCGGCGCGGCCATCCATACCGACATGCTGGGCGGCGTGCCCATCGACATTCACTGCTCCGGCATCGTCGGTTCCATAGGCATATTCAAGAGCGGCAAGATGAAGGCGCTGGCCATCACCTCATCCCAGCGCTCGCCGCTGCTGCCCGATCTGCCTACCATGTCCGAGGCCGGCGTCCCCGGTTTCTCGGCGGCCTCCTGGACAGGATTGCTGGCGCCGGCGAAGACCTCGCCAGCGATCATCAATCAACTGTCGATGGAAACCACCAAGGTCATACAGTCGGCCGCGTTCACCGATTTCCTGCGCAAGCAGGGCGCAGGTCCGACCATTATTACGTTCGATGAACTCGGCGCTTTCATCAAGGCCGAGATCACCAAGTGGGCGGTTGTGGTGAAGGTCGCCGGTATTACCGCTGAATGACCGCACAATAAAAAAGGACAACAAATCATGAAACTCAAACTGGTGCTGATGCCGCCCCACGACGAACTGGTGCGGCGCTACGCAGCACGCCTGCCTCAGGAGTTGCCGGGTTATAACGTCGTGATGCCGGCGACGGCGGAAGATGCGCGCCGCGAACTGCCCGACGCCGATGCCGCTTACGGCTGGGTGCCGCCGGATCTGCTGCCGGTGGCCGCCAAGCTGCGCTGGATGCAGAATCCCTTTGCCGGCCCCTTGCCCGATTACTACTACCCGGCGCTGATTGCCCATCCGGTGGTGGTGACCAACCCGCGCGGCATCTATTCCGACCACATCGCCCACCACGTGCTCACCTTCGTGCTGGGACTGGCGCGCGGCCTGCCGTATTACCTGGACAACCAGCGACAGCGCACATGGGACAAGAACGCCCGCAAGCAACCCTACATCGACCTCACCAGGGGCACCGCGCTCATAGCCGGCGTGGGCGGTATAGGCGCCGAAGCTGCGCGCCTGCTGAGCGCCTTCGGCACGAAAGTGCTGGGCGTGGACCCGCGTCCCGAGCATGCGGTCAAGGACGTGGAGATCTATCCTGTTTCGGCGCTGGAGCGGCTGTTGCCGCAGGCGGACTTCGTGATTGCCACCATGCCGCACACGCCGCAAACCGAAGGCATGTGGAACGCCCAGCGCTTCCGCCAGATGAAAAAGACGGCCCACTTCATCAACATCGGACGCGGCAAGACCACCCGGCTGGACGATCTGGCCGACGCCATCGAGCAGGGGGTCATCGCCGGCTGCGGCCTGGACGTCTATGAGATCGAGCCGCTACCCAAAGAGCACCGCCTGTGGGGCCTGCCCAATGTCATGCTGACGCCGCACATAGCCGTGCGCGACGCGGAAAACGTAATCGAGCGGCGCTATCAGATCCTGGTGGACAACGCCAAACGCTTCGAGGCAGGCAAGCCCTTGCACAACCTGGTGGACAAGGCGGCGTGGTTCTAGCCGACGTGCAGCGAAGCCTGCCTCAGCTTCGTCCATGCAGCCGGCTGCGCTGCTGCACCGCCTCGATCATGGCCTCGTGCTGCAGCCGGGTGCGTGCCTTCAGGGCGGACTTGATATGATCCGCCGCCGCGTTGCGCGCCGCTTCCTCATTGCGTTTTGCGATGGCCGAGACGATGGCGCGGTGCTCCCTGATCACCGATTGCCGGCGGCTTTGCTGCACCAGGGTGGAGACGCTGCGGTGCGCGGAAATGGCGTCGGAAATGGTGTTAAGGAACTTCAGGATGTAGCGATTGTGCGCGGCGCGGTACATGACCTGGTGAAATACCAGGTTGTGCTCGTACATGCGTTTCGGGTCTGCAGCGATCGTTGCCTCGGCCTCGACCAGATGTTTCAGGGTCTCGATTTCGGAGTCGGACGCGCGCTTTGCCGCAAGGCCGGCCGCCTCGCGCTCCAGTACCTCGCGCGCGGCGTACAATTCCTGCAACGCGTCATCGTCCAGCGAGGCGACGACCAGCCCGCGACGGGAATGCCGTGCCAGCAACCCTTCGCTCTCAAGCCGGCGCAGCCCCTCGCGGGCCGGAGTGCGGCTGATTTTCAGCCATTGCGCAATCATGTATTCGGAAACGCGGTCGCCCGGTTTCAGGCTGCCTTTTTCCATGGCTTCGCGTATCGCTTCGTAGGCAACCTGACCCAGCAGAACATTCGTGGCAGGGGCTTTTTTCATGGGATGATTGTCGCATACCTGAACTTCAGACCCGAAAGCTGCGGCTACTGCAGCTACGGACCGGGAGGGAAGTCCGGGGGTGCATCAATTGCCACATTCTTTTAAAGACGACTCAAAGGAGAGAAACATGCAACATTTCACCAAGGCAGCAGCAGGCATCGCAGCATTGCTGGCATCCGGTTCGGTATTTGCGCAGGGCGCCGACAACTGGCCCAACCGCCCCGTCACCATGATCGTGCCGTTTGCGCCGGGCGCCGCCACCGATATCGAAGGGCGCCTGTACGTCAATGAACTGATCAAGAACCTCGGCCAGCAGTTCATCATGGACTTCAAGCCGGGCGCTGTGATGTCGATTGGCATGGACCATGCGTACCGGCAGAAGCCTGACGGCTATACCCTGGTGTACGTGTCCTCGACGTATTCGTTGCTGCCGCTGTTGTACAAGGACAAGCCCTACGACACCTACAAGAACTTCGAGCAGGTCACGCTGCTGTCCAAACGCAGCGCCATCCTGGCGGTGTCCAACAACCTGCCGGTCAACAACGTCAAGGAATTTATCGCTTACGCCAAGGCGAACCCGGGCAAGATCAATTTCGCCACCGGCGGCGTTGGCGGTATCCAGCATCTCACCGGGCTGTGGCTGGAGAGCGCAACCAACACCAAGGTCACCTTCATCCATTACAAGTCGATTGGCGCCTCCTATCCGGACATCGTTGCAGGCCGCACGAACATGGTTCCCGCAACCTTTTCCGCCGGCTATCCCAACGTCAAGTCGGGCAAGATCAGGGCCATTGCCATTGCCAGCCTGCAGCGCAATCCGCTGCTGCCGGATCTGCCCACTGCAACGGAGCAGGGTGTCCCCGGCTTCGAGTATTCGAGCTGGCTTGGCGTGATCGCCCCCGGCGGCACGCCAGCGGCCATCGTCAACAAGGCGCAGGGTGAGTTTGCCAAGGTGCTCAAGATGCCCGAGATCAAGCAAAGGCTGGGCGACGAAACCGCGGTCATTGGCAGCACGCCGGCGGAGTTCCGCAAGCATGCCATGGGCGAGACCGAGCGCTGGAAGAAGCTGGTGGCGGACAACAACATCCGGTTCGACGACAAGTAGAGCAGGCTGGCCGGACCTTCAGCAGGGGAGCGCAGACTCCCCGGCCGGCGTCTCATCAATCTTGCGACAGGAGGCAATCATGCGAATGCTGAGAGTAACGATGTGTGCGGCTGCCACGTTGGCTGCGGGTTGTGCGGGATCCGCTTTTGCGCAGGGCGCTGACAATTATCCGTCCCGCCCGGTCACCATGGTCGTGCCGTTTGCGCCTGGCGCGGCTACCGAGATCGAGGGCCGTGTATACGCCAACAAGCTTTCTGAAACCTGGGGCCAGCAATTCGTGCTTGACTTCAAACCGGGCGGGTCCATGACGGTGGGCATGAACTACGCAGTGCGGCAAAAGCCCGATGGCTACACGCTCCTCTTCGTTTCCGCCAGCTATTCACTGTTGCCACTGCTGCGCAAGGACCTGCCTTACGATCCCATCAGGAACTTCGAACAGGTGTCATTGCTGTCCAAGCGCAGCGCCATCATTGCCGTGGCCCCCACCCTGCCGGTCAAGAACGTGCAGGAGTTCATCGCCTATGCGAAGGCGCGCCCGGGCGAAGTGAACTTTGCAACGGCCGGCAACGGCAGCATCCAGCACCTTACCGGCCTCTGGCTGGCGAGCGCAATCGACGCAAAGTTCACCTTCATCCATTTCAAGGCCGCCGGCTCCGGTTATCCGGACCTGATGGCGGGGCGGGTGCACGCAACGCCCATGACCTTCCAGACCAGCCTTCCGCTTGTGAAGTCGGGCAAGATCAAGGCCATCGGCGTGGCCAGCCTGCAACGCAATGCATTGATGCCGGACGTGCCCACGTTCACCGAACAAGGGGTGCCCGATTTCGAATATTCCAGCTGGCTGGGTCTGCTGGCGCCGGAGAAGACGCCCGCCGCCATCGTCAACAAGCTGCAGCAGGAACTGGCGAAGATCATCAAGCACCCCGATGTCGCCGGAAAGCTTGGCAGAGAAACGGCGCTGTATGCCACCACGCCCGCGGAGTTCAGGAAGTATGCGCAGAACGAAACTGCGCGCTGGGTAAAGCTGGTGAAGGAAAACAACATCAAGTTTGACGAAAAAAAATAGCGCTGTGCGAACAGGGGGTGAGGGTATCTGCCCCTGCCCCTGCCCCTGCCCGGATTTTCCATCCTGAATAGATCAAGACATGACCACAGCAACGCAAACAGCATCGCAGACCCTGGCCCGATTCGCGGCCGACCTTTCGCTCAATGGCATTCCCCGGGAAGTGCAGGAGCGTGCCAAGGACTGCA
>CAMCYY010000033.1 GCA_945885335.1 Bordetella parapertussis
GAATCGGCCACTCGCTGGCTATGGACTTACAATAACGAGCGGCCGAATATGGCGTTGGGCGGTATCACGCCCATGCAGAAATTGAAGCTCGCTGCTTAACTCCACTTCTGACTGATGCTAAAAATGGGGGGATTACCAAAGGACTTTCACAGAGAAAACCTGCAGCAGGTTGTTGCAGGCCGGGTGTCGATGACCGGGGCGGTCCTCGCTCCACCGGAAGCGCGCCCTCGATCAAGGGGGCTCCAGGCGCCACTTCCGGTACATCGACGTTTTTACGGTAGCTCGGTGAAGTTTCTGCTGTCAATCATCGCAGCAGAAAATTTCGGGAGAATGCAAAAATAAGTCGAAGCCGGGCGAAAATTAAGTCATTCTTAAGGTGGTGAAGCAAAAAATGGGGGGAAGCCGCCTTTTCAAGGAGTCCGTATGCGCCTGTTGCTGGTTGAAGATGATTTGATGATCGGCGAAAGCGTGCAACAGGGTTTGCGCCAGGACGGCTTCGCCGTGGACTGGGTGCGCGATGGCAATGCGGCGGAGCTTGCGCTGGACGGTAGCATCTACGACGGAGTCCTGCTTGACCTCGGTTTGCCGCGCAAGGGCGGACTGGAAGTATTGAAGTCGCTGCGCTCACGTGGCATGAAGATCCCGGTGTTGGTGGTCTCGGCGCGGGACTCGGTCGGTAACCGGGTGGAAGGGCTGAATCTTGGTGCCGATGACTACATCACCAAACCCTTTGATCTGGATGAACTGGCGGCACGCGTGCGCGCGGTGCTGCGGCGTCATTCGGGGCGTGCCGAGGGCGTCCTCAAAGTGGGGCCCCTGATGCTCGATCCGTCCACCCATGAGGCGGAAATCGAAGGCAGGACGCTGGCACTGTCGCCCAACGAATTCGCGCTGCTCGAAGTCTTCATGTCGCGGCCCGACATCGTGTTCTCGCGCGGGCAGCTCGAGCAGAAGCTCTATGGCTGGGGGCAGGAGGTCGAGAGCAATACGGTCGAGGTCTTCATCCACAGCCTGCGCAAGAAAATCGGGTCGCACTTCATCCGCAACATTCGCGGTGTCGGCTACACCGTGCCCAGGGAAATATGACCTCCATCCGCAACCGGCTGCTGCTCTGGCTTCTGCTGGGGCTTGCCGTGGCAACGCTGGTCGGAAGCTGGGCCGTGTATTCGAGGGCGCGCGAGCAGGCGCGGGAGATTTTTGATTTCCAGCTGAGCCAGATGGCCTATGTCTTCCCCGGTGAGGGGTTCGGCAAGCTGGCTGCCGCGAGCGGCAGCATCGCCCTCACTGACGTCATCGTGAGGGTGTGGGATCAGAACGGGGTCGAGCTGTATTCCTCGCACAAGGACTCGGGCGTGGAGCGGGCGCGCGAGCTGGGATTCTCCCGGCAGGCGGACGAGAGCGGCAACTGGCGCGTGTACAGCACGATGGCGGGGAACAACGTCGTGCAGGTGGCGCAGGCACGCAGCGTGCGCGAGGAACTGGCCACTGACATGGCGCTGCGCGCCATGCTTCCGCTGGTCGTATTCTTCCCGGTGCTGATGGCGCTGGTCTGGATCCTGGTGGGACGCGGGCTCAAGCCGCTCGGGGACATCGCCGCCGCGATGCGCGCGCGCTCTGCCGCGGAGCTGGTGCCGTTGCCTGAGTACAAGGTGCCTGATGAAGTAAAGCCGCTGGTGCAGGCATTGAATGAACTGCTGGCCCGGCTGGAACAGGCAATGCAGTTGCAGCGTTCGTTCATTGCGGATGCCGCGCACGAACTTAGAACGCCGCTGACGGCGGTGGCACTGCAGCTTCAGCTTGCCGAGCGCGCACAGACGGATGCGGCGCGCGCAGCGGCTTTTGCAAAGTTGAGGGGCGGGTCGGAGCGTGCGACGCACCTTGTGCAGCAACTGCTGGCCCTTGCGCGCGCGGAGCCCGAGGCGATGCGCCAGCCCCCGCGGCCGATCGATCTGTCCGAAGTGGCGCGTCGGGTTGTTGTTGAGCAGAGTTCAATGGCGGTGGAGAACGGCCTGGACCTTGGCGTGTCGGCGGAGGAGAGCGCTGTGGTGCTGGGACATCCCGAGGCATTGCGCGTGCTGGTCGGGAATCTCGTCGATAACGCCATTCGCTACACCAATAGCGGCCGGATCGACGTGGAGACGCATGTGCAAGGCGCCGATGTGCTGCTGGTGGTGAGCGATACGGGATGCGGCATACCGCCGGAAGACCGGGAGCGCGTGTTCGACCGCTTTTACCGGCGCGACAGCGGTGATACGACCGGAAGCGGCCTGGGTCTGGCGATCGTGCAGAAACTCGCGCAGCGATATGGTGGCCAGGTGGACTTCGATGACGGTGCGGCAGGCCGCGGTCTGAGGGTTGCCGTGCGCTTTCCCGCCGCCGCTGATGCGCATCGGCCAGACCGTGAGACGACGCAGCCGGCCTGACCGGGTCCCCGGTTCGGCGTGACGGAACCGGAAATGAAAAACCCCCGACGTTGACCTGTCGGGGCTTCTTCAGGTACGGCGCGGCTTAACCGCCGGCTGTGATGTTCTTTTCCTTGATGATCTTGCCAAAGCGCTCGTGGTCGAAGCGGATCAGTGCCTCGGTTTGCGCCACGGTGGAGGGAAAGGGATCGATGCCCTGCTTGGAGAGCAGGTCCTTCACATCGGTGGAGGCCTGGGCCTTGGCGATGTCGCCGTTGAGCTTGGCGATGATGTCCTTCGGCGTTCCGGCCGGGGCCAGCATGGCGAACCAGTTGTTGGCGACATAGTTCTTCAGGCCGCCTTCGGCAAAGGTCTGCACATCGGGCAGGACGGGGTTGCGCTTGTCGCCCGAAATCGCAATGCCCTTCAGCTTGCCGGCCTTCACGTGCGCGGCAAAATTCACCAGGTTGTTGATACTGACCTGGATCTGGCCGCCGAGCAGGTCGGTGGTGGCCGGTCCGCCGCCCTTGTAGGGCACGACCGTCATCTTGATGCCGGCGGCATCCATCAGCAGTACATTCACCAGGTGCTGCACCGTGCCCAGGCCCACCGTTGCGGTATTGACCTTGCCCGGATTGGCTTTGGCGTAGGCGATGAATTCCTTGATGTTGTTGGCCGGGAAGGAGGGGTGCGCCGTCAGCATGTAGTCGCTGCGCGTCAGCGTCGATATGGCGGCGAAATCCTTCATGGTGTCGTAGGGCAGCTTGTCCTGCAGCCAGGGATTGATCGTGTGGGTGCTGGTCACCGTCAGCAGCGTGTAGCCGTCAGCCGGTGCGCGCACCATGGCCTGCGAGCCGATGATGGTATTGCCGCCACCCATGTTCTCCAGAATGACGTTCTGTCCCCACACCTCGGAGAATTTGTTGGTGAAAATGCGGGTCACCGCAGTCGTGCTGCCACCCGGCGCGTAGGGCAGGATGACGCGAACGGGTTTATTCGGGTAGCTGGCTGCGCTCTGGGCAATGGCCGTTGTGGTTACTGCAGCCATGGCCACGAGGGCAGCGGCGCAGAGGGCGTGTACCGGTTTGAACTGGAATTTAAGCATTGTTGTTTCTCCTTTGAGTCTCTATCGAGGCGCTACTTTAGCGAAGATTGGTGAAGTTCGCATTCCCGAATGGCGGGCGGACGCTGCGTGGCGTTCAGCCGTACTGCTTTGCGTTGCATGCAGACTCCCCCAGGTCGGGGCCGTCCGTGCTGGCAATCCTGTGACGCGGCGCGCAGACTTGGGGGCCTGTTGAGGAGGCATCATTGATCGATCTGCTGGCTGATTTGATTGCTCTGGCGACCTACGCCTTCGCCCTGTCCATCACGCCGGGGCCGAACAACGTGATGCTGGCCGCCTCGGGGGCGAACTTCGGCTTCCGGCGCACGCTGCCCCACATGATCGGAATCTCGGGCGGATTTGCCGTCCAGGCGCTGCTGGTCTGCACCGGGCTGGGCGCGGTGATTGCGCAATCGCCGCAACTGCAGCACTGGATGGCGTGGGTCGGCGCGGCCTGCATTGCATGGATGGGATGGCGCTTGCTGCGCGCGGGCTATCCAGGTGGCGCGGGTGGCGCGGATGGTGCGACGGCGGGAAGGCCGCTGTCAGCGCTGGAAGCGGCATTGTTCCAGTACGCCAATCCGAAGGCGTGGATCATGGCGCTCACGATTGCGACGGTGTTCATGCCGCGGACAGATGACTTTTATTTCGCAGCGCTGCTGATGTTTACCGTTCTCGTGGCCGTGATCTTTCCCTGTGCGGCGGTGTGGGCCGCCTTCGGCAGTGCCCTGCGCGGGTACCTCGCCGTGCCGGTACGGCGCCGCGTGTTCAATGCCGTGATGGCGGGGTTGCTGGTGGTGACGGCGGCGGCGATGCTGGCGGGCAGCGGTTGAGCGTCAGCTCGCGGCCAGCAACTGCACCTGCGCCGAGCGTTGCATGCGGCGCCTCGTGCTGTGGTGTTCGAGCAGGTGTCCGATGACAGGCGACTAGGCGTGCGATGGGGCGACGTCGACGGCGATTGCAGGCCCGGTCAGGTCAGCCAGTGGTTGCGGACGTGAGATTCCAAAGCCCTGTGCAAAGTCCACCTCCAGCTTGCGCAATAATTTGAGGGTCACTTCGTCCTCTACCATTTCGGCGATGGTACGAATGCCGATCGCCTTCGCCACCCTGCATATCGTGGCCGCACGGCCGAGGTGGGTTGGGTAGGCGACGATTTGGCGCACGATGCCTCCGTCGATCTTGAGCATGTCCACCGGAAACAGCTTCAGGGCCTCCACCGGGAATTGGCTGCGGCCGAATCCGCTGATGGCAATCAGGCAGCCGCACTGGCGCATGGCCCGGGCGAAGGCCTCGACGTCGCCGCGGTGCAGCGTAAGGTCGGGTTCCGCGATTTCGATGCAGACCGAGTGGGCCGGTATGCCGGTGCGTCGCAAATGGAATGCGATGAACTCGGGAAAGTCCGCATCGCTGATTGTGGCGCTCGAGATGTTGACAAGGTAGACCGAACCGGCTTGCACTGTTCGCGCGCCGACCGGCGTGGCCATCCATTCGAGAACGTGCGAGAACACCCAGCGATCAAGTTGCGGCAGCAACCCATGCTCCTCGGCCAGGGCGAAGAACGCGCCCGGCGGAACGAGGCTGTCTTCCTCTTCGATTAGACGTATCAGCACCTCGTAATACTCGGGGCGTGCAATGCCGTCGATGCGGCGCGCAAGCGGCGTGATGTGCTGGCAGTACAGCGTGAACTCGTTGCCGTTGATGGCCCTGAGGATGCGCCGGCTTGCTTCTTCCCATTCGACGCCCATTGCGGCGGCGGATTCGTCGGTTGACACGTCACTGCCCTGCACGGTCAGTGGGGTTTCGTCGGCACGACCGGCGTCGCCATTGGCTGCGACGATGGCATGCAGGTCCCGCCGTTCAGTGATGTCGGTGATTACATTGTAGAAACCTGCGTAGTCGCCGCTGCCGTCGAACTGCGGCAACTGCTGCACGGCAAGCCGATAGAGGGTGCCCGTGGGTGTCTTGTGGCTCCTTTCGTAGCGCACCATCCGTCCGGCAATCATCTCGGAAATGTAAGGTTGGACTTCTGCAAAGACCTTGCGGCCCAGCACCTCGCGCATGTGCTGGCCGTCGATCCTCCTGGGCGGCAGGCCCAGCCATTCGCGGAAGGCACGGTTGTGATACTGGTAATGCGTGTTTTGGTCCACGAAGGCGACCATCAGTGGCATTGCCACATCGGAATAGTTCAGGCGCGAATTGGCGGCAGAGAGGTTTTCCTCGGCCTTTTCGCGTAGCGAGGTTTCCCGGGTGAGCTGGTACTCGGTCATGGCCAGGCTGCGGGCATGGCTGGTCGAGGTGACCTCCGAGCGCGCGGCCTGCGTGGTCATTGCGAGAATGGAGGCGAACAGCACGCCAGCCAGGAAAGCAGTCCACGCGATGTCGAACAGCGTGAAATAGATGGCCGCGGTCAGCATGCTGCCGGTGGCAA
Source organism: Bordetella parapertussis (assembly GCA_945885335.1). Lineage (GTDB taxonomy): Bacteria > Pseudomonadota > Gammaproteobacteria > Burkholderiales > SG8-39 > CAIYPG01. The sequence goes on from CAMCYY010000033.1 coordinate 5,933, forward strand.
GCACCGCAATGACGGCAATGAAGGGCTTTATCGTCTGCAGCAAGCTGGTGCCCTGATCCCCTGTACTGTCGCTGTCGTCAAGGTCGGGCCTTGCGGGTGCGCGCCCCAATTCCCCGGCAACTGCCAGATTGGATATGGCCATAATGAGTCCAGAGAGTTGATCTGGCCAGAGTATGGGGCGAGGTTTCACCGGTTGTATGTCTCCGGGCGCACATAACATTGCGCAGGTTTCCCAGGCGCGGACGCCGGCGGCCAGGGCGGGAAATCCGGGCAACGCGGGGGGGCAGGAAGGAAACGGCACTCCGCAGGGCATGCGATGCGGAGCGGGTCGCAATGAGGCGCGGCAGCCTAACCCGCTGCCAGGGATGCCAGCAACTGCTCCTGCGCCGAGCGGTGCATGCGGCCCTTCCTGCGGTGGTACTCGCCGTCGGCGTTCATTTCCCAGGCCTGGCTGTTGTCGGCGAGATAGGCGCGCAGACCTTCCTTGATGACGCGCGCCTTGAGTTTTGCGTCCAGCACCGGCACGCACAGTTCGATGCGACGAAAGAAGTTGCGCTCCATCCAGTCGGCGCTTGAGAGATAGACGTCGTCTGCGCCGCCGTTCAGGAAATAGAAAATGCGGTGATGCTCGAGCAGGCGCCCGATGATGGAGCGCACGCGGATGTTGTCTGACAGACCGGGGATGCCGGGTCGCAGCGCACACACGCCGCGTACGATGAGGTCGATTTTTACGCCGGCCTGTGAAGCGGTGTACAGCGCCTCGATGACCTGCGGTTCGAGCAGCGCGTTCATCTTGGCGATGATGCGCGCCGGCTTTCCGGCCTTGGCATTCTTTGCCTCGCGGCGTACCGCGGCCATGATGTTCTCGTGCAGCGTGAAGGGTGACATCCACAGGTGGTTGAGCTTCTGCGCGCGGCCCAGGCCGGTGAGCTGCTTGAAGGCCTCGCTCACATCGTCGCAGATTGCTTCATTCGCCGTGAACAGGCCAAAGTCGGTGTAGAGGCGGGCGGTGCGCGGATGGTAGTTGCCGGTGGCCAGGTGCACGTAGCGCCTGAGGCGGCCGCTTTCGCGGCGCACCACCATCAGCATCTTGGCGTGCGTCTTGTAGCCGACCACGCCGTACACGACATGCGCGCCGACTTCCTCGAGCTTCGTGGCCCAGTTGAGGTTCGCCTCTTCGTCGAAACGTGCCAGCAGTTCGACGACTACGGTCACTTCCTTGCCGCGCTCGGCGGCGGCGATCAGGTATTTCATCAGCACCGAGTCGGTGCCGGTGCGGTACACGGTCTGTCTGATGGCCACCACGTCCGGGTCTTCGACGGCCTGCTCGAGGAATTCGAGGACAGGGTTGAAGGACTGGTAGGGGTGGTGCAGCAGCACGTCGCCCTTGCGTATGGTGGCAAACAGGTCGTTCTGGTTTTTCAGCGGCTTCGGGAGGCCCGGGGCGAAGGGCGGGAATTTCAGCGCAGGCAGGTCCACCAGGTCGGGCACCTGCATCAGGCGTACCAGGTTGACCGGGCCGTCCACGCGGTAGAGGTCGCCTTTTTCCAGGTTGAACTGCTTGAGCAGAAAATCCTCCATGTCGCGCGGGCAGTCGACTGCAACTTCCAGGCGCACCGAGTCGCCGAAATGGCGCTGCGGCAGTTCGCCCTGCAGCGCGGTGCGCAAATCCTTGATTTCCTCATCGTCGAGAAACAGGTCGCTGTTGCGCGTGACACGGAACGGATAGGAGCCGAGCATGTTCATGCCCTCGAACAGCGCGCCGATGAAGGCCTGCAGCACCGAGGTGAGGAGCACGAAATGGTGACCCGTCCGGGCCACTTCCTTTGGCAGGCGGATCACGCGCGGCAGCAGGCGCGGTGCCTGTACGATCGCGATCCCCGAACTGCGGCCGAAGGCGTCGCGGCCTTCAAGCTGCACGGCGAAGTTCAATGATTTGTTCAGGACACGCGGGAAGGGATGCGCAGGATCAAGGCCGATCGGCGTCAGCAGCGGCATCATTTCGCGCACGAAGTAATCATGCAGCCAGGCGTGCTGTTCGCGTGACCAGTCACGCTCGAGCAGGAAGCGCACACCATGCCGGGACAACTCGGGAAGGACCTCCGCATTCAACAGGCGGTATTGCTCGCTGACGATGGCATGCGCCTGTTCGATGATGGCAGGGAAGATTTCGCCAGTCGTGGCTTCGCCGGGGCGTCCCACTTCCTCGCCCAACTTGATGCGTTCTTTCAGCTCCGCGACGCGGATTTCGAACAGTTCGTCAAGGTTGGACGAAACGATGCACAGGAAGCGCAGGCGCTCCAGCAGCGGTACCTGGCGATCCGCAGCCTGGGCCAGCACCCTGCGGTTGAACGCGAGCAGGCCCAGGTCACGGGAAAGAAAGCGCGGCTGGTCAGTTTTGGCGAGCATGGTTTCCTGGCCGGCCCGAAAAGGGCCGGGGGCGTGCGGGTGATGGTGGTAAAACTAGAGATTATTGCTTGGCGACCCAGCTTACCCTCCCTTTATGACAGAAATGCTACACCCGACGCCCGTTTGACCGGTTTGCGCCACGTCAAAGGCGGACCAGATGGCGGGTCCGTAGGCGTATTCAGGGTTCCGGTCCGGAGCGGCAGCCCGGTGGCTGACACACTACCGTCATATTCAGGGAATACAGTGTGCAAACGCACGGATGGTTCACCAAACACTCAAATATAGATACAGCCCTCAGATGAATTCCGAACTGCACACCTCCAAGCAATACGATGCCGAACTGGAACAGGTTCACTCCCAGGTGGTCCTCATGGGCCGGCTGGTGGAACGCCAGCTCGCCTATGCCACGGAAGCATTCAGGCGGCGCGATCTGGTGCTGGCCGAGCGCGTGGCGGTAGCCGAGCCCGAGATCAATGCGCTGGAAGTGTCAATCGACGAGTTGTGTACGACGGTGATTGCGCGCCGCCAGCCTAACTCGAACGATCTGCGTCTGATCATGATGGTGCTGAAGACCATCACCGACCTCGAGCGCATCGGCGACGAGGCGAAGAAGATCGGGCTGGTGACAAGCCGCATCTTCGGGCCGAGCGCAAGGCATGTGCCCCGCATCACCGAAGTCATTCCGGCGGCCGAGCTGGTGGGCGACATGCTGCGGCGGTCACTGGAGGCCTTCGGCAGCCTGGAAATCGGCGACGCACCCGGCATCGCGCGTCAGGACATCGAGGTGGACGAACACTTCCAGAGCATCCTGCGTCAGTTGCTCACCTACATGATCGAGGATCCGCGCACCATCTCGGCGTCGCTCGACATCATCTTCCTTGCCAAGTCGCTGGAACGCATCGGCGACCATGCCAAGAACATCTCCGAGTATGTGGTGTACATGATCAAGGGCAAGGATGTGCGTCATGTCACCGTCGAGGAGATGGAGCAGGCCGTCAAGTCGTAGCGCGAATGTCGCGCGCTGTGATTGCGGCGGCTGCAGCCGGGTGCTATGTTCGGCACGTGGACAAACCTTCATCCTGTTCCCAGAAAAACGACATGCATCACGACATGCTCGCGGCCGTCGATCTCGGCTCCAACAGCTTTCACCTGCAGATCGGCCGTGTCGTCGGCGACCAGATCTATCTTCTTGACTCCCTGCGCGAGGCGGTACGCCTTGGCGCCGGCATGACGCGTGACCGGCGCATTGATCGCGCCACGCAACTGCGCGCGCTGGAGGCAATGGGACGCTTTGGTGAACGGCTGCGCGGCTTTCCGCGCGGCGCGGTGCGCGCGGTGGGCACCAACGCGCTGCGCGTGGCAAAGAATGCCGATGCCTTCCTGGCCGAGGCGCGCAGCGCGCTCGGCTTCCCGATTGAAGTGGTGTTCGGCCGTGAAGAGGCGCGCCTGATCTACCTCGGTGTGGCGCACAGCCTGCCGCCGTCGCCGGACTCGCGCCTGGTGATTGACATTGGCGGCGGTTCGACCGAGTTTGTGATCGGCGCCGGCCTGGAACCCGCGTTGATGGAGTCGATCTCCATGGGCTGCGTGAGCTGGAGCCTGCGTTATTTTCCGGAAGGCCGGCTGGACAAGTCCTCGTTCAAGCAGGCGGAGACGGCTGCGGCGAACGAAATGCAGCGCATCGTCAAGGCCTATCGCCGCGCCGGCTGGAAGCAGGTGGTGGCCTCCTCAGGCACGGCAAAATCGCTGGCCGGAATTCTGGCGGCGAATGGCTGGAGCAACAGCGACGAGATCACGCCGGGCGGGCTGGAGAAGCTGCGCAGCCTGCTGATCAAGATGGGCGACATGGAGAACATCGATCGCAGCGAACTGCCCGGTCTGCGGGAGGACCGCATTGCGATCCTGCCCGGCGGCCTTGCAATCATGTCGGCGGCGCTGACAGAGCTGGGGATTGAATCACTTTCGGTGTCTGACGGCGCGCTGCGCCAGGGCGTGCTCTATGACCTGCTGGGCCGTGTCACGCATCACGACATGCGTGAAGTGACGGTGGCGGAGTTTGCGCGTCGCTACCACGTCGATACGGCGCAGGCTGCGCGTGTGGCCGAGCTTGCCGCTGAAATACAGGCCGATCTGGCCGGGCAGTCAGAACCGGTTGCGGAAAGCGATGCCCTCCTGCTGCAGTTTGCCGCCGACCTGCATGAAATCGGCATCACGATCGCGCATGCCGGCTACCACAAGCATTCGGCCTACATTCTGTCGCAGGCGGATATGCCCGGCTTTTCGCGTGACGAACAGGCGCGCCTGGCGCGCCTGGTGCTGGCGCATCGCGGCAAACTCGCGAAAATTGAAGGTCTGCCGGCACGCAGCAGTGACTGGGGCGGCATTTTTGCACTGCGGCTGGCCGCGCTGTTGTGCCTTTCGCGCGGCGACATTGCGTTGCCACGCTTTGCCTGCAAGACGACCGATGCCGGTTACCAGATGTCGCTGCCGCGCGGCTGGCTGGAGGCGCATCCGCTGACCGAAGCGGCGCTGGCGGAGGAGGCTGCCGAATGGCGCACGCTGGGTATCCGCTTTGATGTGCGCGGTTTGAGTGGTGTTGCCGAGGAGCGGCGTCTTAAGACTGCCGGTTGATTTCTTAAGGAAGCACTGAACAAGTGGGCTGTGCCCCCTTGTATATCCCCCACGTCAGAGGAAACATTTGAACGGTGATACTCGATTCGAGACTTGATCAGTGTTTCCTTAAATATTATCAGTTCTGAATTTTAGTCTTTTATCCAAAAGCATTCATGAGGAAATTATTCTCATTTTATTGCGGCGTATGCTTTTGATTTCATTCCCGCTTGCACGGAGATGACAGTGGTTGTGGAGCCGGTCGTTATGGGGCCTAAAGCATCTCCGGCGTCATGGCGGCACGCAGTACGGCTTCTTCGCCGGCGCCGCGCGCGCGATTCTCGATCCACACCACGGCTCCCTTGCGCACGCTCCAGTCCATGTCGGTGCCCGACATCAGCAAGGCTGCGACATGGCCCAGCGTAGGCTGGTGTCCAACCACCAGCACGATGTTCGGCGCCTGTGGTGATGCGTGCGGCCATCCGGCCGCAGCGAGAATGCTTTCCGGTGTTGCTGACAGGCCGACCTTGGGTGTGGTCTCGAACGGCAATTCGAGCGCAGATGCCGTCTGCTGTGTGCGTGTGGCGGGCGAGACGAGGATGCGACAGTGCTTTGGCAGGCGTTCCAGCAGCCATTTCGCCATTCCCGCAGCCTGCTTGTGGCCGCGCGGCGTCAGGGCGCGTGCCTCATCGGCAATCAGGCCGGGGACGGCATCCTCGGCTTCGGCATGGCGCCACAGGATGAGTTGCAGGCCGCTTTGCAGCCTGCGGTCCTGTCTGGTGGTTCCGCTCTGCGTCATGTGCGACGGACTGTGCTTTTCGTCTCTCAGCCGTCAGTCGGCTTCAACGTGCCGGCATTGCGATTCGGGCAGTCCTGCTTGTTGCAATCCGCGTACAGCGACAGGGCGTGTTCGCGAATGGTGAAGCCGCGCTCCTTGGCGATGCGGTTCTGGCGCTTTTCGATTTCCGCGTCGTAGAACTCTTCGACCTTGCCGCACTGCATGCAGACCAGGTGATCGTGGTGCGTGCCTTCGTATAGTTCGAATACGGCCTTGCCGGATTCGAAGTGGTGGCGCTTGAGGATGCCGGCTTGCTCGAACTGTGTGAGCACGCGATACACCGTGGCAAGGCCGACGTCCATGCCGTCGCCGATGAGCACGCGGTAGACGTCTTCGGCGGCAAGGTGGCGCACCTTGCTGTCTTCAAACAGTTTCAGGATGCGCAACCGCGGGCCGGTGGCCTTGAGGCCGATGGATTTAAGGTTGTGGGTATTGGCCATTGGAGCCTGGTGAAGGTTGTGGAGTCCGACGGGATTGGATCGGAGTCGGTCAGGTGTCACTGCGCCGTCCTATGCCGGATACCGGTGCGGTAACCTTGAGCGCGGATGCTATTCCCACGGAAGCTATTCCGAAAATGTCGAAACAGGATTCCGTTATCATATAGCAGCCATTTCAATAACAGGGAAAATCCTTGATCCCCAGTCGCTTTTCTGCGTGCCTCCCGGGAGTTGCGTTACTACTCTTTCTGGGCGCTTGCAGTGCCCTGCCGCAGGTTACGCCGTATCGCATCGCGATCCAGCAGGGCAACTGGATTACCCAGGATATGGTCTCCAGACTGAAGCCGGGCATGAGCAAGGATCAGGTGCGTTTCGCTTTGGGCACGCCGCTGCTGATTGATCCCTTCCATGTGGATCGCTGGGACTACGTATTCATACGTAGCCCGGAGAACAGCACGGTCTATGATCGTCGGCGCATCACCGTGCATTTCGCGGATGGCAAGTTGCTGCGCGTCGATGGTGATGTGGTCAGTGGCGGAGATGCTTCGGGCAAGGCTACGCAGTCCACGCCGGCTGCGCCCTCGACTGCAGCCAAGCCCTCCGCGCCCTTGCCCGTTGTGAATCAATGAGGGGGGCGCAATGAAGATTGCGATTGCCGGCGCGGCCGGACGCATGGGGCGCGCCCTGATCGAAGGCGTGCTGAAGCATGATGTCCTGAAACTTGCCGCTGCATTTGACGTGACGGCCAGCGGTGTGGTCGGCAAGGATGCCGGCGAATGGATTGGTATGCAGTCCGGTGTGAGCGTCAGCGCTGACGCAGCTGCGGCAATCGCAGCCTCCGAATGCCTGGTCGACTTTACCCGTCCCGAGGCGACGCTCGCACATCTGGACCTGGCGCTTGCGGGTGGCCGTTGCATGGTCATCGGCACCACGGGTTTCACGCCCGAACAAAAACAACGCATCACCGATGCTTCAAAGCGCATCGCCATCGTCATGGCGCCGAATTTCGCGATCGGCGTGAACGTGACGTTCAAGCTGGCGGAGATTGCCGCGAAAAGCCTGGGTGCCGAGTTCGATGTTGAAATCATCGAGGCGCACCACAAGCACAAGGTGGACGCGCCTTCGGGCACAGCCCTGCGCCTGGGTGAGGTGGTGGCCGATGCGCTGGGCCGCGACCTGAAAGCCGATGCCGTGTATGGCCGTGAAGGCATTACCGGCGAGCGCGATGCGAAGAGCATTGCCTTTCACAGCATTCGCGGCGGTGACATCATCGGCGAACACACCGTGATTTTCGCCGGCGAAGGCGAGCGCGTTGAAGTGACTGTGCGTTCGCAAAGCCGCATGACCTATGCCTCAGGCGCGCTGCGCGCGGCAGTGTTTCTCAAGGGTAAATCGGCCGGCCTGTACGACATGCAGGACGTTCTCGGCCTGAATTAATAGCGGATGCCTTCGGCTGGGTCGTTCATCCTTCAACAGGCCTGTCCTGAACGAAGTCGAAGGGCTCAGGACGAACGGTTTGGTGATTCCGTGCGTTCGTGCCGATCCTGAGCTGGTCGAAGGATCGAGCCATGAGTGGAATAACCAGCGTTTGAGCGGAAGGGCCTGCTCAGGTATAATCCTGCCCCATTAGTACGAGGCGGGACGGGCAAGCGGCCTGTCCCGCTTTTCGTATCTAACCGCTTATTTTTAAACAGGTTTTCTGTGCCCCTAACGCCTCCGCCGGCCATCCTTGCACTCGCCGATGGCAGTATTTTTCGGGGCATTTCCATCGGGGCCGACGGTTTGTCTTCCGGCGAGGTGGTTTTCAACACCTCCATGACTGGATACCAGGAAATCCTGACCGACCCGTCCTACTGCCGCCAGATCGTCACGCTGACCTATCCGCACATCGGCAACACCGGCACTAATACGGAAGACGAGGAGTCGACCGGGATTTTCGCCTCCGGCCTGGTGATCCGCGATCTGCCGCTGATGGTGTCGAACTGGCGCTCGGAACAATCGCTGGATGCCTATCTTAAGGCGCGCAAGGTGGTCGGCATCGCCGCCATCGACACGCGCAAGCTGACCCGCATCCTGCGTGAAAAGGGCGCCCAGAACGGCGCGCTGATGGCCGGCGACGTTGACGACGCCAAGGCACTGGCAGCGGCGCGCGCTTTCCCTGGCCTGGCCGGCATGGACCTCGCGAAAGTGGTCAGCACCAAGACTTCGTATGAGTGGACCGAGGGCGAATGGTCGCTCAAGGATGGCTATGCCAAGGGTGGCGACAAACGTTTCCATGTCGTCGCTTTTGACTACGGCGTGAAGCGCAACATCCTGCGCATGCTGGCCGCGCGCGGTTGCCGCATTACGGTGCTGCCGGCGCAGACCGGTTCCAAAGAAGCGCTGGCACTCAAGCCCGATGGCATCTTCCTCGCGAACGGTCCCGGCGATCCGGAGCCCTGCGATTACGCCATCAAGGCGATACGCGAAATCCTCGATGGCACGCAGATTCCGGTGTTCGGTATCTGCCTTGGCCACCAGCTCATGGGTTTGGCTTCGGGCGCGAAGACGTTGAAAATGAAATTCGGCCATCACGGCGCGAACCACCCGGTGAAGGACATGGATACCGGGCAGGTGGTGATCACCAGCCAGAACCATGGTTTCGCGGTCGATCCGGCCACGCTGCCGAAAAACATGCGCACCACGCATGTGTCGCTGTTCGATGGATCGCTGCAGGGCCTTGCCCGCACCGACCGTCCGGCTTTCTGCTTCCAGGGCCATCCGGAAGCAAGCCCGGGGCCGCGCGACGTGGGTTACTTGTTTGACCGCTTTGTGAAGATGATGGACGTGACAAAGCCGTCCCAGGGAGGACGCAATGCCTAAGCGCACCGACATCAAGTCGATCCTGATAATCGGCGCCGGCCCCATCGTGATTGGCCAGGCCTGCGAGTTCGATTACTCCGGCGCCCAGGCCTGCAAGGCGCTGCGCGAAGAGGGTTATCGCGTGGTGCTGGTGAATTCCAATCCGGCCACCATCATGACCGACCCGGAAACGGCGGACGTCACCTACATCGAGCCGGTGACCTGGCAGATGGTGGAATCCATCATCGCTAAAGAGCGTCCCGATGCGCTGCTGCCGACCATGGGCGGGCAGACCGCGTTGAACTGCGCGCTTGACCTTGCCAAGCACGGCGTGCTGGAAAAGTACGGTGTGGAAATGATCGGGGCGAAGAAGGAAGCCATCGACAAGGCCGAGGACAGGCAGAAGTTCAAGGAGGCCATGACGCGCATTGGCCTGGGCAGCGCGCATTCGATGGTGGCGCACTCCATGGAGGAAGCGCTGCAGGTGCAGGTCGCGATCGGCTACCCGGTGGTGATACGCCCATCCTTCACGCTGGGCGGCGCGGGCGGAGGCATTGCCTACAATCGCGAGGAATTTGTCGCCATCTGCGAGCGTGGCCTGGAAGCCTCGCCAACCAAGGAACTCCTGATCGAGGAATCGCTGATCGGCTGGAAAGAGTTCGAGATGGAGGTGGTGCGGGACTCCAAGGACAACTGCATCATCATCTGTTCTATCGAAAACCTCGATCCCATGGGTGTGCATACCGGGGACTCGATCACGGTGGCGCCGGCGCAGACGCTGACCGACAAGGAATACCAGATCATGCGCGATGCGTCGATCGCGGTGCTGCGCGAAATCGGCGTGGACACCGGCGGATCGAACGTGCAGTTCGCCATTGATCCCAAAGACGGCCGGATGATCGTGATCGAGATGAATCCGCGCGTGTCGCGCTCATCGGCGCTGGCCTCCAAGGCCACCGGCTTTCCGATCGCGAAGGTTGCGGCGAAGCTGGCCGTGGGCTACACGCTCGATGAGCTGAAAAATGAAATCACCGGTGGCGCGACGCCGGCGTCATTCGAGCCGTCGATAGATTACGTGGTCACCAAGGTGCCGCGTTTTGCGTTCGAGAAATTCCCGCAGGCCAACGACCGCCTGACCACACAGATGAAGTCGGTGGGCGAGGTGATGGCCATCGGCAGCAACTTCCAGGAGTCGTTCCAGAAGGCGCTGCGTGGCCTTGAGGTCGGCGTGGACGGCATGAACCAGAAGACCACCGACCGCGAGGTGATCGAGAAGGAACTGGGCGAGCCGGGGCCGGAGCGCATCTGGTATGTGGGCGATGCGTTCGAGAGCGGCATGACGCTGGAGGAAGTGCACGCCCTGACGCATATCGATCCGTGGTTCCTGGCGCAGATCAAGGACATCATCGACATCGAGATGGTGCTGGATGACCAGAAGCTCGAGTCCATCGACGCGGCGCGCATGCGGGCGCTGAAGAAAAAGGGTTTCTCTGACCGGCGCCTCGCCAAACTGCTGAAGACCTCCGAGCAGGCGGTGCGCGATGCGCGGCACACGCATGGCGTGCGCCCGGTGTACAAGCGCGTGGACACCTGCGCTGCGGAATTTGCGACGACAACGGCCTATCTGTATTCCACCTATCAGGAGGAATGCGAAGCCGCGCCCACGAACAAGAAGAAGATCATGGTGCTGGGTGGCGGGCCGAACCGCATCGGACAGGGCATCGAGTTCGATTACTGCTGCGTGCATGCTGCGCTGGCGCTGCGGGAAGACGGCTACGAGACCATCATGGTCAACTGCAATCCGGAGACCGTCTCCACGGATTACGACACGTCAGACCGGCTGTACTTCGAGCCGCTGACGCTGGAGGATGTGCTCGAGATCGTCGACAAGGAAAAGCCGGAGGGCGTGATCGTGCAGTACGGCGGCCAGACACCCTTAAAGCTGGCGCGCGACCTGGAAAAGGCCGGCGTGCCCATCATCGGCACCTCGCCCGACATGATCGATGCCGCAGAAGACCGCGAGCGTTTCCAGAAACTGCTGCACAAGCTGAAGCTGAAGCAGCCGCCGAACCGCACCGCGCGCAACGAAGTCGACGCGCTGAGGCTGGCGCTGGAAATCGGCTATCCGCTGGTGGTGCGCCCGAGCTATGTACTGGGTGGTCGTGCCATGGAAATCGTGCATGATCAGCGCGACCTTGAGCGGTACATGCGCGAAGCGGTCAAGGTATCCAATGACTCGCCAGTGCTGCTGGACCGCTTCCTCAACGATGCGATCGAAGTGGACGTGGATGCCATCTCCGACGGCAAGCAGGTGCTGGTCGCCGGCATCATGGAACACATTGAACAGGCGGGGGTGCATTCGGGCGATTCGGCTTGCTCGCTGCCTTCGTTTTCGCTGAGTGCACACCTGGAGCGCGAGTTGAAGCGCCAGACCATTGCGCTGGCAAAGGGGCTGAAGGTCATTGGCCTGATGAACATCCAGTTCGCTATACAGCGAGACATCGTCTATGTGCTGGAAGTGAATCCGCGCGCATCGCGCACGGTGCCCTTCGTGTCCAAGGCGACCGGCTTGCAATGGGCAAAGATCGCGGCGCGCTGCATGGCCGGGCAATCGATTGCAAAGCAGAGCAAGGCCTCGACGAACAACGGCGGCGTCGAAATCCGCGAGGTAATTCCACCGTATTTCTCGGTCAAGGAGGCGGTCTTCCCCTTCATCAAGTTCCCGGGCGTGGACACCATCCTCGGGCCGGAGATGAAATCCACCGGTGAAGTCATGGGCGTTGGCTACACGTTTGGCGAAGCCTTCGTGAAATCGCAACTGGCCGCCGGCGTGAAACTGCCGCGTGCCGGCAAGGCGTTCATCAGCGTGCGCGACGGTGACAAGCTGGCCGCAGTGGAGATTGCGCGCGACCTGCTCGAATTCGGTTTTACCCTGATCGCCTCGCGCGGCACCGCCGCGGTGATGGCGGCGCACGGCGTGCCGGTGGTCACGGTGAACAAGGTCGCCGAAGGGCGGCCACATGTGGTGGACATGATCAAGAACGGCGAGATCAGCCTGATCGTCAATACCGTCGAGGAAACGCGCACGGCAGTGACCGATTCGCGCTCCATCCGCACGTCGGCGCTGGCGCAGCGCGTGACCTACTACACCACGATTGCCGGTGCCCGTGCAGCCTGTGCCGGGCTGCGTCATGTGGCGGCTCTGGTGCCTTTTGACCTGCAGGGGCTGCATGCCACGCTGGGCCTGGGCCTAGGCAGTGGCAAGGTAGCTGTGGGTGCAGCCGGGGCTAAGGGCGGAGATTCTGTGGTAACGTAAGTCCGTCGATTTCTCCGGTCGGAGACGCACCGTGCCAACGAGCGCTGCTTCCGGATTGGAAAATCCGTCGTTCCTGATTTCCCCACGATCAAACTTTAATCAAGCCCTGCCTGACTGGATATTCAAGATGGCCAAGTTTCCCATGACCGTATTGGGCGCAGAAAAATTGCGCGCCGAACTGCAAAACCTGAAGACCGTGGAGCGCCACAAGGTTATCGCGGCGATCGCCGAGGCGCGTTCGCACGGAGACCTGTCCGAAAACGCCGAATACGATGCGGCCAAAGAGAAGCAGAGCTTCATCGAGGGGCGCATTGCCGAAGTGGAGTCCAAGCTGTCCAATGCGCAGATCATCGACCCCAAGCTGCTGGATGCCGAAGGGCGTTGCGTGTTCGGTGCGACCGTTGAGTTGAAAGACGCCAGCAGCGGTGATGCGGTTACCTACCAGATTGTGGGCGACGACGAAGCCGACATCAAGAAGAGCAAGATTTCCATCGGATCGCCGATTGCACGGGCGCTGATCGGCAAGTACGCCGACGATGAGGTGGAAGTCCAGGCGCCGGGCGGCGTGCGCAAGTACCTGATCCTGGACGTGCGTTACGAATGAGGTTCGCCATTACCGAAACAAAAAACGCGCCCGAGGGCGCGTTTTTTTTGGAAACCGCCGGCAATCAGAAGCGGTGACTGTACTGCACGCTCAGGATGTCCACGGTGGAGTCGTACTTGCCGTTGACCAACGCATAGGCTGCAGTACTACTGCTGTTGTTGCCGCTGGTATTGTTGTTGATGGACGGATCTTTTACGAAGATGTGGGTATAGCCAAAATCCAGGGTACCCATCTTGGACAACTGGTACTTGGCGCCTACTGACAGCCAGGTGCGGTTGCCGTCGGGCAGACGCACACCGCGATCGACGTCGTTAGTCGGTGTCTGGTCATAGGCAATGCCGCCCTTCAGCAGCCAGTCTTCGTTCAGCTTGTAGTTCGCGCCGACACCGACGCGCCAGGTATTGCGCCAGTTGTAGGGGATGTTCTGCAGGGTGGCGCCACTGGCGGGAATGTTGTTGGTACGGATCGCTTCGAACTTCTTCAGTACTTTCCAGCCGGTCCAGGTCGCGTCGCCCAGGACTGTCCAGCGATCATCGAGCCTATGGCTGAGCGCAAAGGACAGGCTGTCCGGCATGGTGACATCGAGCTTGATGTTGCCATCGGGGGCCGCTGCAGCCAGAAGGGCGGGACGGTTGTCGAATTTGACCGTGCCCTCCACCGAGTACTTGATGCGTGAGCGGTAGGCAACGCCGACCCGCGTTTTCGGGCTGGGCGTGAACATCAGGCCGGCATTCCAGCCCCAGCTGGTGTCGTCGCCCTTCAGCGTGGTGAGTCCCTCTGCCTGTCCGGCTGCTGCAACCGCTGCCGCCGGGCCTGCGCCCGCCACGGAAAAGACCGCGGCGGCGTAGTTTGATTTGCTGGTGAACTCGGCATCGATGCTCTGGTAGTTCAGACCGAAGCCAAGTGAAACCGTGTCGCTGGCTTTCCAGGAGATGGCAGGATTGATGTTGAGCGTCATGATTTCCGACTTGATGCCCTGGAAGCGGCCGATCCAGTCGCTCTCATATTCGGTAGAGAGCCCGAAGGGGACGTTGACACCGACACCGAA